>NC_020126.1:4460312-4778906 GCF_000331735.1 Myxococcus stipitatus DSM 14675 | reverse complement strand
TGACCGGTCGCCACGCCCCGCTGGAGGTCCGACAGCAGCGTGAGCGAGGCGTGCAGCATCTCCTTGCCCTGCGCCGTGTCGTTGGCCGGCTTGCCCGCCGCCTTCGCGACGGCGTCGCCGAAGCCCTTGATGGTCGCGCCGAGCTTGTTCGCGTCGAAGCCCGCGAGGATGGGCTTGATGCGCGTGGCGTCGATGCGGATGAGCCGCAGCGCGCCGACCCGAGCGAAGCCCGGGTGCAGCAGGCCAATCTCGCCCATCTCGAACGCCCCCAGCAGGCCCTCGTCCGGAGCCGGGTGCGCGTGCGGCACCACGTCCACGAACAGGGGCAGCGGATCCGCGCCCTGGCGGTACAGCTCCAGCTCTTCCTCATCCAGCGGCGGGAAGGACGTCGGCGTGCCGATGAAGAGCAGCGGCAGCACGATGTCGTGCCAGAAGTCCTCGGGCGCTGAGCCCGTGCCGTTCACCGTGGCGAACAGGTGCACCATCAGCTCCGCCAGGCGCGGGGCGCGCTCGGCCTGCTCGATGAGCGACTTGCTCGGGTCCAGGCGCTGGAGGGACTGCACAATCTGCCCCTCGAACTGCTGACGGGCCTCCGCCGGGAGGTCCTGCGCGCGGTTCAGGGCGTTGCGCACGTCGCGCGCCAGCACGTCCGGCTTGGTCTCCAGCGTGGTGGTCGCCTTCTTCGCGTCCACGACGACGAACTGGAGGAAGCCCGGATCAAACAGCCGCTGGTAGTCCACCGGCGTCAGCTTCTGCGCCTGCCCACCCAGGGCCTGGGCCGGGTTCGTCCCGAAGCGCGCCTGCCCCAGCGAGCGGCGGATGTCGGCCGCCAGGTCCTCCAGGCGGCCCAGCTTGGCTTGACTCAGTGCATCCATGGCCGCGCCAAAGGGCGACAGCATGATGATGGCCTCGGGGAAGCCCAGCGTCGCGCCCTCGGGGGAGTCCCGGTTGGGGAACCAGAAGGCCTGGTGCTCCATGATGAGGCGCATGGCGAACGCGCCCGCAACCCCCAGGGCCACCGTCTGGTGCTCGGGGTTGTTCACCTGGAAGGGGCCCCCCAGCACCTTGACCACGGACTTCTCCACGTCCGCCCACGGAGCCTTGAGCAGGTCGACGGGCTTGCCTTCGGCCTTCTCGATGGCCGCGGCGACCTGGAGCTGCGCCTGGTGGACATGCTGGGGAACAGGATGTGCCTGGGGATCCGGTTGGGACATGAAGGAATCCAAAATCAAGGGGGAAGCGGTGGCCCTCCCCTTACCGTGAAAAACGCGTTCGTGGCTATGAATTGTGGCCAGTAGGATGGCGCGTATGCCTGCTTCCCGCCGGCTTCTTCTCCGGCATGCCTGGATCGCCTGTCTTCTGCTGACAACCTGGGGGTGCGCCTCCGTCGCACCCCGTTTTCCCCAAGACATCCAGACGTCCTTCGCCCGCGACTCCATGCGGAAGCTGACGACGGAGTCCCTGGAGCTCTACTACCCGGAGCACCTCAAGGGCCCCGCGCTGAGGATGGCGGCCCGACTGGAGGGGTGCGTCGCGCGGCTGCGTGAGGACACGTGGCGCAAGACACCTCGGGACAAGCTCCTCGTGTACCTGACGAGCGCGGACTTCAACAACGCGTACGTGGTGCCGGACCTCGCGAGCACGCCGCAGCAGATGGTGATGCCCTCGCACATGTCCCTGGAGCTGTTCCACTTCTTCGGCCTGGGCGAAGTGGACGTCGGGGACGTGGCCTGTCACGAGGCCGTGCACTACGTCCAGCTCCAGCAGACCAACGGGCTCTGGGGGTTCCTCAACACCTTCACGGGGGGCCTGTTCCAACCCAACATGTTCACCGAGTCCTGGTTCCTGGAGGGACTGGCCACGTACTACGAGGGCCGCTTCGGCAAGGACACCGGACGTCCGCACAGCCCCGTGTGGCGGGGTTGGTTCGACTCGGTGGTGCAGGCGCGCGAAGGGCGGATGGACCCGGGGTTCCTGTCTCCGGAGAACCGGGAGCTGGACCCGTTCGGCGGGAACTACCTCACGGGCATGCACTTCGTGGAGTACCTGGCCACGAAGTACGGCGAGGCGAAGCTGTGGAAGCTGGTGGACAACCAGGGCAGCAGCATCTTCTCCCCGTTCGGCGTCACGCTGCGCTTCAAGAGCGTCTACGGGAAGGACATCGGCTCGCTGTTCGCCGACTTCACCCGGGACCTGCGTGAGCAGTTGATTCCGCGGGAGCGTCCGGAGACGCAGCAGGTCTGGGTGCGCGACGCGGGGTACTTCTCGCGCCTCGCCTCGCATCCCGCCTCGGGTGCGACGGCGCTGGTGAGCGTCGGGCGCAAGACGTACTCGCGGCTGACGGTGCGCGATGCGGATGGCCGGGTGCGCTTCGAGCGTCCGCTGGTGGAGCTGCTGCCCTTCCGCCGCTGGGTGCTGGGCTCTCCCACGCTGGTCAGCGGCATGTCCTTCAGCACCGACGGGCGATGGCTGTACCTGGTGATGGCGGATGTGAACGCCGTGGGTGCCTACGACGCGAAGCTGTGGCGCGTGGACGCGGGCACCGGCGACGTGGCGCGTGTCTGGGACGACGTGAAGGGCATGGGCGGGAGCATCACTCCGGACGACTCGGCGTATGTCTATGTCCACATCGACGGAGACACCGCCAACCTCATGCGGCTCGAGCTGGAGTCGGGGAAGCAGGAGCAGCTCACCCGGTTCGATGCCAGTGCCCCCGTGGGTCCTCCGGCGATCTCGCCCGATGGCGCGCGGATGGTGTTCCCCATGGAGGGAGCGGACGGCTGGGACCTGGCCCTGCGCGAGGCGGATGGCGGCCTGCGCTGGCTGACGCGCGACGGATTGTTCAACTACTCGCCGAGGTGGCTGGACGCGGAGCACATCGTGTTCCTGCGCGAACACCTGGGGCGGCTCCAGGTCCACACGATGAACGTCTCCACGCGAGAGACGGCGCGCATCACCGACGCGCCCTTCCTCGTGATGGACGTGAGTCCCATGGGCCCGGGTGAGGTGGCGTTCCTGAATCGGGATGGCGCGTCGTTCACCATCGACCGCGCGCCACTGATTCCCATCCCCGAGAAGAAGCCCCCCGAGCCCCCGGCCCTCGTGACCGCGCCGCCAGAGCCCGTCCCTCCGGCTGCGCTCGATGAGCCCATGAGCCCTCCCCCGCTCACGGAGGTCCCCGCCCCCGAACCTTCGACGCCTGCGCCCCCGGAGCCAGTGCCCGCGACGCTCACGCCCGAAGAGCTCGTGGCCTTCCCGGGACCGCCCGCCTCCGCGAGCCCCGGGACAGCAGCTCCGTCCACGCAACCCGCACCAGGCACGTCACCCGGAGCACCCGCGGAGTCCCCCTCGGGTGAGTTCGAGTCCTTCCCCGCGCCTCCGCCAGACGCTCCGGTGGTGTCCGCTCCGTCACTCGCGGAGGCCCCCCCGCCGAGCCCCATCACGAGTGGACTCGAGGCCCCTGTCGTCGCTCCGCCGCCCGACCCCGGCAAGGCCGTGGAGGTGCTCTCCGACGAGCCGTACTCGTCACTGGAGGGGCTGCTCATCCCCGAGCTGCGTGTCCCCTATCTCTGGGTGGCCGCGAACACGGAGGACACCGACAAGGACAAGGACCAGGACGACTTGCTGCTCTACGGCGGCGTGGTGCTCTCCGGGAAGGACCGGCTGGGGTTCCATTCCTACGCCCTGTCGTTCGACTACAGCTCCCGGGACGAACAGCCCACGCTCTCCCTCGCGTACGGCAACGCGCAGCTCGCGCCGTGGTACGTGCAGGCCTCGTTCTCGCGGGTGCGGGAGAATGACCGGACGGACCTCCAGGCCGTGGCCATCGCCTCGCGCACGTTCTGGACGACGCCCGTGAGCATCGGACTGCTGGCCCTGCGTCGCGAGTACGACGCCGTCGGCACGTTCCCCAAGCTCATCACGCGGTTGATTGGACCCGAGATCGCCGCGTCGTACTTCGCGGGAGACGCCACGTCGTACGGAGGGCTCCAGCGAGGTCTCGGACTCTCGATGAGCGGGGCCATCTATCCGCGAGCGTTCGCCAGCGACTCGACAATGGGCGACGTGCGCCTGGCCGTGGATGGGTTCTTCAGCGGCTGGAAGCTCGGAGAGGACCACATCCAGCTCTCCGCCGTCGGCCGCTACCTGCCCGGTGCGCCCGCGAAGCTCCTCGAGGTGGGTGGACTCAATGCGGGACAGGTCTGGTACACGAACCGCCGCTCGACGGAGACCCAAGGACTTCCGCTGCGGCTCCAGCCAGGCGTCGCCTTCAGCGAGTACCTGCGCGGCTACGAGGACCACACGATTCGCGCCCGGAACGTGCTCATCGGCGGAGCCACGTACCGCTATCGCTTCGTCGTGGACCACGGCTGGGCGTCCACCGTGTGGCTGCTCCCCTCGCTCTTCGTGAGCAACCTGCAGCTCGAGGTGTTCGGGACGCTGGCTCGCACGGACAACCGCGACAATCACGGTGCGTTCGGCGCCAACGTCGCGCTCCAGTTCACCATGGGCCAGTCCGTGCCCCTCTCCCTCTTCTACCAGTTCGCCCGGCGCTACCCGACGAAGGACGGGCTGGGAGACCTGCACCTCGTGGGGCTCGGGCTGTAGCGGGTCCTACTTCGCGCGGCCCAGGCCATACAGCCCGGCCGCGCGGGCATGGGCCAGGACACCGGAGGGCACCAGGTCCGATGGCTCCGCGCCTCGCGCGAACTGCTCGCGAATCGCGGTGGAGGACACCTCTGCCAGGGGCGGGCCCACCGTGTCCGGCGCGGGATAGCCCGCGCGATAGAGCACGATGACGCGGGCCATCTCCTCGATGCGGTGGAAGTCCTTCCAGTGCGGCAGGTCCTTCAGGATGTCGCTGCCGATGATGAGCGACCACTTCACGTCCGGATAGCGCTGGACCAGCAGGGCGAGCGTATCCACCGTGCGGCCCGACAGGCCCGGCTCGCGCTCCACCTGCGTCGTCTTCAGCCAGCCCGAGGTCTCCCGGCACATGGCGTCACACATGGCGACCCGGTGCTCGAAGGACTCCATCTGCTTGCCGAACGGGTGCTGCGAGGACGGCATGAGCCACACCTCGTCGACACCCTGGGTGGCGTGCACGTAGGCGGCGGCCATCAGGTGCCCCACGTGCGGCGGATTGAACGAGCCTCCAAGCAGCGCGACCTGCACGTCAGGGCCTCACATCACTTCAAAGTCAGCTTCGGGGACTTCTTATCCAATACCAGAGGCCGCGGCTCCAGCACCCTGTGACCATCCAGCCGGTACGCGGAGAAGCGCAGGTCCCGGTCTCCCTTCTCCAACAACCCGCAGGTCTGCTCGGCGGCGCCCACCAGCCGCCCCGGCGTCAGGAAGTAGCGGGGACCAATCTGGACGACCTTGGGCTCGGAGTCCTTGCCGTGGATGAAGACGAGCGCGTTCAGCAGGTCCTCGCGCGTCAGGTCATTCTTGTCATGCACCACGCAGCACAGCGTGTCGCCCAGGAGGTCCATCGCCTTGTTGTTGATGGAGGGGTCCCGGTACTGGAGGGACTCGCGCTCCGGCACACGCACGAAGCGCTCCATCACGAGCCGCCGGTCCTCTTCCGAGACCACGTCCGCCGGGGCCGCCGCGCGCGCCGGAGTGCGAGGCAGCGCGTCCTGGCTGCCCAGCCACTGGCTCACGTCCGCGAGGAAGTCGGCGTCCGAGTACTCGCGCCCGCCCCGGCTCTTCTGCCGCCGCCAGAGCAGCCACTCATCCAGGTCCGTGTAGCGCGCGCCCGTGAAGAGGAAGCGCCGCGCCCCAAGGGAGCGAAGCAGCTCATAGGCCGCATCGAAGGCTTGAAGGTCGCCGTGGCTGTCGGAGAAGACGCCAATCACGTGGAAGGTCCCACGCTCAAGCGTACAGCAGGTAGGGCTCCCGTTGCTTGGCGAAGCGCTCGGTCTGCGCGGAGAAACCCTCCATGAGGCGCTCCAGGCTCCAGCCCTCTTCGATGCCCCGGCGCACCTGGTCCGTCCCGCACAGCAGGTCGAACGCGGGCACGTCCTCCACGAACTCGTACGCATCCGCGCGCCAGGCGAACTTCCCGGGGCCGATGTCATGGAGCGCCTGGAAGAGGGCGATGCCCGTGCGCAGCGGCTGGTACGCCCGCCGGTCCGTGACGTGGATGAACGCGCCCGTGCAGGACTCGCCCCGGTACTTGTCGAACGTCGGCGTGAAGCCCACCGCGCGGAACGCCACCCCCGGCAGGTCTTCCTTCGCGAGCCGCGAGAGCAGTGCGTCCGAATCCACCCAGGGGGCACCGAACTGCTCGAAGGGTCGGCACGTCCCGCGCCCCTCGGAGACGTTGGTGCCCTCGCCCAGGCATATCCCCGGGTACACCAGCGCGGTGTCCGGCGTGGGCATGTTGGGGGACGGCGAGATGAACGGCAGGCCCGTGTCGGACCAGAAGTGCTCGCGGCGCCAGCCCTCACAAGGCACCACCGTCAGCGCGCAGCCGAAGCCCTCTTGCGCGTTGAACATCCGCGCGAGCTCCCCGGCCGTCATGCCGTGGCGGTTGGGCAGCGCGTACAGGCCCACGAAGGAGCGGAAGCCCTCCCCCACCAGGTTGCCTTCCATCGCCTGACCGTTGAGGGGATTGGGACGGTCCAGCACGTAGAACGGCACCCCCGCCTTCGCGGCCACCTTCATGGCCAGCGCCATCGTGTAGACGTAGGTGTAGTAGCGGGAACCCACGTCCTGGATGTCGAAGACGAGCGCGTCCAGGCCCTTCAGCGACTCGATGCGCGGGGACAGCGACTCGAAGGTGGAGCCGTAGAGGCTGTAGACGGGGACGTTCGTGCGACGGTCTCTCGCCTCGTCCACGGCCACCATGTACTGGGCCTCACCGCGGATGCCGTGCTCCGGACCGAACAGCGCGCTCAACGTCACGCCCGGCGCCTGGGCCAGCAGATCCGCCAGGTGGCGGAAGCGCGAGTCCACGCTGGTGGGATTGACGATGGCGCCCACGCGCTTGCCCTTCAGCGCCGAGAAGCCCTGCTCCGCCCACACGTCCAGTCCCGTCTTCACCTTCGTCACGGTGCGTCCTTCCTCACGAGGCGCTCGAAGACGGGCCCCTCAATCCTTGAAGCTCTTGAGCACGTTCTGCGCATGGGACTTCGAGTCGCACTTCCCCATCCCCAGGAAGCCGCCCGAGCCATCATCCGCCCCGCCATCATCGGCCAGATCCTCCAGCTCGCCCAGCGCGCTCACCATCTTCAGCGAGCGCACGGCATCCACCGCCGCGACGCGCACGCCGCACGAGGAATGCGAGAGCAGGTCGATGATGCGGTCCTCCGCGTCGCCGTTGCCCGCCCGCACCGCGCGCGCGTAGTCGTCGATGGCCCGGCGCGTGTTCTCCATCGCCTCGTCCAGACGCCCCTGCAGATAGAGCCGGCGGCCCTGGTCCTCGACCTCGGCGATGAGCTTGCGCGCTTCCTTCACCAAGGGGTCGCGCTCCGCCTTGGGCGCCTTCTCCACCGAGGAGATGGCCCGCATCGTGGCCCCACCCCCGAACGCCAGCACACCCACGCCCGCGAACACCGCCAGCGCGCCCACCACCCACAAGGCCCTCCCATGCGGCGCCAGGGAGCGCAGCGCGCCCGCGAGTCGTCCTCCGGGCGGCAGCGACTGCTCCAGCCGCGTGAGGAGCGAGCCCCCCGCCGTCCGAGCCTGACGTCCCAGCACGGAGGCCTGTTGTCCCAATACCACCGCACCCGCGGCGGCGCGCTGGCCCAGGGCCGCGGCCATCTGGCCAATCTGCGCGAACTCTCCCGACGGCATGCCCAGCGCGGACTCCGGCACGCGCGACAGGCCCAGGTTTCCGTAAGGCGGAACCGACTCGGCGCCAGGGGCCTCCGCGACGGCGCCCGGCTGCGGCGCCTCCACCCGATAGGGCGCGCGCGGGACGTGGAAGACGCGGATGCGGCCGGGGATGCCCTTGAGCTCGAAGGAGCCGACCTCTCGCGAGGGCACCTCCGCCTTGTTCATCGCCAGGTAGACGGCCTCGGTGAAGTACACCTCGCCCGCCTCGGCGAGTCCCTCCACTCGGGCGGCGATGTTCACCGGCTCGCCGAAGACGTCGTTGCCCTCCAGCCGCACCTCGCCGACGTTGATGGCGACGCGGACCTGGATCTGCTCCGACTCGGGCGCGCCCCGGTTGTGGTGCCAGAGGCGGTCCTGGATGGCGACGCCGCTGAGGACCGCCTGGGTGGGCGACTCGAACGTGACGAGGAACGCGTCACCGATGGATTTGACGATGCGTCCACCAAACGCCTTGAAGAGCGGTTGCAGCAAGGCACCGTGGACGTGCAGCAGGCGCTGGTTCTCCTCCAGCGTCTGCCGACTGGTCCGCTCGGTGAAGCCCTTGATGTCGGTGAAGACGATGGCGAGGTTGGCGGTCTTCAAAGCGCGCGCAGCATATGCGCCACGCTCCGAGGTGCAATCGCGACGACGCGTCGCGACGTCGACCGTCAGCGGCGCGACGGCTTGAGCGCTCGCATGCGCCGCTTCTCTTGCGGCTCCATGGACTTGCGCACCTTCGCCGCCAGTTGCGGGCGGTCCGTCCGCTCGTAGAAGTCGGCGAGCCGGCGGAGCACCAACGGGCTGTCCGGCTGAAAGCCCCGCGCCGCGAGAAGTTCTGTCTCAGCATCCAAGAGTCGCTCCTGCTTCTCGAGCACCTCGGCGAGCTGGAGGCGTACCTGCACCCACTCAGGCTTGAGTCGGACCAGGTAGCGATAGTGGAGCTCCGCCTTGAGCAGGTCCCCCTGGGAAACCCACAGGCCCCCGAGCCGGAAGCGGGCTTCCTCGTAGGACGCGCGGTGCTGCACCGCCGTCTCGTACGCGCGCGCGGCCTGGAGAGGCTGGCCCCGCTCCTCCAACAGGAGGCCCTGGAGATACCAGGCGCGCGGATTCGACGGAGCCACCTGGAGCGCCACGTCCAGGTGGGCCTGGGCCTGGTCGACGGAGCCCCCCAGCTTCAGCAGCAAGCGGGCCGCCTCCAACCGGGGCAGCTCCCATTGGGGCTTTGCCCGGACCAGGGCCTCGACGGCCTGGAGCGCGGCGGTGTCATCCCCGCCCGCTTCCAGCGCCAGGGCGTCGGAGAGCGACGTGGGCGCGGGGGCCGAGGGCTGGGACTGTGCCAGCGTCAGGGTGGAGGCCCGCGTGGCGTCGGGTGCGCCCGCCAGGCAAGCCACCAGGAAAACCCAGTGCATGCGCGGCAGATAGCAGAGCCAAGCCCGGCTCCTCAATAGATCCTCTTGACGGCCGGACGGCCTCGCATGAAACCCATGACCGTGCAGATCTCCGAAAAAACACTGGAAGACCTTGGTTTCTCGGATGTGCTCCGGGCCCTGACGCAGCGCTGTCGGACCGAGCCAGGACGGGAGCGAGTCCTCGCCCGCCCGTTCCACGACACGGCGGAGCAGGTCTCGGAGGCGCTGGCCTTGGTGGCCGAGTCGCGCGCCCTCTCCCAGGAGCAGTTCTCCCTCCCCCTCGGCGGCGTGGTGGACCTGCGCATCCCCGCGGGGCATGCGGCCAAGGGTGGGATCCTGGAGCCGCGGCAGCTGATTGACGCCGCACAGCTCCTGTTCGCCTTCGTCCGCACTCGTGAGGCCCTGGACGAGCGCAAGGAGCGAGTCCCCCGCCTGATGGACATCGCCCGCAGGCTCCCCATCCTGGAGTCGCTGGCGCGGCGAATCGACCAGTGCTTCGAGCCCGACGGTGAGATCTCGGACCGGGCCAGCCCCGAGCTCCGCGAGGCACGAGATCGCGCTCGCGGCCTTCACCGCCGCATCAAGACGCGTCTGGACGAGATGCTCCACGACGTGAACTTCGTCTCGAAGCTGCGTGAGAACTACTACACGCTGCGCAACGGACGGTACGTGGTGCCGGTGGTGTCGAACTACCGCTCGGAGATCGACGGCATCGTCCACAACGCGAGCCAGACGGGCCAGACGCTCTTCATGGAGCCGCAGGTGATGGTGGGCCTGGGCAACGACCTGGCCATCGCGCAGTCGGTGGTGACGGAAGAGGAGCGGCGGGTGCTCCAGGAGCTGAGCCAACAGCTCGGCCGGGAGTCGGACCGCATCATCGAGGGCCTGGAGGCCGTGGCGGAGCTGGACGAGGCCGAGGCCGTGGCCATCCTCTCCGCGGACCTGGACGCGACCACGCCCGCGTTCGCGGATGTGACGGAACTGGAGCTGCGCCTGCTGCGCCATCCCCGCCTGGTGCTCAAGGGCACGGAGGTGGTGGCCAACGACGTGACGCTCAACGGCGTCGCGAAGGCGTTGGTGGTGTCGGGCCCCAACGCGGGCGGCAAGACGGTGACGCTGACGGGCGTGGGGCTGTGCGCGCTGATGCTGCGCGCGGGCCTGCCGATTCCGGTGGCGGAAGGCTCGAAGATGCCGCTGTACCGCTCCGTGCACTCCACGGTGGGCGACTCGCAGGACCTGGCGCAGGGCCTGTCCACGTTCAGCGCTCACGTGGTGATGCTGCGGGATATCATCGCGGTGGCCGGCGAGGGCTCGCTGGTGATGATTGATGAAATCGCCGCGGACACGGACCCTCGCGAGGGTGCGGCCATCGCCATCGCGGTGCTCGAGGACCTGCTGGCGAAGGGCGCGGTGGCGCTGGTGACCACGCACCTGGAGGAGCTCAAGGCCCTGGCGCACATGGACCCGCGCTTCCTCAACGCGCGGGTGGGCTTCGACTCGAAGCGCATGGCGCCGACGTACCGGTTGCAGATGGGCGCGGCGGGTCAGTCCTCCGCCATCGAGGTGGCGGCGCGCGTGGGCCTGCCGCAGCGGGTGTGCGAGCGCGCACGCACCCTGACGATGAACGCGGGCGGCCCGCTGTCCCAGGCCCTGGCCGCGGCCGAGGAGGAGCGACGCAAGCTCTCCGAGGAGCTGGAGCGGGCACGGCAAGCGGCGAAGGAAGCCGAGGAGCTGCGCGCGGACCTGGAGAAGCAGAAGCAGACCTTCGAGCGCGAGCGCCGCGCGAAGATGATGCAGTTCAACGAGGACGTGCACGCGGCGAGCGAGCACGCGGCCGCCGAGGTGCGAGAGCTGCTGACGAAGCTGCGCGCCGAGCAGAACGAGAAGGCGCTGTCGGAGGCTCGGATGCAGCTGTTGCAGCGGGCGGAGGACGCGCAGAAGCGCGCGCAGGCCGCGAAGGCGGAGCTGTTCCAGGTGGAAGCACCGGGGCCGGTGAACCTGAAGGTCGGCGCGTGGGTCCACCACTCCGGGCTGAGCCGGGACGTGGAGATCCTCGAGCTGGCGGAGGACTTCGCGGTGGTGTCCGCGGGTGGGGCCATGAAGATGCGGGTGCCCACGTCGGAGCTGTCGGGCTCCCGCTCGCGAAAGCCGCAGCAGTCGAAGTTCCCGGAGCGGCAGAAGCAGGATGCGGCCTTGAAGCGCGCGGCCACCGCGGCGCCGTCACAGGTGGAAGCGACGAACTTCCGCTGCGACGTGCGTGGCATGCGCGCGGACGACGCGCTCGCGGAGGTGGAGTCGTTCCTGGACCGGGGCATGCGCAGCGGAGAGGAAGCCGCGCTCATCGTCCACGGCCATGGGACGGGAGCGCTGAAGCAGGCCCTGCGGGACTACCTGGCGAACTCGCCGTACATCCGCATGTATCGCCCGGGCGAGAGCCACGAGGGCGGCGACGGCGTCACGGTTGTGGCGCTGCGCTCCTGAGCCGCCAACTGCTTGGATTGAAAGGCCCTGCCCGACAGCAGGGCCTTTTTTGTTTCACGGGCCTTTGAAACCCAATGGCCTTGGGCTTGCGACGCACCCACCCAGGTAGGACTGCCGCTGCACGGGGCTCACGGCTTCGGACACCTGGGCACATGTCTGGGATGACTCGGGCGCCCCTCTTCGCGCGAGCAAGCACTCTGACTTCGCGCGAGTCAACGTCGACCCGACGTCCGTCAAACCATACACCGAGACAGCCTCGGGGTGCGGCGCCATCATGTTGGCGGAACACCTCCGCACATCAACATTGTCAACCATGGCTGACACCTCGATGGCGCTCCGACTCTCCATTCACGAGCGTCTCTCTTTGCTGCTGAGACCTCCCAATGAACACCCCCTTGCCGAAGATTGCCTTGGAGGAAGCCTATCTTCACCCCTCCGATGTCGCCCGGGTGCTCGGCGACGAAGCCGCCCTTGCCCGGCTCTCCGATGGTGGTGGCGTCACGACTGAATACTACCGGCCGATTCTCCACCGCCTCGGCGACTTCGATGAGGCGCGCCTGCACAGCATGGACGAGGCGGGAATCGCTCACGCGATCCTCTCCCTGACCGCACCGGGAATCCAACGCATCGTCGACCCGAGGGAGGCCGCCGCGCAGGCTCGACTCGAGAACGACTTCCTGGCGGGACGGATCGCGGAGCACCCCGAGCGATACTCTGGCTTCGCCGCTGTCGCACTTCATTCGGGGGCGGAAGCCAGCGCCGAGACTCGTCGAGCAGTCACGGACCTCGGCTTCAAGGGTGTGTTGATCAACGGCTACACCAACACCCCTGACCCGAACGTCGGCATCTACCTCGATGACCCTTCGCTCTACGGGTTCTGGGAGACGCTCTGTGAGCTCGATGTCCCGGTCTACCTGCACCCTCGCCCATCGCTCCCGGGTGGCTTCGCGCCCTACTCCAGCTACCCCGAAATGAAGGGTGCCACTTGGGGCTTCGGCATGGAGACCGCTTCGCACACTGTCCGGCTTCTGCTGGGCGGCCACTTCGACCGATTCCCGAGCTGCAAACTCATTCTCGGGCACATGGGCGAGGGCCTTCCCGCCCTGCTGTGGCGAACCCAGAACATGTTCAACCTGAACCCCTTCGACAAGCGCCTCAAGAAGACGCTCCCGGAGTACTTCGCAGACAACATCTGGATCACCACCAGCGGCACCTTCTCCGACAGCGCTCTCACGAACGCCATCCTCACCGTCGGTGCCGACCACATCATGTTCTCTGTCGACTACCCCTACTCCGAGACGGCCCCCGCCGCGGCGTGGATCGACCGGGCCCCCATCAGCGAGCTCGACCGGAGGAAGATCACCCACGGCAACGCCCGGGACCTGTTCCAGCTTCCGCTGCAACCCGCCAGCTACTCAGGGGCTGTCCCCGCGCAACCCGAGGCGCAGTTGAGCTGACGAAAGGAGAGACGGTGCTGGGACCAGGCAACGGGCTTTGCAAGCGAGGCCCCCGCTCACCGTCTCCCTTGGTGTGCCCCCCTCATCCCGCGGCAATCCGCGCCCGGCGTCAGTCGCGGTCAGACCCCGCGTGGAGCGAGCGTCTCGGCTCGCGCACTCGCACCGAGGGATACACATGCACTGGGTCATTCAGGACAACCTGTTCAACGAGCGTGGCTTCCGAGACCTCGTGCAGGTCCTGGAGCGCGGTGACATCCCTCACACGCGGGTGAAGGTGATTCCCTTCGACGGGGGCGTGGAGCCCTTCGTCGATGTCCCGGGCCCCGTCGTCATCATGGGCTCGCTCACCCTCACGCGTTACGCGCGGAAGCGCGGCTGGACACCTGGCGCGTTCCTCAATGACCAGTTCGACTTCCGCGTCTGGCGCGAGCACCTCGGCGAGCACCTGTTGAACGCCGACGCCCACGTCTGCCGCTTCGCCGACGTGTCCGAGCGGGAGGGGCCGTTCTTCATCCGCCCCTGCCTGGATGACAAGGCCTTCTCGGGAATGGTCACCACCTGGGAGGACTTCCATCGCTGGCGGGAGGGAGTCCTCGCGGTCCAGGAGTACCCGCAGCTCACCGCGGAGACCTGGGTGGCCGTCAGCGAGCCTCGACACATCCAGAGTGAGTACCGGATGGTGGTCGTCGACGGCCAGGTCGTCACGGGGACGCGATACAAGCTGGGGGCTCGGGTCTTCGCCTCTCCGGAGGTCGAGCCCGTGGTGTGGAACTTCGCCCAGCGGATGGCGGACCGCTGGGGGCCGGACCGGGCCTACGCGCTGGATATCTTCATGCACCAGCACCAGCCCTACGTCGGGGAGATCAACACCCTCAACGCGGCGGGCTTCTACGCCTACGACGTGGGGAAGATGGTCGCGGCCATCGAGGCCATGACCTTCTGACGCCACCTTCCCCGCGCCACATCAACGGACTCCAGTGCGGCTGACGGTGACCGAGGAGATGACGTCATTCCACGGCCCGCCAGCCACGCTGTTGATGTCCGTCACGCTGCGGGACGTGTTGAAGCACCGGCCCGACTGGTACGAGTGCTCGCACAGCGTCGCCTGATAGGGCCCCAGAACCGTCACGGAGCTGAGCAGGTCGTTGAAGCCCAGGTCGCCCAGGAACCCCACGGAGGACGTGAGCTGCACCACGTTCCCTTCTTGCTGACCGTGCTCATGGAGATACACCCCGTCCGCGGCCGAGTAGCCCTGGACCGCGTAGATGTAATCACCCGACGAGACCTTGTAGCCCCGGCCGTAGTCCGCATACGCCCAGTTGCTCAGCCCTCCCGGCGTCCGCTTCACCACCACGGACCAGAGCTGGAACGGAAAGCGCGAGCTCAACCGGCCATGGAGCTGCTGGGCCCGCTCTCCTGAACCACCCGAGAGACTCCCGAGCTGGCCATTCACGTACCCCGCCAGATACGCGGGCCCCACCACGCTCGTCACCGTCCGCGAGGGAAAGGCGATGTGAGTGAAGTCATCCATCGAGTCGGACTGGTAGAAGGCCCCTTCGTGGTGCATCCACCCCGCCCACTCGCGCTTCAACGCCATGAAGTGCCAGGACCGCCCCGGCGCGGCGTTCGACAGGAACGCCTGAAGCCCATACCAGCGCGACTCCGCGTCTCCGCCAATCGTATACGCCGTGTTCTTGAAGATGAGATTGAAGTCCGTCGGGAGCTGCGCGGACGACGGCAGCAGCCGGACGTTGAGCGCCAGGATGGCATCAATCAACCCCGCCCCCGGGAAGTCCATCATCATGACCCCGGCCCGCTGGGCCCACCCGCCCACCAGATGGTCGACCGCGTAGTCATTCACACCCCGGTAGTCGATTCCCAGGATGTTGATGCCCCCCGCGACATGTCTGGGATAAGCCATCGCCGACGAACCACTCAGGAAGTTCACGAACAGCTTCGACGATGAGCCGCTCTGGGTCCTGTCCAGGTGCGCCCGGACCTTGTTCCACTTGTCGTCGATGTCCGCGAGCTGCGACACCGTCCAGTCATCCTGGAGGTCCAGCGCTCCCCAGGGGATGCCGTACGTCCCACCCCCGAAGTCATCCAGGACGACAATCTTCCCTCGCACCTCGCCCAACGTGGGCACGTGCGAGCCACGCCAGAGATAGGGATTGTACTCCGGACGATTGCGATACCACTCGAAGGTCTGCGCGAAGCTCCGGGTGACATCCTCCTCCGTGTGCTCCTTCTTCACGCGCATCACCACCGTCTCGGTGGGATTCGCCTGCAAGAACTGGATGGTGGTCTGGAGCACGTCGTCGAAGTTGACGTGCAGGTAGACGACCCCGTGATGAATCGTGAACCGGTCCCCGATGTGTCGACACCGGATGTCCACCGCTCGAATCCCCGCGTCCAGCTGCGTGCGCAAGTCCAGGGACTGCGTCTGCGTCAGGTCTCCCCCATAGGATTGATACGCCATGGTGTCGTGCGTCCCCGGCAGCGAGAGCGCCGCGAGGCTCGTCGAGCTGGAGATCCAGCGCATCCACGACGGATGGCTTGTCTCGATACTTCCAGAATGATTGTAGTACCGGCCCCTCGCAAAGGCTGGCATCCCTGGCAGGAAGAGGCTCAGGACCAGCAACACCACCAGACTACGAAGACACGGCTTGGACATGATTGTCTCGCGTTCAGCGTGTGGAAGTGGACACCGGAGTGGCCCCATGTCGGGAGAAATATGTCGAAACGAGGAAAACAAGCTATCCGCTTGAAACAAGAACATATCATGTGCAACAAAAGAGCCCCTTCTTCAGAAAGGTCGTGCCTTGAGAAACAGCGTCTGGAGGACGTTCTGCTTGGCGTGGGTTGGTGCCGGTCTCGTGGCTTGCAGCGCGGCGCAACCAGAAGGAGAAGCACCCAGCGAGGGAGCCAAGGACGCGGATGTCCAGGCCGCGCTGGCGCGGTTGCCTGGGGCCGAGGTGCTCGGGCGGCAAGAAGGTGTTCCCTTCCTCATCCGCGGTGAGCTGGGGCGGCTGTCCCCGAGTGGTGTCTCCGCGCAGCGCGCTCGCGCGGACTCCGGTGCCGAGGCGAGGGAAGCCCTGACGGACATCGCCGGAGCCTTCCGTCTGCGCGGCGACGACCTCGTCTTCCGCCGGGCCAATGTGGATGCCCAGGGGCGCAAGCACCTGCGCTTCCGCCAGCTCCACCAGGGCCGGCCCGTCGTCGGCGGAGAGCTGGTGCTCCACGCCGACCCGGATGGCCTCATCTATGCCGCCAACGGCTCCGCTCGCGGCGGCACGACGTCCGCCACGGAGCCGACCGTGGCCTCCGACGCCGCGCGCTCGGCGGCACTCGCGGGCACGTCCATCACGCGCGCCAACACCGAGGGCGTGCCGACGCTCGTCTACGTGCGCACCGACGGCAGCGATGAGCTGAAGCTCGCATGGCAGGTGCGGCTGGTGGGCACCCGTGAGGACATCAAGGCGGATGACCTGGTCTACGTCGACGCCCAGCGCGGCGGCGTGCTGGCCACCCACCCACAGATTCACGCGGCGCTCGACCGGCGGGTGTACAGCGCCAACAACGGGAGCACCACGCCTGGAACGCTCAAGCGCTCCGAGGGTCAGGCCGCCACGGGCGACGCGCACGTGGACATGAACTACGACCAGCTCGGGAACACGTACAACTGCTACAAGACGCTCTTCAACCGCGACTCGTATGACAACGCGGGCGCGCAGCTCATCAGCACCGTCCACTACGGCAGCAACTACGTGAACGCGTACTGGGACGGCACGCAGATGGTGTACGGCGACGGCAACGGCGTCGACTCCATCGAGCTGGGCAAGGACCTGGACGTCACCGTCCACGAGCTGACCCATGCCGTGACGGACACCGAGTCGGACCTCATCTACTCGGGTGAGTCCGGCGGCCTCAACGAGTCCATGTCCGACATCTTCGCCGGCGTGTGCGAGAGCTGGACGCGCAGCTGGGCCACGGACGCCGACGTGTTCATGGTGGGCGAGGACATCTGGACGCCGGGCATCGCCAACGACGCCCTGCGCTACATGGACGACCCGGCCAAGGACGACGTCTCGCTCGACTTCTACGGCGACTACTCGTCCGGCGTGGACGTGCACTACAGCTCCGGCATCAGCAACCTCGTCTTCGCCCTGCTCTCCAAGGGTGGGACGCACCCGCGCGGGAAGACCACGCAGGCCGTGGCCGCCATCGGCCCGGAGAAGGCCGGCCGCATCTTCTACAAGGCCAACACCGACCTGTTCACCCCCAGCACCACCTTCGAGCAGGCCAAGGCGTACACCGTGCAGGCCGCGCAGGACCTCGGCTACGACGCGGCGACGGTGCAGGCGGTGACGAACGCGTGGCTCGCCGTGGGCGTGCCGCCCCCGCCGCCCGTGACGAACCCGCTGACCAACGGCGTCCCGGTGACGGGCCTGTCCGGCAGCTCCGGCAACAAGAAGTACTACACGCTGGAGGTCCCCGCGGGCTCCCCCACGCTGACCTTCACCACGACGGGCGGCACCGGTGACGCGGACCTGTACGTGCGCTTCGGCGCCGTCCCGAACTCCGGCACCTACGACTGCCGTCCGTACGCGAGCGGCAACGCGGAGACGTGCTCCTTCAACAACCCGCAGGCCGGCACCTGGTACGTCATGGTCAACGCGTACACGACCTACTCGGGCGTGACGCTGACCGGGACGCACTCGGGCGGTGGCACGGGCACGCCGACGACGGAGACGGCGACGGGCACGGTGACGCGCAACGAGAACGACAACTTCGGTCCCTACAGCGTGGTACCGGGCACCAGCTTCACCGTGACGATGACGGGCACGCGCAACCCGAACCTCTATGTCCGGTTCGGCGCGGCGCCCACCACCACCACGTATGACTGCCGCCCGAACACGTCCGGCGCCTCCGAGACGTGCACGCTGACCGTGCCCTCTGGCCAGTCCTCCGCGTACGTCATGGTGCGCGGCGCCGGCAGCCAGACGGCGAACTACAGCCTGACCATCAAGTACACGAAGCCCTGAGTCAGGTCGCATCCTGAGCAGCCCACGGCGGGCGGTGTCCTTCGGGATGCCGCCCGTCGTGCGTTTCGCGACCTACGCGGGCGAGAGCGACTGTCCCGACAGCACGCGCGCCAGCGCCGCCGCCTGCTCGCGCTCCTCGCCATCCGCGCTCCGGCCGACAGGCGCCAGGTGCGCTCGTGCCCGCTCCGGGTCCGTCTTCGCCAGCGCCAGGGCCAGCACGAGGTTCGCGCCAGGATGCTCGGGGTGGGCCGCCAGCACGGGCTCCACCACGCGTGCGGCCCGGGCGTCATCGCCGCGCTCGAGCAGGGCCATCGCCAGGTCGCGCGCGGGGCCTGGCTCCGAGGGCGCCTTCGCGTGGGCGAGCTCCAGCAACTCCACGGCCCGGGCGCGCTCCCCTGCCTCGTCCAGGACCCGGGACAGCGCGTGCATCACCTTCACGTCCCCCGGCGACTCGTGGAGCGCGGCCTCCAGCAGCCGCCTCGCCTCCTGGGTATCCCCTGCCTCCAGTCGAGCCATTCCGTCGCGATACAGGTCCTTGCCCACGACCGCTCCTTCTCGTCACGCGATGCGTCAATCACATCCACGCAACTTCCACCCTACAAACTGCGACAAAACAAGAGAAGGCTCTCTCGGGAACACACATGATCGTTCGCACGCCCCCAGCCACGGCCCGCCGTCCTGTCTCCTCCAGCTCCGAGTCGCCGACCGCCGAGCGCGCCAATGCGGCGACGGTGCGTCCGCACGAGAAGGACACGTTCACCAAGGCCACCACGGCCGCGGCACGCGTGGGTGCGGCCCCGGCCGGGGACCACGGCAAGCTGATGCGGGAGTACCTGACCGGTGCCCGTCCGCCGCCCGCCGACTTCGAGAAGGTGATGGGCTACAAGCCCTTCTCCATCCAGACGAAGCACGGCCAGCGGATGCAGGACCCGTTCGGCTCCGCCTCCGCGCCCGGCAAGATTGGACCGGACAAGGAGTTCGACCCCGCGGCCAAGACGCACGACTACGGCTACGACCTGCTGCGCTACTACGACCGCAAGGGCACGCCCCTGAGCGACGACGCGCGCAAGTCCGCCGACGCCCTCTTCCGCGAGGACCTGTTCCACTTCGCCAATGACCAGAAGGGCTTCGGCGCCAAGCTGAAGTACCGCACCTGGGCGCAGATCTACGCCACTGCGGTGGAGCTCAACTCGCGCGTCCAGGGCTACGGCCCTCCGTGACGAGCCCCGAGCATGGGGCGCGGGCATCATTCCGCGCTCCACCCACTCACTGCATCCCGTAGCGCCGCAGCTTGTCGTAGAGCGTCCGCAGGCCGATGCCCAGTCGCTGCGCGGCCCGCTTGCGGTTGCCACCCTCGTCCGCGATGGCCTGCTCGATGGCCATCCGCTCCAATTCCTCCAGCGTCTTGTCCGGCAGCCGCGCGCCCACGGTGGCAACGGGCGTCGCCTCGGGGGCGCTGGTCGCGTCGAGCCAGAGATGGCGCGCCTCCACCACCGAGCCGTCCGCGAGGATGGCCGCCCGCTCCAGCGCATTGCGCAGCTCGCGCACGTTGCCCGGCCACGGAAACGTCTGCAGCCGCGCCGACGCCTCCGAGGACAGCTTCAACCCCGGACGCCCCAGCTCGTCACCGATGCGCCGCAGCAACAGCTCCGCCAAGGGCCCCAGGTCCTCGGGCCTCTCGCGCAGGGACGGCAGTCGGATGGGGAACACCGCGAGCCGGTGGTAGAGGTCCTCGCGGAACTCTCCGCGCGCCATCATCGCCTTGAGGTCGCGGTTCGTCGCCGCCACCCAGCGCACGTCGGCCTCCAGCGTCCGCGTGCCGCCCACGCGCTCGAAGCGCCGCTCCTGGAGGACCCGCAGCAGCTTCGCCTGAAGCTCCGCCTTCAGCTCCCCCACTTCATCCAGGAAGAACGTCCCGCCCTGAGCCAGCTCGATGCGCCCGCGCCGCTGCGCCACCGCGCCCGTGAAGGCGCCCTTCTCGTGGCCGAACAACTCGCTCTCCAGCAACGTCTCCGTCAGCGCCGCGCAGTTGACCGCGACGAAGGGCCCCTCGGAGCGCTCACTCCACTGGTGCAGCGCCCTCGCGGCCACCTCCTTGCCCGTGCCGCTCTCGCCCACCAACAACACTGTGGCCTGAGTGGGAGCCACCTTGCGCAGCGCCTCCACCACGGGCCCCATCGCCGGCGAGCCCCAGCTCAACACCACGGACCCGGTGGACTGTCGCGCCTCCGCCCGGAAGTTCAGCAGCGCGCGGCGCTCCAGCGCACGAGCCACCGTCAACCGCAGCTCCGCCGGACTCCCCACGGGCTTGAGCAGGTACTCGAACGCACCGGCCTTCATCGCCGACACCGCGCTCTCCACCGAGCCCACCGCCGTCAGGACGACGACCTCCACGTCCGGCTGCTCCTCGCGCACCTTGCGCAGCAGCGTCAGCCCATCCATCCCAGGCATGCGCAGGTCCGTCACCAACAGGTCCACGCCCTGCTTCGCCAGGAGTCGCGCGGCCTCGGCTCCGTCGGCCGCCGTCGTCACCAGGTGGCCTTCGACCTCCAGTGCCTCCGCGATGAACGAGCGCACGCCCTCCTCATCGTCCGCGACGAGAATTCGCGCCATGACTCAGACTCCCCTCGCAGGAACCGTGAGGCGAAACTCCGCGCCCCCCTCCGCATGAGTCCTCGCAACCACCGAGCCCCCATGCAGCTCGACGATGCGGCGAGTAATCGCCAACCCCAGCCCCACACCGCGCAGCCGCCCCGTGACGAAGGGCTCGAAGATGCGCTCCTCGTCTCCCTTCGGAATGCCAGGGCCATGGTCTCGCACCGTGAAGATGAGCGACGTGCCCTCGCGCTCCACGTTCACCTCCACGCGCCGCCCATCCGGGCTCACCTGCACCGCGTTGCGCAGCACGTTCTCCAACGCCTGCTGGAAGCGCCCCGCATCCAGCTCCCAGTGCTCACGCCCCGGGAGATAGTGCGCCTCCACCCGCGTCTCCCCCGTCGCCTCCACCGCCGCGCGCAGCACCTCGTTCGGGTCCGTCCCCGTGCGACGAAGCTCGCCGCTGCGCACGAAGGCCAGCAGGTCATTCATCAGCTGCTCCAGCCGCACCGCCTCACCGACGATGCGGTCCGCCTTGGGGCGCAGCACTTCGTCCCGCTCCACGCGCTCGGCCAGCAGCTGGGCATGGCCCTTGAGTGACGCCAGCGGATTGCGCAGCTCATGCGCGAGCACCGCGGACATCGTGCCCAACGCCGCCAGCCTGCGTCCGCGCTCCAGCTCCGTCGCCAGGGCCTCGCGCTGCGCCAACGAGCGCGTGAACGCGAACGTCAACCCCAGGATGCCCATGACCGACACCACCGCGATGACGAGCAGGTGCTGGGAGCGGTCCGTCAGCTCGAGCGCGGTGATGGGCTCGAACTCATAGCCGATGCGCAGGTTGCGGCGAGGCTCGGGGGGCGGAGGCGGAGGCTCCGAGCCAGCCACCGCGGCCTGCGGGTCCGGCCGAGGCTTCCGAAGCCGGTGGATGAACCGACCCTTCCCCTTCTCGATGCGCAGCTGCGCGCCGTCTTGAATCTCACCCAGCGAGCCCTCGCCGACCGAGGTCAGCACGCGCCCGTCCTCGATGATGGCCACGTACCGGAGGCCGCCCTCCTGGTGGGCCTCCAGGAAGGCCCGCAGCGACTGCTGGCTCGGCGGGCCCGTGCCCTCCCGGAAGGCATCCAGCCCGGCGTGCATCAGGACGTTCGCCATGCCGCGCACCACCAGCGACGACGCCTCCACGGCCGACCGGCGGATGAAGAGCACCGTCGATAGCAACACGGCGCACATCAGCCCCACCAGGGCCCAGGGCATCCACGGCCCCACGGGCCGCCTCCATCGGGCCACGAAGCTCATCGGTCGTGACCTCTCCCGAGGTGTCTCCCACTCCATGAGGTTCCTCCGCTCGCTGCGAACTCTGCATGCACGGTGCGGAATCCGCACTCCCTTCCGTCATGCCCTCTCTCCGCGCGAGCGCCCCATGGCCTGGTTGCTGTCGAGCCCATTTGCCTCTCTCCAGGGGTTGGAACGGCACCTTGGCCGCCGTGTCCCTCCATCCCTGTGCAAGCACGAGGCCCAACGCTCCCGCCGGAATGTCCCTCGCGGCCCGACGCCCTCTGACAGCCGCGCGTGCGAAATCCGCAGCCCCTCGGCGGCCTCCGCGGTCTCCGCCTGGATTATCCATGCGATTTCAGGGGGTTGAGCACTGGCAAGGCACATGCAATTGCCCATCCCGAGCCCTCCGGACACCCCAGGTGCACCGGACTTCAACGGGACAAGGCTGCGATGACGATGCTCCAGAGAGCGTGGTTCAAGAGACGGCCCCACCGGATGCGCCTGCTGGCCTTCGGCCTCGTGGGCATGGTGACGGCGCCCGTCTCGAACACGGCCCGCGCCGAACAACCCACGGCGCGCCTCCAGGCCGACGCGCCCACGCAGACGGCGCAGGCCCCCGCCCCCGAGGCCCCACAGGCCCCCGCGCCTCCGAAAGACGAGGCCGCGCCCACGGTGATGCGCGTCACGCTCGAGGAAGCCATCACCCGCGCGCTCAAGGCGAACCCGCAGGTGGCGCAGGCCAAGGGCAGCGTCACCAACGCCGAGGCCGCCGAGCTCAGTGCCGTGGGCGCCTATATCCCCTCGCTCTCCGCGAGCGCGTCGGGTTCGCTCGCGAGCAGCGAGCGCATCGAGCCCGTGACGGGCGCCGTCGTCACCGGCTCCAACGACACGTACAGCGCGGGCCTGGCCGCCTCGTGGAATGTCTTCACGGGAGGACAGCGGAGCGCCACGCGCAAGCAGACCCGCGCGCAGTCCGGAGCAGCCCAGGCGCAGCTCACCGCGCAGCGAGCCGCCGCCGTGCTCGCCGTGGAGCGCGCGTTCTACGAGGTCCTCCGCGCCATGGGGCTCGAGGAAGTGGCGAATGCCCGCATCGAGCGGGCCCGGCAGAACGAGGACGCCGCCGAGCGTCGGCTCGCGGTGGGCTCCGCGACGCGCTCGGACCTGCTCCGCGCGCAGCTCGACCGCACCACGGCGAAGGAGGCCCTGCGCACCGCGGAGACGCAGCGCACGTCGGCGGCGCTCGCGCTGGGGCGCCTCGTCGGCGAGGACGGCCCCGTGGAGGCCAGCCCCGATGAGAACATCGCTCCCAAACCCCTCACGCTCACGGACGCCGCGCTGGTCGCGGAGCTGGAGGCCAACGCGCCCGACGTGCTCGCCGCGGCCTCCACCCTGGGTGCATCACAGGCGGGCGTGAACGTCGCGAAGGCGACCTACCTCCCCACGGTGCGACTGTCCGCGGGCTATGACTGGTTCAACCAGGACCCGAGCTTCAACGGAGGCAGGACGAGCTGGTCGGTGCGGCTGGGCGTCTCCTATCCCATCTTCGATGGCTTCCTGCGCGAGGAGCGCGTGCAGCGCGCGCGCACCCAGGAAGTGGTGTCGCAGGCCCAGCTCGCCGACACGCGACGCGCGGTCCGCAGCGGAGCCGGACAGGCGCTGGCGCAGCTTCGGCTCGCGGAGGACCGCATCACCTTCTCCGGCCAGTCGGTGGAGGTGGCTCGCGAGGACCTCAAGGTGCAGCAGGAGCGCTACCGCCTGGGCGCCACCACCATCCTCGAGCTGCTGACGTCGCAGGAGAGCCTGGTGCAGGCGGAGATCAACCTCGTGTCCTCCCGCTTCGACTATCGCATCGCGCGCGCGGAGCTGGAGGCACTCGCCGGGAGGCCCCTGTGAGCACGGCCACGCAAGGCACCGAGGCGCGTGACATCGCGGACGTGGTCATCCGCGTGGAGGGGCTGCGCAAGGACTACACGATGGGCTCGGAGGTCGTCCGGGCGCTGCGCGGCGTGGACCTGACCATCCGTCGCAATGAGTACGTCGCCGTCATGGGGCCCTCGGGCTCCGGCAAGTCGACCTTCATGAACCTCATCGGCTGCCTGGATATCCCCAGCGCGGGTCAGTACTGGCTCAACGGTCAGCCGGTGGCGGGCATGACGGAGAACGCGCTCGCGCGAATCCGCAACCGGGAGCTGGGGTTCGTGTTCCAGAGCTTCAACCTGCTGCCGCGCGCGTCCGCCCTCGACAACGTGGCGCTGCCGCTGGTGTACGCCCGCGTGCCTCGGAAGGTCCGGCTGGAGCGCGCCGCGGCCATGCTGGAGAAGGTGGGGCTGGGCGCGCGCAAGGACCACCGCCCCAACGAGCTCTCCGGTGGTCAACGTCAGCGCGTCGCCATTGCCCGCGCGCTGGTGACACACCCCGCGCTGCTGCTGGCCGACGAGCCCACGGGGGCCCTCGACAGCCACACGGGCGAGGAGATCATGGCCCTCTTCGGAGAGCTGCATTCACAGGGGCAGACCCTGATGCTCGTCACGCACGAGGCGGACATCGCGGCGCATGCGCAGCGGGTGCTGTTCTTGAAAGACGGCGTCATCGAGCGGGACGAGCGGAAGCGGATTTGAGTGGGACCGCGCACAGCGTGGCCACGAAGACCTGGAGGACGTCGTGAGCAAGGCGAAGAAGTGGGTCATCACGGGTGTCGCGGCGGTCCTGCTCGGAGCGGGCGTCTACGTCACCCAGCGGGAGAGTCAGCCCAAGACAGCGGAGCGTTCGGCGGCGCTGGCCACGGTGGAGCGCCGGGACATGGAGGTCGTCGCGGAGTCCGCGGGCCTGGTGGAGCCGCTGCGCGTGGTGGAGGTGAAGTCCAAGGCGTCCGGTGAAGTGCTCCGCGTCCTGTTCGACACCGGCGACAAGGTGGAGAAGGACGCGCTGCTCGCGGAGATCGACCCGCGCGACGTGCAGAACGCGCTGGCCCAGGCCCAGGCGGACCTGGAGTCCGCGCGCGTGCGGCTGAACACGACGGAGGCCCAGCGCCAGCGCATGGAGTCGCTGCGCCAGTCCGGTTACGTCACGCAGCAGGAGTTCGAGTCCTCCGTGGATGCCTTCGCCACCGCGAGGGCCGCCAAGGTGCGCGCGGAGACGAACCTCCAGCTCGCCAAGGAGCGCAGCCGCGACGTCACCATCCGCGCTCCCAGCTCCGGCACGCTGCTGGAGCGCCAGATCCAACCGGGGCAGATCATCGCGTCGGCGACGTCGAACGTGTCCGGCGGCAGCACGCTCTTCAAGATGGCGGACCTGTCCATCATGCAGGTGCGCGCCAAGGTCGACGAGACGGACGTGGGACAGATTCGCTCGGGCCTCAAGGCCCGCGTCACGATGGAGGCCTACCCTGGCCGCACCTTCATCGGCGAGGTCGTGAAGATCGAACCCCAGGCCCTGGTGGAGCAGAACGTCACCCTCTTCCCCGTCCTCGTGCGCCTGGACAATCCCGACGGACTGCTGCGCCCGGGAATGAACGCGGAGGTGGCCATCGAAATCTCGAGCCGCCGCGACGCCATCACCGTCCCCAACTCCGCGGTCGTCGGCATGCGAGACGCCCGAGCCGCCGCGGTGGCGGTGGGCCTCACCGAGGACGCCGTGCGCGCGCTGCTGCGTCCCCAGGGCGCCAAGGGTGAAGGCCGAGGCCGTGGCGGGCCCGGTGGCAACGGCCCGTCCGAGAACACGGCGACGCCCACGAGCGGCGAGGCCACCGCGGGTCATCCGGAGAACAAGGGCCCGAGTCTGGCCCCCTCCGCGTCCGGGGGGCCCCAGGGAGCCACCGTGGCGACCGGCACGGATTCGCAAGGCAAGAACGTCGTGGCGGCCGCGGGCACCCCGGGCGGCGCTGGAGAGGGACGGCGCCAGCGCGGCGGACGGCAGGGCACGGATGGCACGCGGCCGGGCCTGGTGTTCGTGCAGGGCAAGGCGGGCCCCGAGCCGCGCAAGGTGGTGCTGGGACTGAGCGACTGGGAGAACTCCGAGGTGCTCAGCGGCCTGGAGCCCGGGGAGCAGGTCCTGCTCGTGTCCGTGGCGCAGCTCCAGCAGCAACAGCAGCGGCAGAACGAGCGGTTCCGTCAGGCGACCGGAGGCATGTTCCCGGGCGCCGGCGGTGGCGGTGGTGGCATGCGCGGCGGGCGTTAACCGGCGGGATGAGGAGGCCAGGTCATGGGTGAAATCATCCGGGTCGCGTTCGACGCGGTCCTCGCCAACAAGCTGCGGTCGCTGTTGACGATGCTCGGAATCGTCATCGGCATCGCGGCCGTCATCACCATGGTGGCACTGGGCGAAGGAGCCCAGCGCTCCGTCGAGCAACGGCTCAAGACGCTGGGAACGAACGTGCTGACCGTGCGCCCCGGGCAGAGCTTCTCGGGAGGACTCGGCCGGGGTCAGGCCACGATGACCATCGACGACGCGGAGGCGCTGCGCACACAGCCCAAGCACATCCAGGCCGTGGCGCCGGAGATCGAGTCGCGCTTCCAGGTGGAGTACGGCGCGAGCAACGCCAACCTCTCGGTGGTGGGCACGTGGCCCGCGTACTTCAGCATCAACGAGTCCCACCTCACGGCCGGGCGGATGTTCTCCGATGACGAGGACCGAGGCCGCCGCCGCGTGGTCGTCCTGGGCGCACTGGCGGGCACGCAGCTCGGCTTGAGGGACTCCGCGTCGCTCGTGGGCGAGACGGTGCGCATCCGAGGCATCCCCTTCGAGGTCATCGGGGTCCTGGCGGAGAAGGGCTCGCAGGGCTTCTCCAACCCCGACGAAAGCCTCTACATCCCGCTGTCCACCGCGCAGTTCCGGGTGATGGGCAGCAACCGCATCCGCTCCATCGCGGTGCAGGCGTCGGATGAGAAGTCCATGGAGAACGCCATGGCGGAGATCGACCTGAAGCTGCGGCGCGAGCACCGCCTCCGCCCCGAGCAGCAGGCGGACTTCAACATCCGCGACCAGGCCTCACTGCTCGCGACGGTGCAGGAGACGACGCAGACCTTCTCGCTGTTGCTCGCGGGCATCGCCGCCATCTCCCTGCTCGTGGGAGGCATCGGCATCATGAACATCATGCTGGTGTCCGTGACGGAGCGGACGCGCGAGATTGGCCTCCGCAAGGCGCTGGGAGCCACGGGCACGGACATCCTGCTCCAGTTCCTCGTCGAGTCGCTGGTGCTGTGTCTCGCGGGCGGAACGCTGGGGCTCTTGCTGGGGATTGGAGGCGCCGCGGTGCTCCAGCGCATCATGGGGTGGACCATGGTCATCGCCCCCGAGGCCATCGTGGTGGCCATCGCCTTCTCCGCCACCGTGGGTGTGTTCTTCGGCATCTGGCCCGCACGCCGCGCCGCGAGCCTGGCCCCCATCGAGTCCCTCCGCTACGAGTGACGAAGCATCCGAAGGCTTCAGCGCCCGGGTCCCGGCCCGGGCGCGCGCTCGAAGGCGGCGACGTCGTGGTAGTAGCGCTCGACCTCCTCTTGCGTGTGCGCGCGGGTGTAGACCTCCGGACGCGGATGCACGATGGCGTCGAGGATGACCTGTGCGGCCTCCTCGACGGGCTGCGCGCCGGGAATCGCGCGGGAGTCCATCCCACCACCCAGCGCATTCGAGCCGAACTCGGTGGCGACGACTCCTGGCATCACCACGGTGACCGAGATGCCGGGATGCGTCTCACGCAGCTCCTGGCGCAGACAGGCGCTCAGCGCGTTCAACGCATGCTTGGCCGCGCTGTACGCCGAGCGAGGCGGGACGACAGGAAGACGTCCGAGCACGCTGGAGACGTTGAGAATCTGGCCCGCGTCGCGCGCTTGGAAGTGCGGCAGCACCGCCTGCATCCCGTAGAGCGCGGTGTTGACGTTGTCGCGCCACATGGACGCGAGGTCCTCGTCGGTGAGCTCGGCCACGCTTCGGGTGATGCCTCGTCCCGCGTTGTTCACCCAGACATCGATGCGGCCGAAGCGCGCCAGCGCCGCGTCGCGCAGTCGCTCCACCTCCGCGCGGGACGTCACGTCGGTGACCACCGCGAGTGCCTCTGGACCGGAGCGGGCCGCGACCGCCTCGAGCTCCGCGCGTCGCCGAGCCGCCAACACGAGCTTCGCCCCTCGCGCGCCAGCGAGCTGTGCGAGCGCCGCTCCGATGCCCCCGCTTGCCCCCGTGATGACGATGACCTTGTCCATGTGTCTCCCTCGCGACCCGCGTCTGACCGTGGACGCGGACTCTACCTCTCGCGCCGCCGCGTGACGTGCGCGGACACGCCTGGGCCTCGTGTTACCCTTCCCGCTCCCTCCCGCTCGAGTCGCCCCGGATGCCGCCCCGCCTCTTCTCCTTCTCCATGCTCATCGGGCTCGGCGCGGTGCTGGGCCATCTGTACCTCTACCGGCGGCTCGTGCGAGAGCTGGTGCACGGCCGCGTGGTGCGGCTGCTGGCCATCGTCTTCCTGACCGCGATGGGGCTGTTGATGGGCATGCGGCGCACCCTCCTCGGCGCCCTGCCCGAGGAGACGGACCGCCTCGTCAAGGTGGCCATGTACTCGTGGATGGGCGTGGCGCTCTGCCTCGTGATGGCCCTGGGCCTCACGGACCTCTCACGAGGCATCCTCGCGGTGGCTCGACGGCTTCGACAGCGCCGCGCGAGTGAAGCCCCTGCCCTCGCCCAGCCGACACCTCCGGTGGACGCGGAGCGAAGGAAGTTCCTCGGACGCGCGGTGGCGGGCGGCGCGCTGGTCGCGGGAGGCGGACTGGCGACCTATGGCCACTGGAGGGCCTTCGTCGCGCCGCCGCTGGTGACGGAGCTCGCCATCAAGATTCCCAAGCTCCCGCGCGCGCTGGACGGCTTCACCATCGTCCAGCTCACCGATGTCCACGTCGGCCCCTTCATCCGGCGCCGCTTCATGGATGAGCTGGTCCGTCACGCCAATGCACTCGAGCCCGACCTCGTCGCCATCACGGGCGACCTGGTCGATGGCGATGTCCCCATCCTGGGCGATGCCGTCGCGGCGCTCCGGAACCTGCGCTCGCGCTACGGCAGCTACTTCGTCACCGGCAACCACGAGTACTACGCCGGAGACGTGGCCTGGGTGGAGTTCCTCCAGTCACTCGACATCCAGACGCTTCGCAATCGGCACGTCCGCATCGGTGACGCGGGTGCCTCGCTGGACCTGGTCGGCGTGGATGACTGGAGTGGTTGGAGGCGCACCGCGCAGAAGGGCTATGACCTGGACCAGGCCCTCGCGGGGCGGGACGCGGACCGCGCGGCGGTGTTGCTCGCGCACCAACCGGCGAACTTCAAGCAGGCCGCGGAGCGCGGAGTGGACCTCCAGATTTCGGGACACACCCACGGCGGACAGCTCCCGCCGATGACGCTCTTCATCGACTACGCGTGGGAGCACGCGGTGGGCCTCTACCGTCATCAGGACTCACACATCTACGTGAGCCGAGGCTGCGGCTTCTGGGGGCCGCCCATGCGAGTGGGCAGTCCCCCGGAGCTGGTCAAGCTGGTGCTGACGACCTGAGCCACGGCTCAGCGGACAGGCTCCAGCTCCACCTGGTGCAGCGCCTTGCCGGAGAGGTCGTGGATGGCGACGGTCATCACGCCGCTGTTCCCCTGGATGCGCACGCTGCCGAAGTACTGCTGCCCTTCCCAAGGCGCGGCGTTCATCACCGTCGCCGGCTTCTGCCACCGCACCTCCGGGCCGAAGGTCTCATCCAACGGCATGGACCCGAACGTGCCCGCGTTGAGCGGCCCCGCGACGAACTCCCAGAACGGGTCGAAGTCGCGGAAGCGTGCCCGGTCCGGGTGGTACTGGTGCATGGCCGGGTAGTGGACGTCCGCAGTGAGGAACACCACGTTGCGGACCTTGCGCTCCTTCAGGAACGAGAGCAGCTCCGCCAGCTCCAGCTCACGCCCCAGCGGTGCCCCGGGTCCGTTGGCCCAGGCCTCCATCCGCCAGGAGCCTTCCCCCAGCTTCTCCGCGGGGACGATGAGCCCCAGCGGCATGCTGGTCGCAATCACCTTCCACGTGGCCTTCGACGACGCCAGCGCCTGCTTGAGGCCGTCCAGCTGCGCGCGTCCCAGGAACGCCGTCTCCGGCCCCTGCCGCTCCTGGCGGTTGACGGAGTTGGGCCCTCGGAAGGCCCGCACGTCGGGGATGAACACGTCCAGCAACGGGCCCTGTGACAACTGCCGGTGGATGCGTCCTTCCGCGCGCGCGGCGCCGCCCACGGGGGTGTACTCGAAGAAGGCCTGCCTTGCTCGCGCCGCGAGGACACCGTCGTCCGGCACCTGCGTGTACCGAGGGTCCTCCGCGACGGTGCGGCTGTGGAACCAGTTGTTGCGGACCTCGTGGTCATCCCACTGGTACGCGATGGGCACCTCGCGCGCGAAGGCCCGCAGCGAGTCGTCGAGGAAATTGTAGGCGAAGTTCCCGCGCATCTCCTCCAGCGTCTCCGCCACCTTCGACTTCGCGGGCGTCACCAGGTTGCGCCACACCCGACCATCCGGGACGACGACCTCCGGCAGCAGCGGGTTGTCCGCGTAGATGACGTCGCCGACGTGGAGGAAGAAGTCCGGACGCAGCGCCCGCAGGGCGGCGAAACCTCGGTACCCGCCCCACTCCGGGTTGATGCCCCACCCCTGGCCGCACACGTCCGCGCTCCACGCGAAGCACACGTCCCGAGCGGCCTCCGACGCCGTGAGGAACCGCCCTCGCCACTCCTCCCCCGTCGAGCCCCCATCCTCCGCGAGCACTCGCACGAAGAGCTCGCGCCCGGCCGGCAGGCCCGCGAGGTCCACCACGCCCGTGAAGTCGGTCGCCGCCGTGAGCAGGCCGCCCTCCACCCGATGCACCCCCTTCTCGAGCCGGGCGTCCTCGCTCCACTCCACGATGAGGCGCGAGGCGCGGTCCGCCTTGCCCCACACGGAGACGGCGCCGGTGCGCACATCGCCGAGCTGAGCCCCCAGGGGCAGCGACGGGCCGGGACGCGGCGCGGGCAGGGGGCGTGTCGAGGCACAGCCCGCCGCGGTGAGGGCGAGCCCCTGGAGCACGGTACGTCGGGTCAGGAGGGTCATGGCGCGATAGCTCCGACTGAGGACGGCCTGCACACTAGCAGCGGCCCTCGCACCGCCTCTCGAATCCTGGGACCTCGTGGAAACTCACCATCCCGCTCGACACGCGGGCCACACCCGTACCCCGAGTGCCCACCCTGGAAGGACCCCGGGAGAGGCGCGCTCGGAGCGCGGAGGGTGTTTCGCGCCCGAAAGGCAGGGGGGCAGGCTCGCTCGGACAGGGTGGAATGGGCTCGACTTCGGGTATGCTTGCCCCGATTCCGGATCCGCGTGAGGGCGGGTCCCCTAAGGTCGAGAAGACACACAAGCCGGGCCGGGGTCGACTCCCCAGGCCTGCTCGAAAGGTTCACGCACATGAAGCGACTGGCTCGAGTCGGTCTGGTCTTTGGAGTTCTGGCCCTCGGCGGCACCGTGGTGGGCTGTGCCGACAAGGAGAACGAGGCGGCCAAGCAGCACCGCATCAAGGCCTCCAACCACATGGCCAAGAAGGAGTACAAGGAGGCCGCCGAGGCCTACGCCCTGTCGCTCCAGGCCGACCCCAAGCAGGAGAAGGTCTGGGAGAAGAAGGCCTTCGCCCACATCGAGCTGGGTGAGATCGACAAGGCCTCCGAGGCCGTCCTGAAGATCCTCGAGTTCAAGACGACGCCCGCCGAGAAGGCGGAGATCTACCGGACGCTCGCCAGCATCTACATGAAGGGCGGCACGCTCGACGACGCCGAGAAGTACTTCAACGAGTCCCTCAAGCTGGAGCCGAAGGACGAGGCCTCGCTGGGTTGGATCGCGGAGATCTACGCGCAGCGCGGTGGCGCGCGCTCCATGTCGGCGCCCATCGTCAAGGCCGACCTGGAGAAGTCGCTGAGCTATTACGACCAGGTCATCGCCATCAACCCGAACTCCGCCAACACGTACCTCAACAAGCGCGTCGTGATGGGCCGCATGATGGAGTACGAGCGGCAGCAGATGGAGATGGCGAAGTCGGAGGCGGTGGAGAACGCGAAGGACCCCAAGATCGTCGAGGAGGCCAACGCCCGCGCCGCCGAGCACCTGAAGCAGATGGAGGCCTACAACTCGCAGTTCGCTGACATGACGAAGAAGTTCAGCGACGCGCAGAAGGCCACCAAGGCGCAGGCGGCCAACCAGAAGTAGTCCTCCCGCCTCTGGTGTCCCCAAGGGCCTGGAACCCTCGCGTCGAGCGGGGTCCAGGCCCTTCTTCTTGGCTTCGCCCCAAGCGTCCGCTGGGCGTCACGCGGTGATTCCATCCGCGCGTCCAGGCGCCGTGCGCACTAGGCTGCGCCCTTCACTCTTCACAGGGAGGCTCGTGTATGGACGTGCGCGCGGCGGTGGCGCTCGAGGCAGGCAAGCCGTTGAGCATCGAGACGGTTCACCTCGAGGGTCCGAAGGCGGGAGAGGTGCTCGTCGAGCTCAAGGCCACGGGCCTGTGCCACACCGATGACTTCACCCTCTCCGGGCAGGACCCCGAGGGACTCTTCCCCGCCATCCTGGGCCACGAGGGCGCGGGCGTGGTGGTGGACGTGGGGCCGGGCGTGACGTCGGTGCGCAAGGGCGACCACGTCATCCCGCTCTACACGCCGGAGTGCCGGCAATGTAAGTCGTGCCTGTCTCGCAAGACGAACCTGTGTACGGCCATCCGCGCCACGCAGGGCAAGGGGCTGATGCCGGACGGCACCAGCCGCTTCCGTCTGGGGAAGCAGGCGGTGCACCACTACATGGGGACGTCCACCTTCGCGCAGTACACGGTGCTGCCGGAGATCGCCGTGGCGAAGATTCGCGAGGACGCCCCGTTCGACAAGGTCTGCTACATCGGCTGCGGCGTGACGACGGGCATTGGCGCGGTGGTGTACACGGCCAAGGTGGAGGCCGGAGCCCGCGTCGTCGTCTTCGGCCTGGGCGGCATCGGGCTCAACGTGGTGCAGGCGGCGCGGATGGTGGGCGCGGACCAGATTGTCGGCGTGGACATCAACCCCGGGCGCAAGGCCATGGCGGAGAAGTTCGGCCTCACCCACTTCGTCAACCCGAAGGAAGTCGGTGACGACCTGGTGCCCTACCTCGTCAACCTGACGAACGGCGGCGCGGACTACAGCTTCGAGTGCATCGGCAACGTGAACACCATGCGCCAGGCGCTGGAGTGCTGCCACCGGGGCTGGGGCGAGAGCATCGTCATCGGCGTGGCGGGCGCGGGGCAGGAGATCAAGACGCGCCCGTTCCAGCTCGTCACGGGGCGCGTGTGGAAGGGCAGCGCGTTTGGTGGCGCGCGCGGCCGCACGGACGTGCCCAAGATCGTCGACTGGTACATGGACGGGAAGATCAACGTCGATGACCTCATCACGCACACCCTGAAGCTCGAGGACATCAACAAGGGCTTCGAGCTGATGCACAAGGGCGAGTCCATCCGCAGCGTGGTGAAGTACTCATGACGGTGGCCCCCACCTTGGTGAGCCAGCATCGGTGCTTCGATGGCACCGTGGGCTTCTACAAGCACGTGTCCGAGGCCTGCGGTGGCGAGATGCGCTTCGGCGTCTTCGTCCCGCCCCAGGCCCGGGAGCGCAAGGTGCCGGTGCTCTACTACCTCGCCGGGCTCACGTGCACGGAGGAGACCTTCCTCATGAAGGGGGGCGCGCAGCGCATGGCCGCGGAGCTGGGCGTCATGCTGGTGGCTCCCGACACCAGTCCTCGCGGCGCGGGCTACCCCGGAGAGGAGGCCTCCTGGGACTTCGGCGTCGGCGCGGGCTTCTACCTGGACGCCACCCAGGCGCCGTGGTCCGCGCGGTACCGGATGGGCACCTACGTCACGCGGGAGCTGCCCGCGTTGATCTCCGAGCACTTCCCTGCCCGGGCAGACCGCGAGGGCATCTTCGGCCACTCGATGGGAGGGCACGGCGCGCTGGTGTGCGCGCTGCGGAACCCGGGGCGCTATCGCTCCGTGTCGGCCTTCGCGCCCATCGCCGCGCCCATGCGCGTGCCGTGGGGCCTCAAGGCATTCCAGGGCTACCTGGGCGAGGACACCGCGGCCTGGCGCGCGTATGACGCCACGGAGCTGATTCGCGCGGCGAAGGCACACCTTCCGCCGCTGCTCGTGGACCAGGGGACGGCGGACAAGTTCCTCCAGGAGCAGCTCAAGCCGGAGTTGCTTCGCGAGGCCTGCGCGGCCACGGGACAGCCGCTCACGCTGCGCATCCATGAGGGCTATGACCACGGTTACTACTTCGTCTCCACGTTCATGGAGGACCACCTGCGGCACCATGCCGCGGCGCTGAACGCGTAGCCGTCCCGAGAATCGATGGGGGCCGGGTGACACGCTCCGGCCCCCTCGGTGTTCTCCTCCTCGCGCGAATATGAAGCCGAGAACATGGGGGACAGAGACCGTGAGAATCGGGGCCCAGGTTGGACTCGTGTTGCTGGCCGCATCGGTGGCGGGATGCCAAGGCCCGCACGTCAGCGGCAGTGGTCGGCGGATTGAAGAGGAGCGGACGACGCCCGCCTTCACCCGGCTCGAGATTGAAGACGGAATCGGCGCATCCATCGAGGTGGACCCGGACAAGCCTCAGTCCGTGCGCATCGTGGGTGATGACAACCTCGTGGCGCTGATGCGCACAGAGCACGCCGGCTCCCGGCTCAAGGTCCACTTCCCGGACCACGAGATCGACAGCTGGGATTCGCCGAACGCGCTGCGGGTGGACATCGTGGTGCCGAGCCTGGAGGCCCTCGGGCGCTCGGGCGGCGGCGCGCTCGTGGAGGTCAGCGGCGCGGTGGACGCGGAGGTCTTCGAGCTGTCCTCCAGTGGCGGTGGACAGATTCGCATCCGGGGGCTGAGGTCGGAGTCGCTGGAGGTGTCACTGAGCGGCAGCTCCACCGTGACGCTGGAAGGTGTGGCGTCGAGGATGAATGCCTCGCTCTCGGGGGCGAGCCGGGTGACGGGGCGGGAGCTGGCCACTCGGGATGCGATGCTGAGCACGAGTGGCGGCGGGCAGGTGGAGCTGCAGGTGTCCGAGACCCTTCGGGTCAGTGCCTCGGGGGGCGGCCGGTTGCAGATCATCGGGCACCCCGACGTCCTCGAAAGGGACCTCTCGGGCGGCTCCACGCTCACCTTCGAGTAACCATCACATGCCCTCGCGGGCTGGCTTTGACGCCCCTGCCCTCGAGGCATAGGGTGGGAGAGCCGCTCTGGAGGGGCATGCGATGCTGAGCGCACATCCATCCACGACACCCGTCGAGGCGAGGGCCCTGAATCGGCCCCGGCGCCTCGCGGTGGAGGCTCTCGGTTGTGGCCTGCTGGTGGTCGCGCTGGAAGGCGCGCACCACGGCGCCGAGCACCTGGGCGTGAGCGCCACGGATGGGCGGCTCTTCATGTCGCTCGCCGCGGGCGTCGTGCTGGCCTGCCTCACGTTGGTGCTGCAGCCGTTGTCGGGTGCACACTTCAATCCCGCGCTGACGTTCGCGGATGCGCTCGAGGGCGGGACGCCGTGGCGGGAGGTGCCTCGGTATGTGCTCGCGCAGCTCGGGGGTGGGCTCGCGGGCCGGTGGGTCGCGCACCTGATGTGTGGGGAGCCGCTGCTCATCGCGACTCGGGCGCCTTCGGCGAGCTCGGCGCAGTTCATCTCGGAGCTGGTCGCGACGTTCGGGTTGTTGGTCGTCGTGCGTGGGTGCGTGCGGGCCCGGCCTTCGGCGACGCACCTGGTGGTCGCGGGCTATGTCGCGGCGACGGTGTGGTTCACGGATTCGCGCTCACTCGCCAACCCAGCGCTCATCCTGGCTCGTGCGGTGAGCACTCGGACGAGCGCGCTGCATCCGCTCGATGTGGAGTCATTCGTCGCGGCGCAGATTCTCGGCGCGGCGCTGGCGATGGCGCTGTTCCGCTGGCTGATGACTCCGTCGACGCAGGAGGTCACCCAGCGGACGTGGAGGGTCATCTTCCAGTGCTCGAAGCCCGCGGTGGCGGAGAAGGCCGCGGAGGTCTTCAACGGCCTGGCCGCGCCGGAGTTCGCACGGGGGACGGTGGAGGGAGCGCTGTGCGAGGTGGACCCGCGTGAGCCTCCTCCGCTCGTCGTTCGGCTGGTGTTGGAGGGCGAGCTGGAGCCGAGGGGTGACGGGGCCGTGTGGAATCTGGGCGTCGGCGCGGATGGAGAGGGGCGACTTCAAGCGTCGCTCCGAGAGCACACCCAGCGTCTCCTGCGGACGCGAGGATGGTCCCGACTGCGCATCGTCGGGGACCCCGCTCACGAGGCACCTGGCCCTACGGCGTGAAGGTGTTGGGGTGAGGTGCGGGTGGCTAGCGCCGCTTGCGCGAGCCGCCGAAGAGGACGAGGAGGAGGCCCCCCGCGAGTGCGGCTCCGCCGCCCGCGAGGTGCATCGTGGTGTTCTCGGTGTACTTGCCAGTGAAGGCCTGGCTCGCGCGCTCGGTCAGCGACTCACGGGCATTGAGCCCGGTCCACAGCACCACGCCGCCCGCGACCGCGAGCATCACTCCCACGAGTCGAATGATTCCCAAGTGCTCTCCTCGAAATGAACGGGGAGCGTTATAGCGCCGGGCGAGACGTCGCGGTGAAACAGAGGCATGGACGAGCACAGTGCCCTGGGTGCGACAACGCGATGCCGACCGCAAGGTCGGGCACTCGGTTCAGCATGACGCACCACATTGAGACTTCTCGTGAAGCCGCGACGCCACGCGTGCGGAGCCACATCGCGAGCCGACGGTCCCTTCACCTCGGCTCTCGAGGGGACTCCACCCATCCGACTTTCGCGTCACGAGCCTCGAGTCGCGAAACACGGGGGTCCTCGCCACGCGCGCGGAGCCCCATCGTGCGCCAACGGCCCCCTCACTTCCGCTCTCGAGGGGGCCGCACTTCCGTCAGCGCTTTCGCGCCGCGGGCTTCGCGCCGCGAGCCTTGGCCCCCGTCGCACGAGTCTTCGTGGCCTTCGCCTTGGGCTTCTTCTCACTCCGAGGCGCCGAAACCTTGGCCGGCTTTGCCTTGGGCTTCTTTCCCTGAGTGGCCGGAGTCTTGGCCTTCTTGGAAGGCTTCACGGGTGCTGGCTTCTTGGACGCGGCCTTCTTCTTCACGGCCGCCGCCTTCGAGGTCGTGGCCTTCTTCACCACGCTCTTCCGCGCCGCGGCCTTCTTGGCCGGTGCGGCACGCTTCGCCTTCGCGCGTGAGGCCTGCTTCACCTCCGCCGGCGGAACGGACGTCTGCGCCTCGACCACCGGCGCCGCTGTGACCTCGCGACTCGTCACGGCCTGCGGGACTTCGACCACCGACGGACTCGCCACGCGCTCCGGCGTCCTCGGCTGCTCGACCTCCGCCGAACGAACCGGCTCCGCATCCTCACGAGTACGCATCGCCGCGTCCGGCTCACGGGCCGGCGGCTTCGCTGGCGGCTCGGCTCGCACGGACGGCTGCCACGACTCCGGTGCGTACTCGGCCTCCTGCTCTTCCCTCTGCTTGGGAGGCGAGAACTTCGACGGCGGCTTCCCTCCGGCCCCAGGACGCGGAGGCGCACCCCGGTTCCCCTTGCCCCCCTGCGGACTCTGCGCGGCCAACGCACGCAGCCGATCAAACCCAGGATGCGGTGACGAACCGCCCCCCACCGGCTCCTGCCAGGCCGTAGGCGCGGAGAAGTCCTGAGACTCCTGCACCGCCGGAGCAGCCACCTCGCTCGCCTCCACCTCGGGGCTCGGCTCCGGACGGATGAACATGCGCCGCTTCGGCCCATGTGTCTCCCCCGCCGGCCGCGCTCCGGTGTGCTCCCGGTTAGGCTTCGCGGACTTGTCACCCGACCACGGCTGCTTGGCCTCGCCCTCGCTTCGCCGAGGAGCGGACTCCTCGCGGCGCCCCTCTCGCATGAAGCGCCCCCGCGGACTCGAGGGCTCCTCACGCGCGGCCCACGTGCGCACCGGCCCGCCCTTCTTCGCCTCCCGCTCCCCACGCCCTGGCCTGCCCGCGCGCTGCTTTCCGTGCGCCGCCGCGTCCTCCCGCCAATCGTGCCGGCGGCGGACGTGCGCCCCACCCTCGCGACGGGCCAGGGGGGCCTCGCCGTCGAACTGGAGCGCCTCGAAGTCGATCTTCCGCGCGGTCGGATTCGCCGACAGCAACCGCACGCGCAGCTTCTGCCCCACGCGCACACGACGCCCGTTCGGGTACACCAGCGCGTGCGTCTGCTTGTCCAGCTTCGAGCCGGGCCCCAGCGTCTCCGCCTTCACCAGCCCCTCGACGTGCTCGACGTCGAGCTCGACGAAGAAGCCGAAGTCCGTGATGGCCGCCACCGTCGCGGCGAACTCCTCACCGACCCGCGCCTTCATCATCAGCGCCGCGTAGAAGGACACGACCTCCCGCTCGACCTGCATGGCGGCGCGCTCGCGATCCGAGCACTGCATCGCCATGTCCTCGAGCCGCTCCTCCTCCCGCTCCAGCATCGCCACGGAAGGCTTGCGCCCCTGCCGCGCCCAGTGCGCCTTCAACAACCGGTGCACCAGCAGGTCCGGGTATCGCCGGATGGGCGAGGTGAAGTGCAGGTAGTGCTCGGCCGCGAGACCGTAGTGCCCCACCTTCGAGGACGTGTACACCGCCTGCATCATCGAGCGCAGCAGGAGCTGATTCAGGGCCCGCTGCTCCGGATGTCCCGAGAGCTGACTGATGAACGCGTCCAGCTCCTTCGACGACACGCCGTCGTCGATGGTCAGCTTGAAGCCATACGCCTGCGCCAAGGCCGCGAAGGTCGACAGCTTCTCCGGGTCCGGCTCCCCGTGGAACCGGTACACCGTCGGCAGGCCCTCGTCCTGGAAGAAGCGAGCCACCGCCTCGTTGGCGGCGAGCATGCACTCCTCGATGAGCCGGTGGCTGTCCTTGCGCTCGCGCTTGTCCATGCGCTCGGGCAGGCCGTCCTTGCCCAGCACCACCTTGTGCTCGGGCAGGTCGAAGTCGATGGCGCCTCGCTCCTTGCGCATCTTCATCAGCGCCCGTGCCAGCGCCATCATCCGCTCGAAGTGCGGCTTGAACTCATTGCGGTGCGGCACGTCCTTGCCCGCGAGGACGTCCTGCACCTCGTTGTACGTGCACCGAGCGACGCTGCGCATCACCGCGGGATAGAGCGTGTACCCACGCCGCTGTCCCTGCGCGTCGAACGTCATGTCCGCGACCATGCACAGCCGGTCTTCGTCCGGCCGCAGCGAGCAGATGCCGTTGCTCAGTCGCTCCGGAAGCATGGGCAGCACGCGGTCCGGCAGGTACACGGACGTGGCGCGCCGCAGGGCCTCGGCGTCGAGCGCGCTGCGCTCTCGCACGTAGTGCGTCACATCCGCGATGGCCACCACCAACCGCCAGCCGCTCCCCTGCTCCTCGACGTAGACCGCGTCGTCGAAGTCGCGCGCGTCCTCACCGTCGATGGTGACGAGCGGCATCGACCGCAGGTCCTTGCGCTGCTCCCCGCGAGCCTCCTCGTCCGACACCTTCACGGCGTAGCGGTCCGCCTCGTCCATCACCTCCGGCGGGAACTCATCCGAGAAGCCCTGCGAGAAGGCAATCCCCAGCACCTCGGGGCTGGGCGTGCCCGGCTTGCCGAGCGACCCCGCCACCTCGCCGAAGAGGTCCTTCCCCGGGTCGAGCAGATCCGCGCCGACGCCGAGGCGCACCTTCACGAGGTCGCCCTCCTGCGCCATCTGCGTGTAGGGCACGCGAATGGGACCCGGCAGGCTCGTGTCCGTGGGAATCACCAACGCGTAGTGCCGGTGCGGCGTATAGACGCCCACCGCCAGCTCGCGGCGGCGGTCGACCACGCGCAAGAGCCGCCCTTCGTAGCGTCCGGGACGACCGGAGAAGGAGACGACCACCCGGTCATTGTCGAGCGCCCGCTGGGCCTCTCCAGGCGGCAGGAAGATGTTCTCCCCTTCTCCCGACACCGGATGCACGAAGCCGAAGCCGTCGCGGTGGACGTGGAGGATGCCCTCCACCGTGTCGCGCGCGCCGTCGAAGCCTCCGCGGCCGCCCCGCTGCTGCCCGGAGCGCTCACGCCACTCGTCGCGGCGCTTGGAGCCCGCTCCGCCCGAGCGCCCCTGGTCGAAGCCACGGCCGCCCCGAGCCTCGGGAGCCCGGCCTCGTCCTGGGAAGTGACCACGGCCCCGCTCGAAGGACGTGCCACCGAAGCGAGGCTCGCGCGCTTCCTTGGGGTGGGCCGACTGGGGCGAGGGAGCAGGGGCTCCTCCCTCCCGCCGGGGGCGGAGGAACAAGAAGCGCTTGCCCTCCTTGACGACGCGACCGTCGCGCACCAGCTCACGGAGCGTGCGCTTGAGCTCGGTCTGCTGGCCAGGGTGCAAGCCCGCGAGTCGCAGGAGCTCCTTGATGCCCAGCGGGTGGTCTGCGTCGGAGAGAATCTGCTGAAGAAGGTCGGAAGAGATGCTCACGGTGGGGTTGCGGCCAGGCCGCTACGGGAACGGGTAAGCCCGAAGCGGCCGGGCGGGAACCCCCCGGCGACCGACTGCTTCCCGGAGTTCTCTCCGGGAAGCATTGTTCAAGGCTTGACCGTGACGTTGATTTTGAAGGAGCGATCAACCAGGCCCGGCGCGAGCGCCTTGGCCAGGAAGAACTCCACCTCGAATGTCCCCGGGTTGCGGGGGGTGAAGAAGAACTCACGAGTGGCGGGGCCGCCATTGGGACCCGGCTCGAAGTTGGCCTCGCGCAGACCGACACGCTTGGCCACGGTGGGCTCGATGGCCCAGGTGAAGCCCGGCTGCTCCGGCAGGCGCACGGTGAGGCCGTGGTTGAGCTTCACATCCACGGACGTGGGCACCTCGCCCTCGATGTGGACCAGCTCCATCTCGTCGCGAGACACCGCGCGAGCTTCCGACGGCCGAGGCTCCACGTTCTCCGCGGAGATGCGACCGCCCCAGCCGGACGTCTTGTCCACCACGCCCATGACCTGCAGCGTGTGGCCCACGTTCTTGCGCAGGCCCTTGGCGGCGGCCTTGCCGTCGATGATGAACGACACCTGCTGGCGCGTGCCCCCGTTGGACACGACGAGCACGAACTCCTCGCCCGTCATCTCCAGGTTGCCGCGCACCGCGGCGAAGCCCTTGATGCCCGCGCCCATGCCCGCGGCCGTCACCATGGAGACTTCCCCGGGCGACAGGTAGCGCAGCCTCGGCTCGGTGTCGGCGGGCGGCGCCTCGACGACCTCCGCCTCCGGCTTCTTGGCGGAGTACTTGCGCACGTCCACCACGCCGCCGTGGTTGGTCGTCTTGCGGATCATCCCGCTGACGGAGACCTTGTGGTTCACGTAGGCCGGGAGGACTTCCTGATCCGGCCCCTGGAGCAAGAAGGTGAGCTCGCGCTTGTCACGCCCCACCACCACCAGGTTGGGCATCTCGTTGAGGACGACGAGGCGGCCCTTGAGGCTGCCCTCGCCCATCACGCCACGACCCTCGCCCGCGGTGAGCAGCTGCTCCATCTCCCGCTTCGTGAGCGGCTCGCCCGGAGGCGGAAGCTTGGTGGCGCGCGGACGCGGCTTCTCCACCGCGGGGACCGCCGGAGCGGCCGCGGCCTTCGAGCCGCTCTTGCCCGACGAAGCCTTGGCACCGGTCGCGGCCTTCGCCGCGGGAGCCGTCTTCGCCGTCGCGGTCTTCGCGGCGGGAGCCGCCTTCGCGGCCGACTTCTTGGTGGACGCCTTCTCCGCGGTCTTCTCGGAGACCTTCTCCTTCGGCTGCTCGGCCTCCGGAGCCGCCTTCTTCGCGGCGGACTTGGAACCCTTCGCCGGCGCGTCCCCTGCCGCCTTCACCACCTTCGTCGTCGTGGTGGCGACTCGCTTGGACGCGTTCTTGATCAGGTCCAGCCGAGAGGATTTGTCCTTCTTCGCGGCGGGCTTCGCGCCAGTCTTGCCAACGGGAGTCGCCTTCTTGGCCCCGGACTTGGGCTTGGCCATCGACGCTGTCTCCTTGAGAGTTCCCGTGTACTTTCAACGGGTTGCCACGCCACCCCCAGGAGGACTGGCAGGCTTCGCGATGACTGGAGCTTGTAACGATGATCAGCAGGGCTGTCAAACTAACACTTGATTTTCTCTCGGACTTTGGCAGCGAAACAGGTCGAAGAGGACGCCCATGAACGACGCCGCGACACTGCTTCCGGAAGACGAGGCCCGAGCCCGAATCCTGGCCCTGGCGATGCCGTTGTCCGCCGAGTGGGTGGCGCTCGAGGACGGCCTGGGACGCACGCTGGCGGAGGACGTGATGGCCCAGCGCACCCTGCCCCCTTGGGACAACTCGGCGATGGACGGCTACGCCGTGCGCGCGGCCGACCTGGCTGGGGCCCTGCCCGTGAGGCTGCCCGTGCTGGAGACCGTCTTCGCGGGAGGCGCACCGCGTCAAGAAGTCCGGCCGGGCACCTGCGTGCGCATCATGACCGGAGCCCCGCTTCCCTCGGGCGCGGACGCGGTGGTGATGCGCGAGCGCGTCCGCCCCGTGCCCGACGGTGGCGCGGACGAAGTCGACGTCCTGGAGGCCGTGGTGCCCGGCCAGTTCGTGCGGCCCCGCGGTGAAGACGCGCGCGAGGGAGAGCTGCTGCTGGCCCAGGGAACGCCCCTGGGCATCCCGGAGCTGGGGCTGCTCTGGGGTCAGGGCATGCTGTCCGCGCCCGTTCCGCGCGCGCCCCGGGTGGCCATCCTCTCCACGGGTGATGAGCTGTGCCGGGCCGACGAGGCGCCTCGTGGCCGCATCGTCGACACCAACGCCCCATCGCTCGCCCTCGCGGTGCGCCGCGCGGGAGGGCTCCCGTCCCTGCTGGGCATCGCCCAGGACACGCGGGACAGCGTGGCGGAGGCGCTGTCCCGCGCTCACGGTTTCGACGTGGTGCTCACCAGCGCGGGCGTCTCCGTGGGCGAGCGCGACTACGTGAAGGAAGTGCTCGCCGCCATCGGCGTGGAGCAGCACCTGTGGCGCGTGGCCATCAAGCCCGGCAAGCCCCTGGTGGTGGGCAAGCGTGGATCCACCCTCTTCTTCGGGCTGCCGGGCAACCCCACCTCGTCGCTGGTCACCTTCGAGCTCTTCGTCAGGCCCACGCTCCGCAAGCTGCTCGGCCATGCCGACGTCGCGCCCGCCCGGGTCTCCGGCCGGCTGGAGGGGAAGCTCGCCAAGCCCCCGGGCCTGGCCCACTTCGTCCGGGTGGTGGCCTCCTGGAAGGACGGGGCGCTCTGGGCCCGCCCCCTGTCCACCCAGACGTCCGGCGCGCTCCGGTCCGCCGCGGCCGCCACCCACCTGCTGCACTTCGCACGGGAAGCCAGCAGCTTGTCTCATGGAGATCCGGTGGAATTGCTTCCCGTCTCCTGGGGAGCTTGAGAAACCCGGACCGGCCGTCAGGCATCCTTCCGGCGGTCATCGGGCGGGGGTCCTCTGAGAGTCCGCCTTGACTATCGCTCGTGGGAGCACCAAACAGGGTGCTTCGCATCTGGAGATTGAACCATCATGTCGGACACTCGCTCACCCCAGCCTCTTCCGACCCGGAAGCCGACCCAGCATCTGGAGCGCTTCTCGGAGGCGGATATCCCCACGAGCCGGGGACCGCTGAGGACCGTCGTGTTCAGGGACCGGCGCAACGGCCGGGAGCATGTCGCCCTGGTCGCGGGCGACGTCACCGGGGTGGAGGGGGTGCCCGTTCGTATTCACTCAGAGTGTCTGACGAGCGAGGTCTTCGGCAGCCTCAAGTGCGACTGCAAGGAGCAGTTGGACCGGGCGCTGGACTTCATCACCCAGCAGGGACTGGGCGTGGTGCTCTACCTCCGGCAGGAGGGGCGCGGCATCGGCCTGGGGAACAAGATCAAGGCGTATGCCCTCCAGTCCAAGGGGCTGGATACCTACGAAGCGAACCGGCAGCTCGGGTTCGCGGACGACCTTCGCAGCTACGACATCGCCGCGGAGATGTTGCGCTCGTTGGATGTGCGCTCGGTGGACCTCATCACCAACAATCCGCTGAAGATCGCCGGCATGGTCGAGGAAGGCATTCCCGTCCTGCGTCGAATCCCTTCCCGGACCGAGCACAATCCGCATAACCTCGACTATTTGAGGACGAAGCGCGAGCGTACGGGGCACCTGATTGAGCTCTTCGCCGAGGACGACGACACGGAAGCCCAAGCTGGCTGAGAAAACGCCTGTGCGGCGACGGAACACCGTCGCGCGCAATCAAGCCCGCGTGCCCTTCGAGGTGCGCTTCTGGGGCGTGCGAGGTTCCATCCCCGCCCCTGGCCCACAGACGAGGCGGTACGGCGGCAACACGCCTTGCGTCGAGATCCGATGCGGGGAGGAGCTGCTGATCTTCGACCTGGGCTCGGGAGCGCGAGCGTTGGGTGACTCGCTGCTGGCGGCGGCGGGTGGGCCGGTGCGCGGCAACATCTTCATCACCCACTACCACTACGACCACCTCCAGGGTCTCCCCTTCTTCGCGCCCATCTTCGTCCCCACGAGTGAGCTGACGATGAACGGGCCAGCGAGGAACGGACGCACCACCCGGGAGCTGCTCAGCGGGCACATGGTGCAGCCGTACTTCCCGGTGACGGCGGAGGGGACGTTCCGCGCGAAGGTCACCTACCGGGACCTGCCAGCGGACGGGACGCTGCAGCTGGGGCCCGCCAAGGTCCAGTGGTTGGAGCTGAACCACCCAGGTGGAAGCCTGGGCTACCGCGTGGAGTGCGGTGGACGCACCGTGGTGTACGCCACGGATGTGGAGCACGGCAGCGACATGGACTCGGGGATGTTCGAGTTCGCGCGCGGCGCGGACCTGTTCATCTATGACTCCATGTACACCGAGGACGAGTACCACGGCCGCGGTGGGCCGGCTCGCACGGGCTGGGGTCACTCGACGTGGCAGGCCGCCGTGGCCGCGGCGAACGCGGCCCAGGTGAAGACGCTGGTGCTCTTCCACCACGACCCGAACCGCGATGACGCGGCGATGGACAAGCTGCTGCGGCAGGTCCGCAAACATCGCCCCGAGGCCATCGCCGCCAAGGAAGCGATGGTCATCAAGCTGTAGCCGCCCGAGGGCGCGGGGAGCTCAGCCTCCGCGCCCCGCCACCGCGCGCTTCACCGTCTCGCGCAGCCCCACGAAGGGGAGCCGCTCCAGCGCTGTGGGCACGTCCACCCACTCGAAGGCATCGTGCTCGGGTCCCAGGCGCACCGGGGCATCCGGCGAGACGTGGACAGCGAAGCCACTCTCCTCCGCGAGGACGGGAGGAAGGGTCTCCCCCACCGCGAAGGCATGACGGTAGGCCAGGTCGTCGACGGGGAGACGCAGCCCCGTCTCCTCCTCCAACTCGCGCGCGGCGGCCTGGGCAGGGGTTTCGTCGGACTCCACGCGGCCCGTCAGGATCTGCCAGAAGCCCCCTCGCTCCGGGCTGCGACGCACGAGCAGCACGCGCGCCTCCGCGCCATGGCCGCGCACGACGGCGATGCTCACCGTGCGCAGGGGCGCGGGAGCCTCCACGCGCTCACTGTCGAAGACGGCGCAGAAGCTTCGAGCCAGGGCCTCCTGCACGTCGGGCAAGGAGACGGTGTGCCCTCGCTCGCGCTGCATGGAGGTGACGCCGGCCTCGCGAATGCCGCAGGGGACGATGAAGCGGAAGTGCTCCATCTTCGTGTTCACGTTGAGCGCGAAGCCGTGGGTGGTGAGCCAGCGGGAGATGTGGACACCGATGGCGGCGATCTTCCGCGCGTCGGGGTCGCCCTCCTCTCCAATCCAGACGCCGGGCCACTTGGGGATGGGCCCCGCGGTGATGCCCCACTCGGACAGGACCTGCATGATGGAGCGCTCGACGTCGCGCACGTAGCGGCGGACGTCCCGGCGCGCCTCGGGGAGCAGGAAGATGGGGTAGCCGACGATTTGACCCGGGCCGTGGTAGGTCACGTCGCCACCGCGATTGGTCTCGAAGACCTCCACGCCCTCGGCGGCGAGACTCTCGTCCGGCGCGGTGATGTTCTCCCGCTTCGCCCCTCGCCCGAGCGTGAGGACGGGCGGGTGCTCCAGCAGGAGCAGCACGTCTCCGCTCAGCCCCTCCCGGCGCGAGTCGCCGAAGAGGCGCATCAGGTTGAGGCCGTCTTCGTACTCCACCCGGCCGAGCCGGTAGACGGTGATGGTGTTCACGACGTTCCCTTCCGCCGACCCTTCCGAGTGGAGGGCGGCTTCGTCACTGGCTCGAGCTCCCATGTTCCGCTGGGAACCCTGTTGAGGAGGGCATTCAGCTCATGGCCCGCGCGAGGAGAGCGCTCCGCCTCCGCGGCGAACACGGCCAAGGCGTCGTCGGAGAGGGACGTCGCCGGCTCCCGACGAGCAAGGGTCGCCCGAGCCATCTCGACATAGTCCGCGCGCGAGGGCTGTCGCAGGGACACCAGCACCTGGACATGCTCCAGGACGCTCACCGGGAGGAGGCCGCGCACCGCGCGAGACAGCACCTCCGTGGTGGGAACGAAGAGCCGTGCGGAGCCGCCTCGCAGCGCGAGCGTGCCTGCGTCCGCCGACTGCCCACGCGCGCTGAGGACCACGGTGGGCCGGGATGCTCTCGTGAGGAAGGTCGCGAGCGCGGCCCATCGCTCGGTGCCCAGGCGCTCCACGTCTTCGATGAACAGCGGCGTGGACGACACGTCCTCGGCGAGCGAATCGACGTTCGCCATGACGCCCCTCCCCTGCCGCTGGAACATCCGCAGCAGGGTGCTCTTCCCGCAGCCTTCGCCGCCCACGAGGAGGACACAGCGGACACCCGACTGAAGCGCGGCCTCCAGTTGCGTGCGCAGCTCGGGCTGGCCCACGAAGTCCCGCTCGGTGCTGGTGCGCGGTGCCGCACGAGCGCGCACGGGCAGCGGCACGGGACTCACGTCCGCGAGGAGTGACGAGGACTCCGTCAGACACGCCTTGCAGATGAACGCGCCCGCGGGCCCCGCCACCAGGTCACCGACCTCCGCGCGAGGGCGACAACAGAACGAGCACCACGCATCGAGCGAGACGTCCGCGCGCGTGGGTCCTCGCTCGATGATGCGAGCCTCCCGCCTCCGACGTGGAGGAGCCTCCTCCGCGGACGCCTCCCGCGACGCCGAAGCCGCCTGCTCCATCGAAGCCGGCGCCGTGACACCCGTCGGATCAACAGCAGCCGCGACCCGTGCGAGCTGAACCTCCAATCGCTGCAGGTCCTCGCTCACTTCTTCATCCAGGACCCACGCCGCGACCTCGGCGGACTTCTCGACGGCCGGGTGCTCCACCGCCTGCAACGTCTCGGCGACGAGCCGCTGCCGACGCGCCTCGTCGACCGGGGAGCCACGAACCTCGCGCTCCGGGCTCGGGGGCACGACAAGCTCCGGCCCCACGCTCTTCGCAGCGGGGGGCGACAGGCGGAGCTCGGGCTCCGCGCCTCCTGACTCCGACAAGCCCTCGAGGCGACCGACTTCCTCGAGGAGGTCCTGACGGCTCGCATCCAGCCGGCGCGCGTGGCGCAGCAGTTGGAGCGCGCGGGCCAGGTTGCCCGCCTCGCGATACGCGGCCGCGGCCCGCTGGAGGTACTCCACCGCGAGGGACACATCTCCCCGCAGCTCGGCGGACTGCGCGGTGCGGATCAGCTCGCGAGGGTTCTCGGCCATACGGACAGAGCCTAACCGCCTTGGTACGCCATCGCCCTGCTCCGAATCACGCCAGCGCCCGTCGAGCGAGCGGGCAGCCCGTCCTCCGGGCCCTGCCCGACGACTCGGGGTCAAGCAGGCTCGGGCCTCACTTCCATGCCCGAGCCCACCCGCGGCGACCTCACGCCATCGCCAGGAACAGCAGGTCCGGCTTCTCCAGGTACTTGATGACTTCGTAGACGAAGTCCGCCGCCACGGAGCCGTCGATGACGCGGTGGTCGCAGGAGAGCGACAGGTTCATCATGTCGCGAACCACGACCTGGTCATTCACCACGGCCGGGCGCTTCTTGAGCTTGTGCACGCCCATGATGCCCACCTCGGGGTGGTTGATGATGGGCGTGGCGAACAGGCCGCCACTCTGCCCCAGCGAGGTGATGGTGAAGGTGCCGCCCGTCAGCTCCTCCATCTTCAGCTTCCGCTCACGCGCCGCCACGCCCAGGCGCGCCGTCTCCTGCGCCAGCTCCGCCAGCGTCAGGCGATCCGCGTTCTTCACCACCGCCACCGTGAGGCCATCCGGCGTCGCCACGGCCATGCCGATGTTGTACTCGCCACGCACCACCAGCTCCTGCGCCGCCTCATCGAAGTTGGCGTTCAGGTGCGGGAACTTCTTCAGCGCGGCGATGGTCGCCTTGATGATGAACGGCAGGTAGTTGAGCTTGGTGCTGTCTCCCGCCGCCGCGAGCTGCTTGTTCAGCCGAGCCCGGAGCGCCACCAGGTCCGTCGCATCCACCTCTTCCACGAAGGCGAAGTGCGGCATGGTGAACTTCGACCGCACCATCTTCTCGGCGATCTTCTTGCGCAGGCCCCGCAGGGGAACGCGCTCGTCCGAGCGACCCGTGGACAGCGCGGGAACCGCGGGACGCGCCTGAGCGGGCGCCACCACCGCGTTCTTCGACTCCCCACCCTCCATCGCGGCGAGCACGTCCGCCTTCGTCACCCGACCCTGCGGACCGCTGCCCGCGATGGTCGCCAGGTCCAGTCCGTGCTCGCGCGCCATGCGCCGAGTCACCGGCGTGGCCAGCACCTTCGTCGCCTGGGCGGGCGCCGCGGTGGCCGCCGGAGCGGAAGCCGCCGCCGGGGCCTGCGCCGCAGCGGGCACCGCACCGTGACCCGCCGCCTGCGCCGGAGCCGCGCCTTCAATCTCCAGCGTGACGAGGAGCTGGTGCACCTTCGCCATGTCCCCTTCCTTGCCGTGCGTCTGCACGACGCGCCCGGCCTTCGGGCTGGGGACGGTGACGGTGGCCTTGTCCGTCATCACCTCGGCAAGCACCTGGTCTTCCTTCACGACGTCGCCGGACTTGACGTGCCACTTGACCAGCTCTCCCTCCATCACGCCTTCGCCGAGGTCGGGGAGCTTGAATTCAAAGGTTGCCATGCGGGTGTCTTTCCGAGAGGAACGGGGGGTTGCGTCAAGCCACGAAACGAAGCCCGGTCAGCCGAGCCGCTCGAGGCGCTCGCGCTCCATCAGGCCCTTCATAAAGAACTCGGCGGCCCGGTAGCTGGAACGGACCAGCGGCCCCGAGGCGACGTAGAGGAAGCCGTACGACTCCGCCAGCTTCTTGTACGACTCGAACTGCGCCGGAGTCACGAAGCGCTCCACGCGCAGGTGGTACTGCGACGGCTGGAGGTACTGTCCAAGAGTGAGCACATCCACGCCCACCTCGCGCAGGTCCTTGAAGGTCTGCTCCAGCTCCGCGTCCGTCTCGCCCAGGCCCACCATCACGGACGTCTTGGTGTAGAGGCCCTCCGGGCGGCGCTTCAGGTAGTCCAGCACGCGCAGCGACTGGCGGTAGGTCGCGCGGCGATCTCTCACCGTCGGCGTCAGCCGCTCCACCGTCTCCACGTTGTGCGCGACGACGTGCGGCTTCGCCTCCGCGACCGTCGTCAGGTCCTTCTCCACGCCCTTGAAGTCGGGGATGAGCACCTCGACGATGGTGCGCGGGCTCTCGCGGCGCAGCTCGCGGATGGCGGACGCGAAGTGGCTGGCACCTCCATCCGGCCGGTCATCGCGGTTCACCGACGTGACGACGATGTACTCGAGGTCCATCTCCTTGACGGCCTGGGCCAGGTGGATGGGCTCCATCGGGTCCAGCGGTGGAGGTGCCCCCACCTTCACGTGGCAGAAGCGGCACGCGCGCGTGCAGACCTCGCCCATCAACATCACCGTGGCCGTGCCACCGCCCCAGCACTCGGCGATGTTCGGGCAGCGAGCCTCTTCGCACACGGTCGCCAGCTTCGTGCGCTTCACGATGGCTTTGACTCGCTCGTACCCCTCGCCGTGGGGCAACCGCACCTTCAGCCATTCCGGCTTGCGGGAGGTCTCAGGCACCTGGGGAAGAGGAAACCGATCAGGAGTCGCCATGGGTCGCGGGCCTTCTATGGTTTGGGCGGAAGACGTTCAAGCGGGAAGCCTCTAACGCGAGGCGTCAGCATCCGCCGGGCCTTCGCGCAAGTCCTTCCCCTTCTAATGCCCCCGCATTCTCCAGGCAGTGGGCACGGCATGACCCGCCTCGAGGCCCTCGGAGCCCCACGGCCAGCCAGCCCTCCGCTGGTCCACCCGCGTGGCGGAAGCACCGGGGCGCGAGCGGGGACATGACAAGGCCGTCCACGGAGACGTGCTCCGGGACGGCCTGAGCGGGCTTCCGGTGAGGAAGCCCGGGGGGCGTCAGGCGCCGACTAGAAGTGGCGCGGATGGCCCAGCGTGGCCTCGGCGCCCTCGTGGACGATCTCCGAGAGCGTCGGGTGGGCGTGGATGGTGCCCGCCAGCTCCTCGGTGGTGATCTCCAGCTTCAGCGCGACGCAGGCCTCGGCCAGCAGCTCCGTGGCGTGGGGGCCGATGATGTGGATGCCCAGCACCTCGTCGTACTTCTTGTCGGAGACGATCTTGATGAGGCCACCCGACTCGTTGGTGATGGCCGCCTTCGTCACCGCGCCGAACGGGGCGTTGCCGATCTTGACGTCGTAGCCGCGCTCCTTGGCCTTCTTCTCCGTGAGGCCCACGGAGGCGACCTCGGGGTAGCAGTAGGTCGCGGACGGCGTGAGGTCGTAGTTGATGGGCTGCGGGTTCTTCCCCGCGATGTGCTCCACCGCCACCACGCACTCCGCGCTCGCCATGTGGGCCAGCATCGGGGTCGGGATGACGTCGCCCACGGCGTAGACGTTGGGCTCGCTGGTGCGCAGCATCGAGTCGACCTTGATGAAGCCGCGGTCGGTCTTGATGGACGTCTTGTCCAGACCCACGTCCTCCGTCACGGGCGCGCGGCCCACGGCGGACAGGAGGATCTCCGCCTCGAGCGTCTTCGTCTCGGTGCCCACCTTCATGGTGACGCGCACGCCGTCGGCCGTGTGCTCCACCTTCTCCACCGCCGAGCCCGTGTGCACGTCGATGCCACGGCGGCGGAAGGTCTTCTCCAGCTCCTTGGAGATGTCCGCGTCCTCGATGGGGAGCAGCGCGGGCAGGTACTCCACGATGGAGGTCTTGCTGCCCACGTGGTTGAAGACGGACGCGAACTCACAGCCCACCGCGCCGGCGCCCAGGACGATGATGCTCTTGGGGACGCGGTCGATCTGCAGGATGGAGTCGCTGTTCATCACGCGCTTGTGGTCCACCGGAACGTTCGGCAGGGACTTGGGCACCGAGCCCGTCGCGATGATGATGTTCTTCGCCTCCAGGACCTGCTTCGTCCCGTCGGCGGCGGTGACCTCCACCTTGCCCTTGCCAGCGATGCGGCCATGGCCCTTGATGACCGTCACCTTGTTCTTCTTCATCAAGAAGTCGATGCCGTTGGCACCCTTGGTGACGACCTTGTCCTTGTGCTTCATCGCGTTGGGCCAGTTGACCGTCGGGCTCGACACGTCGATGCCGAAGTCGCTCGCCTCGCGGACATGGTGGAACAGCTCCGCCGTCCACAGCAGGGACTTGGTGGGGATGCACCCGCGATGGAGGCAGGTACCGCCCAGACGCTTGTCCTTCTCGATGATGGCCGTCTTCAGCCCGAGCTGCCCCGCGCGGATGGCACCCACGTAGCCGCCAGGGCCCGAACCGATGATCACCACGTCGAACGTCTCAGCCACGCACGCCTCCGTCTATTTTTGCGGATGGAACCCGGTGGGGCTGATAACCCCCGCTCCCGGTTGGAATCAAGGAGATTGCTCGTGCGCCGTTACCCGCTCAGAACCCTCCTCTTGATGCTCGTGGCGTTGATCGCCTTCGGTCGCCTGTGGTGCGTGACGCACCAGGATGAAAAGGCCGCCGCCCCGTCCTCGTCCCCACGAGCCGCCGCTCCCCCGGTCGCCCCCGCTCCGCCCGCCCTCTCCCTGGACTGCCGCGCGCTGGAGCAGGCCCTGGCCGCCCCCTTGCGCACCCCGGACGACCCCCAGGTCGTGGCCGAGGCCCGCAAGAGGCTGGAGTCCTGTCCTCGACCTCCCCCTCGCGCCTGTGAGATGGCTCCCGCACTGGCCGCCCGCGCGCCCTTCTCCCAGGGGGCGGATACCCCGCTGCGAGGCCTGCTCGGAGCGCTGTGCGAGCGGTGCGCGGGGGCCGTCAACGCCTGCGCCGAGACGGTGTCCCGAGCCATGCTCGAGGCCGCCATCGGTCGTCCGCTCAACATTCAGGAGCTCCAGTGGAACCTCGAGCACGCGGGCCCGGGGACCCCCTCCGCCTGTGACGCGGTCGTCAGGTTGGGGCTCGCCCCCGCCGCGCAGGCGGATATCGAGCTGCCGGCCGGAGTGCTCCCCCTCGTCGAGGGACTGTCCCCGGCCTGCCACCGCGTCGGGCTGCTGCCGCCCTCCGTCCTGGCCGCCGCGGTGGTCCAGCAGGGCGACCGCGCGCCCGCGCTGAAGGCCCTGGCCCAGACGACGAAGCCCGGGGCGACCTCGGTGCTGAAGCCGGATCAGGTGTCGGGGGCACAGTCCGCGCTCCTGGCCTTCGATGGTGACCCGGGGACACACGTCGCCGTGGCGTCCGCGCCGCAGCAACATCGCTGGGCGGCGGATGGTGCCCTCCGCGCGAGCTACTCGCCTCCGCTGAAGAGCGTGGCCTCGTTCCGCCTCAAGGCCCAGGGCCCGGGCACGCTCCGAGCCATCGTCCGCACACCGAAGGGCGCGGGACTGAAGGACCCGGAAGCGGGGACCTCGTTCGTCAACCCCACCGTCTGCCAGTACCAGGGCAAGGGCGAGTGGGAGACCTGCGAGCTTTCGGCCTCCCTGACGGACGTGGAGGCGATCAGCGTGTTCCCCGCGCGCGCCGACGGGAAGCTCCACGAACTGGAGGTTCGCGGCGCGCGATGAACCGGGGCGGCCTCACATCACGAGGCCGCGCTCCTTGGCGAGCTGGAAGATGGGCGCCGCGTCCTTCTTGAGCACGGCGCTGACGTCCTTGATGATCGCATCCCCCGACTTCGCCACCGAGAGGTAGTTGTCGAAGGTGCGGGTCAGGATGAGCACGCCGGAGATGATGACGCGCTGAAGGTTGTGCTGCAGGTCGGTGCCCTCGTAGATGAGCCACGCCTGCTCGATGCACGTCCTCCTCGAGTCCACGAGGAAGTTGTTGAGGATGGTGCGCTCGTTCGCGTCGGGAACCTTGGACTTCGGGCTCACCGAACCAACGTAGATGAGGCGCGTACCAAGCCGCTGCATCGCTTCTTCCATCTGGACCAATATCGCCGCGACATCCTCCTTGGTTGGAGGATTCAGCCAACGCGAGAAGATGACTCGGTCGATGAGCTCTGCCTTGTACGTGGTGGGGCCGTTCACGATGCCTCCGGTGAGGCGGACGGTTTCAAATCGAAAAGAAGCGCCCGGCCGGCGTTCTCCACTGCGCCGCGCGTCCGGATGTGTAGCAGGAACACTCCTTTCATTGAAGTGAGTCACTGATAGCTGCGCTCAAATTCGTCGGGGCCCCTCCCATCTCCGGGATTCAGTCGTGACGGACAAATTCATCCGGGTCGACGCTGACACGGCGTCCCGGCACCCGACCGAGACGCTGAGAGCCCATCTCATCCAGCATTGCCAGGAAGTGATGGCTTCACTGCACGCCGAGCGAGGACAGCTTTCACGTCGTCCAGTCCAAGGCCCAGGGGTCTGATGGCGACCAGCAGGTGATAGAGGAGATCCGCGGCCTCCTCCACGGCGCGATCAGCATCCGCGTCCGCGCAGGCCGTCACCAGCTCCGCGGCCTCTTCCCCCACCTTCTTGAGGCGCAGGTTGCGGTCCGCGAGCAGGCGGTGGGTGTAACCAGGTTTCTCTCCGGGCCCCGGCGCACGTGCCGCGCGATCAGCCAGCGTGGCATCGAGCGCGGCCAGGCCATCCCCGCTCCCCGGACCGAAGCAGGACGCTTCACCGGTGTGACAGGCGGGCCCCGCCTTCTCCACGCGCGCGAGGACGGTGTCGCCGTCGCAGTCCGCGCGGAGGGAGACCACGCGTTGGGTGTTCCCGCTGGTCGCGCCCTTGTGCCAGAGGCCCCGCGTGCGAGAGCGATAGTGCATCTCTCCCGTGGAGACGGTGTGCTCCATGGCCTCCCGGTCCGCGTGCGCCACCATCAACACGTCTCCGGTGCGCGCGTCCTGGGCCACCACCGTCACCAGCCCGTTCCCCTTGGTGAAGTCGAGTCTGTCCAGGTCCAACATCACGGGCCTCCTGTCGCGCCCAGCCGCTCGCGAACGGCCCGTGCCAGCAGCCCGTTGGTGGCGATGCCGCTTCCGCCGAAGGACGTCTTTCGCCCCGTCCAGTCGGAGAAGACGCCGCCGGCCTCCTCGATGATGGGCTGGAGCGCCGCCGCGTCCCAGGGGGACAGCAGCTCGTCCACCATCACCTCCGCGCGACCGGTGGCGACCATCAGGTAGCCGTAGCAGTCGCCCCAGGTGCGGGATACGGCCGCTTCACGCGTGAGTCGCCGCCAGGCCTCGCCGCGCTCGGGGTACGTGAGGAAGCGCTCGTCTGTGCAGAGCACCACCGCGCGCGAGAGGTCCGCCTGGCGCGACACCTGCGTGTGGGAGTCATTCAGGAAACACCCCTCCCCTGGCGCTGCGACCAGCAACTCCCCCACCGCGGGGAAGTACGCAGCCCCCACGAGGATGCGGTCCCCCTTCGCCAGCGCCACCAGCGTGCCCCACAGCGGGACGCCGCGGATGAAGGTCTTCGTCCCGTCGATAGGGTCCAGAATCCAACGGCGCTCGGCTCCGGGCCGCGTCTCCCCGAACTCCTCGCCGAGGATTCCGTCCTCTGGGAAACGGGCCTCCAGCCACTCGCGCGCGGTCTGCTCCGCGGTGCGGTCCGCCACGGTGACGGGCGTGCCGTCGCTCTTGGTGTCCACCGCGATGCCGCCTCGGAAGAACCCCAGCGCCACGTCGCCCGACTTGCGCGCCACTTCCGTCGCCGCCTGCATCAGTCCTTGGATACTCGTCATGTCGTGCTCCGAATCGGAAGGCCGCTCGCGAGGAGCAGCGACTTGATGGCGCCCACCGTGGTGAGCCCCTCGTGGAGGATGCCCGCCACCAGCGCGGCGTCCGCGCCGCCTCGCACGAGCCCCTCTCGCACGTGCTCCGCGCAACCCGCGCCCCCGGAGGCAATCACGGGCACATCCACCGCGTCCGCCACCGCGCGAGTCAGCTCCAGGTCATACCCCGAGCGGGCCCCGTCCTGGTCGATGCTGGTGAGGAGAACCTCGCCAGCGCCTCGTGCCACACACTCCCGCGCCCAGGCCACCGGCTCCAGGTCCGTGGACTTCCGCCCTCCATGGGTGTGCACGCGCCAGCGAGGCCCGTCCCGCCGCGCGTCGATGCTCGCCACCACACACTGCGCGCCGAACCGCTCCGCGCATTCCGTGAGCAGCTCGGGACGAGCCACCGCCGCCGAGTTGATGCTCACCTTGTCCGCGCCCGCACGCAGCGCCCGGCCGACGTCCTCCACCGTGCGCACTCCGCCTCCGACGGTCAGCGGGATGAACAGCCGCTCCGCGGTGCGGCGCACCAGGTCCCAGAGCGTCTCCCGCTCCTCGACGCTCGCGGAGATGTCGAGGAACGTCACCTCGTCCGCGCCCTCCCGCTCGTAGCGCAGGGCCAGCTCCACCGGGTCGCCCATGTCGCGGAGGCCCTCGAAGCGGACGCCCTTCACCACCCTGCCGCCCTTCACGTCCAGACAGACGATGAGTCGTCGCGTCAGCATTCGCGCACCTCCAGGGCCACGGTGCCCTTCATGCTGAACACCGTGCCCGTGTCCACCATCGCGTCCCGAAGTGAGAGGCCCAGCGCCTTGAACGCCGCCTCCGTGACGTGGTGGCTGTCTCGCCCTCGCAGGACGCGCAGGTGCAGCGTCACCTTCGCGTGCTCGCAGAACGAGCGCATCCAGTGCTCGTAGAGACGGTTCTTCAGGGGTCCCTCGTAGAAGAAGCGTCCACCCGCATCGAGGCAGGCCTGCACCAGTGCGTCGTCCATCGGCAACGTCCTCTCCGCGAAGCGCGCCGCCGTGGCGGGAATCACCCGCTGCACGGCGGTGCCCAAGGTGATGGCCACGTCCTCCATCACGTGGTGGGTGAGGTCGCCCCGCGCGTGGAGCGTCATGTCGAGCCCCGCGTAGCGCGCGAAGGTGGACAGCATGTGGTCGAAGAACTTGAGCCCCGTGTCCACCTGCGTCGTGCCACGTCCCAGGGACAGCTCCACACGGACCTTCGTCTCCTTCGTCTCTCGCGTGACGGTGGTCATTCCGAGAACTCCCGCGCGACTTCGCGCGCATCCAGTCGCCCCGTGTACAGCGCCATGCCGATGACCGCCCCGTAGGCACCCACCGACGACAAGCCTCGCAAGTCCTCCAGGGTCGTCACCCCGCCCGACGCGTAGAGCCGGTGACGCGTCCGCGACACCACGTCGCGCATGAGCAACAGGTCCACGCCCTCGAGCTGCCCTTCCTTGTGCACCGCCGTCACCAACAGTCCGCCCAGCGGCAACGGCTCCAGTGCCGCGAGCACCTCGTCGAGCGCTCGACCACTGCCGAGGGTCCACCCCCGCGTCACCACTTCACGCCCGCGCACGTCCGCGGCCACCACGACCCGCCCTGGATGACGGCTCGCCACGTCCGCGAGCCAGACCGGGTCTTCAATGGCTCGCGTCCCCACCACCACCCCCGAGGCGCCGCCCTCCAGCAGCGACGCCACCCGCGCGGCCTCCCGCACGCCACCGCCCACGGTGAAGGCGAGCCCTGGCGCTTGGGACGTCAATCGAGCGACCACGTCCGCGTTGGAGCCACGTCCCAAGGCCGCGTCCAGGTCGACGACATGGAAGTGTCTGAAGCCCACGTCGCGCCACTGTTGCAGCGCGGCCAGCGGGTCGTTCACCCGGACCCGCTCCGCGTCGTACGAACCTCCGACGAGCTGCACGCAGGCGCCCTCGCGCAGGTCGATGGCCGCAATCGCCTTCATGACGCCACCTCGCGCAAGAAGCCCTGGATGAAGGCCACGCCCGCGGCTGAGGACTTCTCGGGGTGGAACTGCACGCCGACCACCGAGCCTCGCCGCACCGCCGCGGGGAAGCGGTCCTCCTCATGGGTCGTCCAGGCCGTCACGAGGGACACATCCTGGGCTCGGCAGACGAAGCTGTTCGCGTAGTAGGCGATCTCCAGCGGAACACCAGGCACCGTGGTGTCCGCGTCCACCGGATTCCAGCCCATCTGCGGCACGCGCCTCGCGTTCAGCCGAGTCACCCGGCCCGCGAAGTAGCCGAGGCCCTGACCGGGTCCCTCGTCACTCGACTCGAACAAGAGCTGCATCCCCAGGCAGATGCCCAGGCACGGCAGCCCTCGCTCCAGGGCGGCGCGCATCGCCTCGCGTCCGGGGGCCAGTCGTGCCGCCGCCGCGCCGAAGGCTCCGACGCCGGGCAACACGAGGACCTCCGTGTCCACCGCGCGCACGGGGTCCTCCTCCACTCGCACGTCCACGCCCGGCACCGTGGTCAGGGCCTTGCCCAGCGAGTGCAGGTTGCCAGCGCCATAGTCGAACAAGGTGACCCTCATCGCAGCGACTCCCGCAGCGCCGTGAGCGCCGTCTCCAGCAAGGGCCAGGGAGCGCTGCCGATCCGCAGCGCGTCCCCCACACCCGTGAGTCCTTGGAAGGCGCGCACATTCACGTCGCGCTCGCGCATCCGCTCCGCCACCTCGGGCGCTCCGGGCACGGGCACCAGCAGGAAGTTGCCCTCGGAGGGCAGCGGCTTCAGCCCCATCGCCCGCAGGGCTTCACGAAGCCGCTCCCGGTTCGCCACCGCCTCCTGGGCCCAGACTCGAACCCAGGGTGGGTCCTCGTTCAACGTGGCCACGGCCACCGACTCCGCGAGCTGGGTGAGCTTGTACGGCCCTCGGGCCTTCTCCACTTCGGCCACCAACCTCGGGTGCCCCACGCCCCAGCCCACGCGCAGGCTCGCGAGGCCGAACGCCTTGGAGAACGTCCGCGTCACCAGCACATTCGTGCGAGTCAGCGCCAGGTCCACGAAGCCAGGGCCGCGCGCGAAGTCCGCATAGGCCTCGTCGATGATGACGACGCCCGGCGCCTCGTCCACCACGCGCTCCACCGACGCACGCGACAACACCGTGCCCGTGGGGTTGTTGGGCGAGCACAGGTAGATGACCTTCGCCCCGGTGGCGAGCAGCGCCTCCGGGTCCACATCGAAGTCCGCGCGCAGCGGCACCGCCGCGGGCCGCAGTCCATTCACCTTCGCGAACAACGGCATCATCACGAACGTGGGGTCCTGGAACGCGAGCACCTCCCCCGGCTCCAGGAACGCCCTCAGCGCGCTGTCGAGGACATCGTCGGAGCCGCACCCCGTCGTCACCCACTCGGCCTCGACCCCGAGCCCCGAGGCCAGCACGCGCCGCAGGTCGGGCGCATAGCTCCGGGGATAGCGAGCCAGCAGTTCCGCGTGAAACTCCCCCAGCTTGCGAGCCGCCGCGGGAGGCACACCAAACAGGTTGGTGTTGTCGCTCAAGTCCACGCGACACGGCTTCTTCGGCGGCGAATACGGCGAGAGGCCTTGGTAGGACGCGCGAAGGGGAATCATGCGCCCCTCCAGGCCCGCGCGGCCTCGGCGTGCGCGAAGAGTCCTTCACTGTCCGCGAGCACCCCCACGTCGTCCGCCAGCGCCGCCGACGCGGCACGCTCCACGCGCTGGAAGGTGGTCCATCGGTAGAAGTCGAGCAGGTTGAGCCCCGAGTACGCCCGCGCCAGCCCCGCCGTGGGCAGCACATGGTTCGAGCCCGTCATGTAGTCGCCGTACGCCACCGACGAGCGCTCCCCCAGGAAGACGGTGCCGGCATTGCGCACGCGCTCCAGGTCCGCCGCCGGCTCCGCCGTGGCGAGGAGCAGGTGCTCCGGTGCGAAGTCCGCCACGAAGGGCCACACCTCCTCCAGCGAGGCCACGCTCAACACCGCGCCTCGCGAGCCCAACGCCGCGTCGACAATCTCCCGCCGCTTCGCGCTCACCGACAGCGCCCGTACCTGCGCCGCGATGGCCTCCGCGACGGCGTCACCCAAGGCCACCACGACACAGGCCGCGTCCGGGTCATGCTCCGCTTGTGCGAGGACTTCTCGCGCCACCGCCTCCGGACTCGCCGTCGCGTCGGCGACGACGAGGATTTCACTCGGCCCCGCGGGCGCTTCGATGGCCACCGCGCCCACCACCTGAAGCTTGGCTTCGGCGACGTACGCATTCCCAGGCCCGACGATGCGGTCCACACGCGGCACGCTCCGTGTCCCGTACGCCATCGCCGCCACCGCGCCCGCGCCTCCCAACGCGAAGACCCGGTCCGCTCCCGCCAGCACCGCGGCGGCCAGTACACTCGCGTGAGGCAGTCCGTCGCGTCCCGGCGGTGAGCACACGATGACCTCCCCCACTCCCGCCACCTTCGCGGGGACCACGCCCATCAACACGCTGCTGGGATAGACCGCGCGGCCTCCTGGCGCATACACGCCAACCCGCCCGAGTGGGTCCGGCCTGCGCCCCACCAACACTCCCGGCTCCGTCTCCACCTCCACCGCGCGAGGACGCTGCACCTCGTGCGCCCGAGCGATGTTGCGCACGGCCCGCGTCAACGCCCGCACCAGGGAGGGCTCCAGCGCCGCCAGCGCCTCCTCACAGCGCGCCCGAGGCACCTCCAGCGAGGACAACGACACCCCATCGAACCGGCGCGCCATCTCGAAGAGCGCGCTGTCCCCATCCAGTTGGACACTCGCGATGAGCTCTCGAACCCGGGCGGCGATGCGCGAGTCGACCGCGCCACCTCGCAGCAACAACCAGCGCCGGTCCTCGGGCGACAGCCTCGCGAGGGGCCCTTGGAACCGGAGGAACGAAGGAAGCGGAGCCATCACGCCACCAACCTTTCAATCCGAGTGACGAGGATGCCTTCGCCCCCCAGGGACTTCAGGGCATTGACGGTGCGGTAGATGGCCTTCGCTGGCACCACCGCGTGCACCGCGACGAAGCGTCCTCCGTCCATCACGTCGACCACCGTGGGCCCGTTGAGCCCCGGCAACACCTCACGCACGCGAGGGAGCATCTCCTTCGGCACGTTGGCCATCACGTAGCGCTTGCCCCGCGCCGCGAGCACCGAGCCCAGCGCGAGCTTCAGCTCATCCAGCGTTCCACGCACCTCGGCGTCGTTCGCCTGGCACGCCACCAGCCTCGCGCTGGACTCCAGCACCGTGGCCACTTCTCGCAGCCCGTTCATCTTCAGCGTGGAACCAGTCGACGTCAGGTCCACCACGATGTCCGCGATGCCCAGGTGAGGGGCAATCTCCGTCGCCCCCGAGACGGGAACCACGGTGATGCGCTGCCCTCGCCGCGCGAAGTAGTCCCGCGTCAGCCGAGGGAAACACGACGCCACGCGCATGCCGTCCCGCACGTCGCTGGCCTGGCCGATGCCGCTCTCCTCACGCGCCGCGACCACGAGCCGACACCGGCCCAACTCCAGGTCCATCAGGTGCTCGAGATGCCGCCCCGCCTCGTTCACCAGATCCCACCCCGTCACCCCCGCATGCGCGGCCCCGTCCGCGACGAACTCCGGGATGTCTCGAGCACGCACGAAGATGGCCTCGAACTCACCGCCCAGCGACGCGGTGAGCGCGCGGTCTCCTCTGACACGCACCTCCAGACCCGCTTCGTTGAACAGCTCACGAACCTCTTCGGACAGACGGCCTTTGTTGGGCAGGGCAATCTTCAGCAGCATGGGTGGACCTGCGGGGGACTGCGGGGGAACGGTGGCCGCGCGGAAACGAAAAAAGGCCCGTCCGGGGGGGACGGGCCTTCGGTCGCTGCGGCAGGTGCCGGGAGGGTGGTGCGTCTAGTGGCTCACCCAGGCATGCGCATGGCGAACGGTCCCGTCGGGGCCGAGCCGATGATGCGCATGATGGGGATGCACGGTAGAGAAACGCACGGCACCATCAGTAACGGCAAAGCCCCCTCGCCGTCAACCCGACCTCCCGTCCTCCTCTCTCAAGTCGCTTGCAAACCCTCGCCGGGGCGAGCAGGAAGCAAGGCCATGCGAGTCTCGGACGTCATCATCGTGGGCGGGGGCATCATGGGCTGCGGCATCGCGCTGCGGCTGCGGCAGGCGGGCGCTCGCGTCACCGTGTTGGAGCGCTCCATCCCCGGCGCGGAGGCCAGCAGCGCGGCGGCCGGCATGCTCGCGCCGCAGATGGAAGCGGACGGCCCCGGCCCCTTCCTGGAGCTGTGCCTGCGCAGCCGCGGTCTGTATCCCGCGTTCGCCGAGGAGCTGCGCGAGCTGTCCGGCGTCGACATCGCCTACCGCTCCAGCGGCGTCCTCAAGGTGGCCTTCACCGAGGCCACCGTCCACCACATCGAGGCCACCGTCCTCTGGCAGCGCGGCATGGGCCTGCGCGCGGAGCTCCTCGATGGCGCGCAAGCTCGCGCGCTGGAGCCGCGCCTCTCACCGAAGGCGCTCGCCGCCGCCCACTTCCCGGATGACCACCAGGTGGACAACCGGCTCCTCGTCCGCGCGCTGACGATGTCCGCCGCGCGCGCGGGCGCGGAGTTCCGCAGCGGCTACGTGCGCGGCATCGTCCACGAAGCGGGCCGCGCGGTGGGCGTGGACCTGGACGGTGAGGTGCTGCGCGCCGATGCCGTGGTGCTCGCCGCCGGCTCCTGGTCCTCGCTCGTCCAGGGCGCGGGCGTGGAGGCGAAGTCGGTGCGCCCGGCGCGCGGGCAGATGATCCAGCTCCAGACGCGCCTGCCCCTCGTCGACCACATCCTCACGTCGGAGAAGGGCTACGTCGTCCCCCGCGCGGACGGACGCGTCATCGCCGGGAGCACCATGGAGCTGGTGGGCTTCGACAAGCAGGTGACGGCGGCGGGGCTGGCGCGCATCCTCGACATGGCGCTGGAGCTGTGCCCGGAGCTGGCCGACGCCCCCGTGACGGAGACCTGGGCCGGCTTCCGTCCGTGGACCGAGGACAAGCGCCCCTACCTGGGAGAGGGCCCCATGCCGGGCCTCTTCCTGGCCACCGGCCACTTCCGCAACGGCATCCTCCTGGCGCCCATCACCGCGAAGCTGGTGGCCCAAGCCCTCCTCGGTGAGCGGACGAGCATGGACCTGGCGCCCTTCAGGTATGATCGCCTCCCCCGAGCCCATGCGTGAGGGAGAGCCACCTCCAGCCGCCCACTTCCAGGGTCTTCTTCTGGACCCGAACACTGGACTGTCAACCGGCAAGTGGAGGAAGGTGGTAATTTCCCTGACTCATTCGCCATTGAAACCCGGAAACCTCTAGAATCTCCCCCGTGGAAGCCATACCCCCTGCCCCACCCCGAATCCTCATCGTCGACGATGACGACTCCGTGCGAGACGTCATCTCGGTCCTCCTGCGTGAAGAGGGCTACAACTGCGTCGTCGCGAGCGGCGCCGAGATGGCGCTCGACGTCGCGGGCGAGGACGACACCCCGCTCGTCATCAGCGACATGAAGATGCCGGGCAAGGACGGCCTCTGGCTGCTGGAGAACCTTCGGGAGCGGCTGCCGGACACGTCGGTCATCATGCTCACCGGCTACGGTGACACGGAGTCCGCGGTGGACTGCCTGCGCCGAGGCGCGGTGGACTACCTGCTCAAGCCACCCAAGCTCACCGACCTCATCCGCGCCATCGAGCGGGCGCTCGCCAAGCGGCGCATCGAGATGGCCCGCAAGCGCTACCAGAAGAAGCTGGAGCGCAAGGTCCGGGACCGCACGGCGGAGCTGCGAAGCGCGCTGCACAACATCGCCAACACCTACCAGAACACGCTGCTGGCGCTGGTGGCCGCGCTCGACGCGCGCGAGCACGAGACGAGCGACCACTCGCTGCGCGTGGTCAGCTACACGTCCGCCATCGCCACGCGCATGGGCATCCAGGGCAAGGAGCTGGAGGAGATTGGCCGCGGCGCGCTGCTGCACGACATCGGGAAGATTGGCGTGCCGGACGCGGTGCTGCTCAAGCCGGGCAAGCTGACGCCCGACGAGTGGCTGGAGATGCGCAAGCATCCGGAGATCGGCTTCCAGATGATCCAGGCCATCCCCTTCCTCGCCACCCCGTCCGCCATCGTCCTGTCGCACCAGGAGCGCTTCGACGGCGCGGGCTATCCGCGCGGACTCCAGCGGCAGGAGATCCACATCGGCGCGCGCATCTTCGCGGTGGCCGACACGCTGGACGCCATGACGAGCGACCGGCCGTACCGCAAGGGCACGTCGTTCGCGAACGCCATCCAGGAGATCCGCCGCTGCGCCAACACCCAGTTCGACCCGGAAGTCGTCCGGGCGTTCCTGGACATCGGCGAAGAGGGCCTCATCCGCATCAAGGAGGAGATGGCGCTCAAGAAGCTCCAGCTCCCCCAGGCGGAGCAGGAGGCCAACGACGCGGAGGCCGAGCTGGCGCGGCTGACGGACCTGGACGACGACCTCGAGGCCGCTCCGGCCCCGCCTGCGCGCCCGAGCACGAGCGAGCCCGCGGAGACCAAGGCGCCCATCATCCGGTCCGCCACGGGCAGCGAGGGCTGAGCCAGCGCGGGGAATGGAGATGAACGGGCCTCCGGCGGCTGTTATGAAGTCAGCCCGCCCGTGATGACGCCCGTTCCCGCCACAGACCCGCTCGCTCCGCCCTTGCTGGACGCGCAGGGGCGCCGCATGACATACCTGCGGCTGAGCATCACGGACCGCTGCAACTTCCGCTGCACGTACTGCTCCCCCGCGTCGTGGGGCGGCAAGAAGGACCTGCTGAGCCCCGAGGAGCTGGCGCGCATCGCCTCCCTCTTCGCGGCCATGGGCATCCGCCGCGTGCGCCTCACCGGGGGCGAGCCGCTCATCCGGCCGGACATCCTGGACATCGCTCGCCGCCTCTCCAGCATCCCGGGCGTGCGCCACCTGGCCATCACCACCAACGCGAGCCACCTGGAGTCGCTCGCCGTCCCCCTGCGCGAAGCGGGCGTCGACCAGCTCAACCTCAGCCTGGACACGCTGTCCGCGGAGACCTTCCGCCGCATCTCCAAGCAGGGGGACTTCGACGAGGTGCTCAGAGGCATCGACCGTGCCGCCCAGGCGGGCTACGGCACGCTCAAGCTCAACGTCGTGGTGATGCGAGGGGTGAACGACGGCGAGGCCCGCGCCCTGGTGGACTACGCCCACGCACGCGGCATCACGCCCCGCTTCATCGAGCTGATGCCCTTCGGCCAGGGGGTCCCCGTGCCCACCGCGGAGCTCGTCGAACAGCTTCAGGCCACGGGCCTGACGCTCTCCCCCGAGCCCGAGGACCCGGGCCTCGCCGCGGACTCCATCACCTCCGGCCCCGCGCGCTACCTGCGTGCTCCGGGCGGCCGGGTGGGCTTCATCTCCCCCCTCACCCAGAACTTCTGCGGCGGGTGCAACCGCGTGCGGGTGGCGTCCAACGGCGACTTGAGGAGCTGCCTGGGAGGCCGCGCGCAGGCGCCGCTGCATCAGCTCATCCGGGGCGGTGCCACCGACGTGGAGCTCGCGCGCGCCATCCGCGCGGCGCTGGGTGACAAGCCGGAGGGACACCGCTTCACGGAGCCGGGCAACGGCGCCACGCTGCTGTCCATGATGGGCATCGGCGGCTGAGTCACCCGCTGGAAACACGACGGGCGGGTCCGCGCCTTCGCGCATGACCCGCCCGCGTTGGAACCTGGCTCCAGGAAGGAGCCGGTGCCTGACTACTTCACCAGCCGGAGAGCGAACGGGTACTTGTACGCCTGACCCTCATTCGCCTTCAGCCCGCCGATGATGGGGAACACCAGCGCCAGGATGCCGACCACGGGCAGCAGCAACAGGCCGATGCCGATGCAAGACGTGGCCACCGCGATGGCGGCCGCGATGAAGCACGTGATCTGGAAGTTCAGCGACTCCACGGCGTGCTCGCGGATGAAGGAGGACTCCTTGCCCTTCGTCAGCATCAGCACCAGCGGAACAGCGAAACCCAGCCCCACGAAGTTGCCGAGGATGCTGCCGATGTGCGCGACCAGCCCCATCGTCTTCTCATCCTGCGTCAGCATCGGCGATCCCGTGATGTACGAACCCATCTGCTCCCGCGGTGGAGTCTCCATGAAGTCTCCCTCCCGATATTCGTCGAGGGCGCGAATGCCGCACCCATGCGCACCTACCATCGCATGCACGGCCTCGAATTGTCACGTCTCGGACAGGTGATGTTCCAGGTCGTTTGATGCCCTCGGACCCGGCACCCGGGCCCGAGGCACTCCGACTCAGCGATACAACTCCGCACCCGTCTTCTTGAATTCCTCGCTCTTCTGCTCCAGCCCCTGGTCGAGCGCGGCCGACTCGGAGACGCCTGTCTTCGCGGCGTAGTCGCGCACCTCCTGGGTGATCTTCATCGAGCAGAACTGCGGGCCACACATCGAGCAGAAGTGGGCGACCTTGGCGCCCTCCGCGGGGAGCGTCTCGTCGTGGAAGGCGCGGGCGCGCTCGGGGTCCAGGGCGAGGTTGAACTGGTCCTCCCACCGGAACTCGAAGCGGGCCTTGGACAGCGCATTGTCACGCGCTTGTGCCCCCGGGTGCCCCTTGGCCAGGTCCGCGGCGTGGGCGGCGATCTTGTACGTGATGACGCCTTCCTTCACGTCATCGCGGTCCGGCAGGCCCAGGTGCTCCTTCGGCGTCACGTAGCAGAGCATCGCGGTGCCGAACCAGCCGATCATCGCCGCGCCGATGCCACTGGTGAAGTGGTCATACCCCGGCGCGATGTCCGTGGTGAGGGGCCCCAGCGTGTAGAACGGCGCCTCGCCGCACACGGCGAGCTGCTTGGTCATGTTCTCCTGGATGAGGTGCATGGGCACGTGGCCCGGGCCTTCAATCATCGTCTGCACGTCGTGCTTCCAGGCGATCTTCGTCAGCTCGCCCAGCGTCTCCAGCTCGCCGAACTGCGCCGCGTCGTTCGCGTCGGCGATGGAGCCCGGCCGCAGCCCGTCTCCCAGGCTGAAGCTGACGTCGTACGCCTTCATGATCTCGCAGATCTCGTCGAAGTGCGTGTAGAGGAAGTTCTCCTGGTGGTGGGCCAGGCACCACTTCGCGAGGATGGAGCCGCCTCGGCTGACGATGCCTGTCAGGCGCTTCGCGGTGAGCGGCACGTAGCGCAGCAGCACGCCGGCGTGGATGGTGAAGTAGTCCACGCCCTGCTCGGCCTGCTCGATGAGCGTGTCGCGGTAGATGTCCCAGGTGAGCTCCTCCGCCTTGCCGCCGACCTTCTCCAGCGCCTGGTAGATGGGCACCGTGCCGATGGGCACCGGCGCGTTGCGCAGGATCCACTCACGCGTCTCGTGGATGTTCCGGCCGGTGGACAGGTCCATCACCGTGTCCGCGCCCCAGCGGATGGACCACACCATCTTCTCCACCTCTTCCTCGATGGAGGACGTGACGGCGGAGTTGCCGATGTTGGCGTTGATCTTCACCAGGAAGTTGCGGCCGATGATCATCGGCTCCACCTCCGGGTGGTTGATGTTCGCGGGGATGATGGCGCGGCCTCGGGCCACCTCGTCGCGCACGAACTCCGGCGTGATGACCTTGGGGATGGACGCGCCCCAGGAGTGTCCCGGGTGCTGCGCGGCGAGCGAGGCCTCCACGCGCAGGTTCTCGCGCACGGCCACGTACTCCATCTCCGGGGTGATGATGCCCTTGCGTGCGTAGTGGAGCTGCGTGACGTTGCTCCCCGCGCGCGCCACCCGCGGCTTGCGCCGGTGGCCGAAGCGCAGCCCCGCCAGCCGAGGGTCCTCCTCACGCTCCTTGCCGTACTTGGAGGTGATGCCGGCCAGCTCCTCCGTGTCGCCGCGACGGAGGATCCACGCCTCGCGCGCCGCCGGCAGGCCCCGGCGCAGGTCGATGTCCGCCGCGGGGTCCGTGTACGGACCGCTGGAGTCATAGACATGCACGGGGGGATTCGCCGTCTCCCGCGCGTCCGGTCCATGGCCGTGCCGCGTGGGCGTCTGGCTGATTTCCCTCAGGGGCACGCGCACGTCGGGGTGCAGCGTCCCGCTCACGAACACCTTGCGGGAGGCCGGCAGGGGGCCTCGACTGATGCCCTCCAGGACCTTCCCATCGACCTTCAGGCTCTTGGATGCTCCGCTCATCACTCAACTCCTCGAGGACGGGCGGGAAGGCAGACGGAGCCCAGGCTGTGGGCTCCATGCCGCTTCCCTCCGCCGGTATGACCCGGTTCAGGTTCCAAGGGTTGGCCGCGCCGCGCGGCCGTCTCAGCCCCTCTCGAGGGGCACCCCTAGCGACTGGGTGAGCATCTAGCCCACACCGCACCGGGGTTCAACCCACCCGGAGGCGGAGCCTGGGGCCCTCCAGTGAACACTCCTCGCGCAAGAACTGCGGAGCCCATCCCAAGGGCGCAAACCTTGCGCGCGCAGGACGCCGGAATCACCGTTCCCCGAGCGAAGCCGGTCTGGCCCTCGTCCTGCAATGGCCCGCCGGAGAACCACCGAACGGAAAGAGCGCCACTCATGAAAATCGTCGGAGAGCTGATGACACGCGAGGTGGTCACGCTCAAGGAGACGCAGAACCTGGGCAAGGCGGAGGAGTTGCTGAGCATGCACCGCATCCGGCATCTGCCCGTCACGCGCCAGGGCAAGCTCGTGGGGCTCGTCACGCACCGGGACTTGTTGAGGGCCGCGGCCACGCACGCATCGGACCCGGCCGCGCAGCCCTTGTGGGCCGCGGACATCATGACGCGCGACGTGACGACGGTGACGCCCAACGACTCGCTGCGCGAAGCGGTGGCGCTGATGCTGCGCAACAAGTTCGGCTGCCTGCCGGTGGTGACGACGGACGGCATGCTGGTGGGCATCCTCACGGAGGCGGACCTCGTGCGCTACGCGCAGCACCTCATCGAGGACAAGGACCGCCGCGAGCTGGCGCGCGAGTTCAACGCCTGAGCCTCCCGGCCCCACGCCTCGCGGCGCGGGTGCTCGTTCGCTTCCCCCTCCCCACGTCCTCGCGACGGTGAATCCCCGCCATGTCCCCGCCTCTTGCCTCGATGCCCGACACCGAGGCCACCCCCGCCATGCCCATCGAGGCCCTCGCCGCTCCGGCTTCACGGCGGCACTGGACCCGGCCCGCCCTCGCGGGCGTGGGGCTGGTCGCGGTGGGACTGGTCGCGGGCTTCGGTGTGCAGGGCGAGGTGGCGTCGCGCGCGGTGCTGGTGGCGGGCGTCTGCCTGGTGTTGTGGCTGTCGGAGCTGGTGCCCCCTTTTGTTCCCACCCTGCTCCTGCTCGGGGCCACGCCCGTGGTGCTGGGACCGCTGGCGCCGGACTACCAGCTGGCCTCGGTGCTCCGGTGGTGCGCCGACCCGGTGCTCATCCTCTTCCTCGGCGGCTTCACGCTGGAAGTGGCGGCCATGCGACACGGCCTCGACTCCGCGGTCGCTCGCCACGTCGTGCGCGGCTCTCGGGGCCGGCCCCGGCTGCTGCTCCTCCTGGTGATGGGCGGCGTGGCCTTCCTGTCCATGTGGATGTCCAACGTGGCCGCCGCGGCGATGATGCTCGCGGCGCTGCGGCCCGTGCTGCTCGCCGCTCCGGCCGGCGCGCCCCTGCGGCCCGCCTTGCTGGCGACCGTCGCGCTGGGCGCGAACCTCGGCGGAATGGCGACACCCGTGGGCAGCGGGCCGAATGCCCTCGCCGTGTCCGCGGCCAGCACCTTCGCCCCCGTCACCTTCGCGGGCTGGATGGCGTTCGCGCTGCCCCTCACCGCGCTGATGCTGCTCCTGGGCTTCGGCCTCATCCTCCTGCGCTTCCGCGTGGCGGGGCCGGTGACGTTGCCCGCACCGATGACGCGGGCGCTGAGTCCCTCGGGGCGGCGGGTCCTCGCGGTGAGCGCCGCCTGCGTGGCGGCCTGGCTGACGGAGCCCCTCCACGGCGTGCCCGCACCGGTGGTCGCCCTGGGCGCCACGGCGCTGCTGTTCGGCACGGGGCTGCTCCGGCGCGAGGACCTGGGCCGGCTGGATTGGTCCACCCTGCTGCTCATCGCGGGCGGGCTCGCGCTGGGCAAGCTCCTGGAGCACTCCGGACTGGTGGCGCATGCGCTCGACGGCGCTCGACTGGAGGCCCTGCCCCGCGAGGCCCGGCTGGGGGCGCTGGTCGTCGTCGCGGCGGTGCTGTCGGCCTTGATGAGCAACACGGGCACCGCCGCCCTCCTCCTCCCACTGGCCCTGAGCGTGGAGCCCTCCGCGTCCACGCCCATCCTCGTCGCCATGGGGTGCGCGTTCGGCATCCCCTTCGCCATCAGCACGCCACCCAACGCGATGGCCGCGGGCGAGGGGCTCGACACCTCCGAGCTCTTGCGACTCGGGGTTCCCCTCATGGTGGCCGGTTGTCTGCTGGTCAGCGTGACGGGACCGTGGGTCCTGCGTCTGTTTGGCCTGCCATGAGCTACCCTCGCCCTCCCGTCCCGGACCGCAGGACGAATCCCGGGTCCAACATGAAGCACCTTCGCGGCACACGGGTTGAAAGGGCAATGCCGGAGCACGGCCCGGCGGAGGGAGAGCCCATGACGTCCGTTACCGTCACAGAGTACGAAACGCGCCTGTACTGGCAGGGCGAACGCGGTGCCGTCCTGACAAGCGACCATGCGCCCCCCGTTCCCATCGGACTCCCGCTCGTCGAGCGTGGCACGCCGGAGAGCGGTCGCTGGGCACCGGAGGCGCTGCTCGTGGGCGCGGTGGAAGGCCGCACGCTGCTCGCGTTCCTGGAGCGGGCGCGCGAAGCCGGCGTGCGCGTCCTCTTCTACCAGAGCAGCGCCGTGGCCCGGGTCGTCGCGGCCCAAGGCCAGCCGCCGCACCTCACGGACCTCATCGTTCGTCCCCACGTGGCCGTGGCCACGGACTCGGAAGCGGACGTGGTGCGCCTGCTCTTCTCCGAGCTGCCCGCGCACTGCTTCCCCAGCTCCGTCATCCAGATCTTCCCCCGCATCGAGCCGGTGGTGGAGACGTGGCACACCCAGGCCACGAACGTCCGCCCCCAGTCCGACACCACTCCCTACGCGCGGCCGGCGCCGCGCCTCGCACTCCCCTGACCCTCCGAGCCCCCATCCATGTCCGCACAGCGCATCCTGGTCGTCGACGATGAGGACAACGCCCGCCGAGCCATCGCCACCATCCTGTCCGAGGAAGGCTACGAGGTGGCCGAGGCCGCCGATGGCGAGGAGGCCCTCACCCGCGTCGCGGACTTCTCTCCCGCGGTGGTGCTCACCGACGTGCGCATGCCGAAGCTGGATGGACTGAGCCTGCTGCGCGCCGCGCGGGAGCAGGGCAGCGACGCCACCTTCGTGATGATGACGGCCTTCGCCAGCGTGGAGATGGCGGTGGAGGCGATGAAGTCCGGCGCGGACAACTTCCTCCTCAAGCCGCTCGACGCGGACCAGGTGCTCGTCACGCTGTCGAAGGCGCTGGAGAAGCGCAGCCTTCGCCGCGAGGCGGAGGCGCTGAGGGACCAGGTCCGCACCCGCGTGCGGCGCTTCCACGACATCATCGGCGAGTCGCCCCAGCTCCAGGGCATCTACGACGTGGTCCGCCGCGCCGCGAGCACCCGCGCCACGGTGCTCATCCTGGGCGAGTCCGGCACGGGCAAGGAGCTCATCGCCCAGGCGCTCCACCAGGAGTCCCCCCGCCGCGACAAGCCCTTCATCCGCGTGCACTGCGCCGCGCTGTCCGAGAGCCTCCTGGAGAGCGAGCTGTTCGGCCACGAGAAGGGCGCCTTCACCGGCGCGGTGGCGCGCAAGGAAGGTCGCTTCGAGCTGGCCGACGGCGGCACCCTGTTCCTGGATGAAATCGGGGAGATCTCCCCCACCGTGCAGGTGAAGCTCCTGCGCGTGCTCCAGCAGCGCGAGCTGGAGCGCGTGGGCGGCACGCAGACCCTCAAGGTGGACGTGCGCATCGTCGCGGCGACCCACAGGGACCTCGCCGCGGAGGTGAAGGCCGGCCGCTTCCGCGAGGACCTCTACTACCGCCTCAACGTGGTCAGCGTGACGCTGCCGCCCCTGAGGGACCGCAAGAGCGACATCCCCGCGCTGGTGAACCACTTCCTGGAGAAGTACGGCGACGCCTACGGCAAGCAGGTGCGAGGGCTGGCGCCGGGCACGCTCCAGGCGCTGCTCGCGCATGACTGGCCGGGCAACATCCGCGAGCTGGAGAACGCCATCGAGCGCGCGGTGGTGCTCACCCAGGGCCACGAGCTGGCGACGGATGACCTGCCGCCCGTGCTGCGAGGACCGCGCCCCAGCGGCACCAGCCAGGGCTCGCTCATCCCCGGCGCCACGCTCGCGGCCATCGAACGCGAGGCCATCCTCCGCACCTTGGAGATGGTGCAGGGCTCCACGTCCCGCGCCGCGGAGGTGCTGGGCATCAGCGTCCGGAAGATTCAGTACCGGCTCAAGGAGTACGGAACGTCAGGCGAGGACGCGGCGGCGAAGGGGGAGGCCGACGAGTCCGCGAGCGACCTGGCCGCGGAGCCCTGACCTCCTCCGCGTGGTCCCCTCGCCGCGCGGAGAGGTCTACGACAACCGTCGTTGACAGTTACGACACCCGTCGTAATACTCCGGCGGATGATGCCCGTTCCTCCCCAGCCGACTCGCGCCGAGCTGGCCATCCTCCGGGTGCTCTGGCAGCTCGGGCCCAGCACCGTGCGGCAGGTGCATGAGTCCCTCCGGGACACGCAGGACAATGACACCGGCTACACGACGGTCCTCAAGCTCCTGCAGAACATGACGGAGAAGGGGCTCGTGCAGCGAGACGAGACCGAGCGCACCCACGTCTACGAGGCGGCCCTCAGCCAGAAGCGCACCCAGCGCGACCTGCTGCGCGACCTGATGGACCGAGCGTTCGGTGGCTCCGCCTCCAGCGTCGTGGCCCAGGCGCTGTCGATGAAGCGGACGTCCGCGGAGGAGCTGGCGGAGATTCGGAAGCTGCTGGACGAGCACGAGAGGCGGGGGAAGTGATGGACGTGCTGGACTCGCTAGAACGAGCCCTTCTCGCTTTTGTCTGGCAGGGAGCGGCGGTGGCGTTGGTGACGGCTGGGGTGATGGCCTTGATGTCGCGCCGGTCCGCCCATGGACGCTATGTCGTCGCGTGCCTGGGCCTGCTGACCATGGCGGTGCTCCCCCTCGTCACGTTCCTGGGCGCGGTGCTGGAGGGCCTGGGGCCGGTGGCGGCGATGGGCCCGTTGTCCGAGCCGCTCCTCCCGGTGACTCGCGCCAGCACCACCCTGCTGGTGGACACCGCGGCGCGAGAGGCGGTGGTGGCCAGCCCCTCCTGGCTGCAGCTGCCCCGGCACTGGCTGCTTCCGGCGTGGTGCTGCGGCGTGCTGCTCCTCTCCGCGAGGACGCTCGTGTCCTGGTACGCCGCTCAGCGCATGTCGCGCCTGCACACGCAGGAGCCCGCCGCCGCGTGGACGCGGGCCCTGGAGCAGGCGCTCTCGCGCATGAAGCTGACGCGCCCCATCCGCCTGCTGGCCTCGGTTCGCGTGGACGTTCCCCAGGTCATCGGCCTGTGGCGTCCGCTCATCCTCGTCCCCGCGGGCGCCGTCGTGGGGCTGACGCCCGCGCAGCTCGAGGCGGTGCTCTCCCACGAGCTGGCGCACATCCAGCGCCACGACTACCTGGTGAACCTGCTCCAGGCGCTGGTCGAGACCTTCCTGTTCTACCACCCCGCTGTCTGGTGGTTGTCCCACCGCATCCGCGAGGAGCGCGAGCACTGCGCGGATGACCTGGCCGTGCGGTCCTGCGGCGACGCGGTCCTCTACGCCCGAGCCCTCGCCCACATCGAGCAGGTTCGTGCATCCCCTTCCCCCGTGCCCGCGCTTGGCGCGAATGGTGGTTCCTTGCTGTCGCGCATCCGCCGCCTGTTGGGTGTCCCCGAGAGTCATGCTCCTCGTCGGCCGTGGAGGCTGGTCAGCGGCCTGGGTGGCGCGGCGCTCGCCGTCGCCCTGGGTTCCTCACAGGTCCCTCTCCCCGCGATGGCCGTGGCTCCCGTCACGCCGCCGATTCTCGCGCTCCCCACGGTGCCCGCCGTGCAGCAGCCCCCACGCGCCTTCGCGATGAACGAGCCCGCGGGTCCCCGGCCCCTCCTCGCGCCGCTCCCGAAGGTGTTCCCGGCGGCCGTCAACACCAGCCCCGGCAAGTCGCCGGTGCGCCTCTCCGCGAAGCCTTCGCCCCAGAAGCCCCGCGGGGTCCCGCCGCCCCCGGCAGCGCTGCTCATCCCCGACACGGAGGGAATCGCCCGGACGGAGCTGTCTCGGACACCGTATCCGCTCGAGGCGGAGCCCGCGGTGGCCATCGCCGTCGCCGAGGAGGAGCCCCAGTCCCCGCCTCCGCCTCCCGTCGAGGTCGCCGAGGCCGCCCCCGCGCCCGTGCCCGCGCCGGTCATCGAGCCCCTCCTCGAGCTGGCGCAGCCGCCCGCGCCCATGCCCTCGGAGGACGGCATCTTCACGCTGGGGCCCGGCATCACCCCGCCCCGCTTCGTCTCGGGTGCGCGCCTCAACTTCGCCGACCTGACGCAGAACATCCGCTCGCGGGTGTCCGCCGTCCCCAAGGGCGTCGTGGTGACCCGCTGCACCATCACCACCGACGGCTCCGTCACGGACTGCAAGTCGCTGCAGGGCCTCTCCGGGCTGGAAGAGGGCATCATCCGCACGCTGACCACGTGGCGCTACGCGCCGGCCACCCTCGACGGCAAGCCCGTCCCCGTCCACTACGACTTCGACATCTGGTTCACGAACGAGCCCGGTGGCGGTGTCGAGGAGCAGCGCCGGTTCGCCCGCGCGGACGTTCCGGGAACGCGCGCGGATGGCTCCAGCCAGAACGCCTGCGTCCTCTGCGCGAGCGTCTCCGCGGCCAGCCTCGTGACGCCGCCCCTCGGCTTCTGAGGCTCGGCTCCCGGTGCGCGCGCGGGCCTGACGCTAGCGCGCCACGGGGAGCCGCAGGATGAAGCGAGCGCCTCCACCCGGCGCCGTGCCCACCTCCAGCGTCCCGCCGTGCTGCGTGACGATGGCGTGGACGATGGGGAGCCCCAGCCCGGAGCCCTGGGCCTTGGTGGTGAAGAAGGGCTCGAAGATGCGATCTCTCATCGCCTCCGGGACCCCGGCCCCCGTGTCATCCACGGTGAGCCAGACGCGCGTGTCCTCCGCGCCCGCCGCCAGCGTCACCTGCCCGCCCGTGGGGGTCGACTCCAGCGCGTTGAGGCACAGGTTGATGAGCACCTGACGAAGCCGCTCCTCCTCTCCGGCGAGCGACGGCAGCGCGGCGTCCGGCACCACCTGCGTCAGCGTCACCTTCCGCGTCTCGGCCTGACCGCTCAGCAGGTCCACCACCCGGCGAACCAGGGCCTTCACGTCCACGGAGCCCGGGCGGAACTCACGGGGCCGGGCGAACTGGAGGAAGTCCTCCAGGATGTGGTCGAGCCGGCGAATCTCGTCGCGCACCAACAGCAAGGGCTCCAGCAACGTGCCCTGTTGGGCATCCGCCAACCTGCGCACGCGGCGCTCCAGCACGGAGAGCTGCAAGGCCGCGGCGTTGAGCGGGTTGCGAATCTCGTGAGACAGCCCCGCAGTCATCGTCCCCACGGCGGCCAGCTTCTCCGTCACTTGCGCGCGCCGCGCCAGCTCGCGCTTCTCCGCGTGCAGCCGCACCTGCCGCATCGCCTGCTCCAGCGTGAGGAGCAGCTCGCGCGGCGCACACGGCTTCATGAGGTACGCACACGCCCCGGCGCGCACCGCCGCCACCGCCGTCTCCAGCGTGGCGAAGCCCGTGAGCAGCACCACCTCCGAGTCCGGGGACCCCGCCTTCAGCTCCGCCGCCAGCGCCGTCCCATCTCCGTCCGGGAGGCGCAGGTCCACCAGCGCCACGTCGAAGCCGTCGCGAGCCTTCTCCCGCGCGGCCCGACACGTCGACGCCGCGCGCACGGCGTAGCCCGCGTCGCCCAGCAGCTCATCGAGGTTGTCGAGGAACGCCGCGTTGTCATCGACGACCAGGACACGCGAGGGAGACAGGGTCATGGGCTCGCTCATGCTCGTGAAGCGTGTGCCGACTCCAGCGCGCCCACGAGCGCACCCGTGTCGAAGGGCTTGGGGAAGACATCGACGCCCACGCCCCGCGGCGCCAGGTCCGGCCATGCCGTCATGACGAAGGTGGGCAGGCTCGGGTAGCGCTCGCGCAGCTTGCGGAAGGCCTCGCCATCCGGCCCGCCGGGCATGCGCAGGTCCACCAGCGCCGCGAAGGGCGCGGTGCACGACAGGTGGTCCGTATCCAACACCGAGGCTACCGTCACACAGGAGAAGCCCCGCGCCCGCAGCACCTCCGCGAGGTTGTCGCTCAGCGCCGGGTCGTCCTCCGCCACCACCACCAGCCCGTCCCTGCGCGCATTGGCCAGCAGGTCCATCAGCGTGGAGATGGGCACGGGCTTGGGGAGCACCGCGAGCAGGCCCTCGCGCCGGGCCGTCTCCAGGTCGTCCTCGCCGGGGTAGGCCGTGACGACCACGGCGGCAAGTCCCGGGTCCAGCCGCCGGATGCGCCGAACCGCGTCCGCGCCGCTCATGCCGGGCATGCGCATGTCCGTCACGAGCGCGTCGAAGCGGGTGGTCCCCACCGCGCGCAGGGCCTCGTCGCCGGTGCCCACCACGGTGGCCTGGTGTCCCTCGTCGCGAAGAATCTCCGCGAGGTTCTCCGCCAACGCCTGGTTGTCATCCAGCAGGAGGTAGCGTCGCATCGGGCCCCTCCTGTGACGACGTGGGGAGCTGAATCACGAAGCGTGCTCCGGCACCGGCGCGCGGCGCATACGTGATGGACCCGCCGTGGCGCTCCAGGATGCGCCGCACGAGCGCCAGCCCCAGGCCGATGCCTCGCGCCTTGGTCGTGATCAGCGGCTCGAAGAGGCGCCCGCGGACGGTCTCGCTGACGCCCGGCCCCGTGTCCTCCAGGACCAGCTCCACCGCGCCCGGCTCGCGAGGCGCGCCCACCAGCGACACCTCTCCGCCCGACTCCTCCAGCGCCTGCACCGCGTTCTGCAACAGGTTGACGAACACCTGGCGCAGCTGCCCCGCGTCCCCCTGCACCGGCAGCAGCGAGACCAGGCCCTCCGTCCGGATGCTCACGCCCTCCGGACGCGCCACGGCCTTGAGGGCCTCCTGCCAGACCTCGTCCAGCCAGACCTCCTGGCGTTGCAGCGGACGGTCCCGAATCATGTCCAGCAGGTCGGAGACGATGTGGTTGGCGATGCCCACCTGTTCGCCGATGCGGTCCAGGTGCTTGTGCGTGCGCTCATCCACCGAGGCACCCGCGCGGCTGCGCAGGATGTAGAGCGACGTCTCGATGACGCCCAGGGGATTGCGCAGCTCATGCCCGATGGAGCCCACGAGCTGCCCGAACGTCGCCAGCCGCTCGGTGCGCGCCTGCTGGGCCAGGAGGTCCTCGCGGTACGTGTGGAGCATGATGGCCAGCTCCAGGTCCAGGATGCGCCCCAGCGCCGTGCGCGTGCGGTGCTTCGTCCGCGCGTCTCCCGGGAGCTCCGTGTCGATGACCGCGGTGAGCTCCTGGCGCAGCACGTTCATCGCGCCGAACATGTAGTGCTGCGGCAGGGAGATGCGCACGTGCATGCGGCCGATGCGGCAGCGCAGCGCGAAGTACGCCTCGTCCCAAGGCCCCCGGAGGAGCTGGTCCATCCACACCTGCAACGTGCCCTTCAGGTGGCCGACCTGGCTCTCGCCTCCCTCCAGGGCCTTGCGCGCGCCGTCGTGCTCCAGGATGCGGTCGTAGAAGACGCGCGCGATGTGGGGGAAATGCGGCTGCGCGGTGGCGTGGAGTCCGACGAGGGACTGCTCGTCCTCCGCGCCAAACGCCACGTACCGCTTCAGCTCCTCGAACAAAGTTTCCGCCATGGTTTCGGGGCTGGAGACTAACCGCTCACCCCACATCGGACGAGGAACTCTGCAGCAAGCATCACGCCAGCCACACGAGGGCCCGGCGGACCCAGGAGCACGCAAGAAGTGCGCGCCCGGCGCATCCACGCCGATGGCGCGCAAATCCTGCGCGACCCGAAGCAGCGACACCGCTCGCGGCCCATGCGAGGAGCTCAGTGCATCAGCGTCTGGCGCCCTCCTCGCCCGACCGACAGGGACTCTCGCGTCACCGTCTCGCGGCCGGTGGCCTTGCCTCGCTCGAGCAGGGACTTCAGGCGCAGCAGGTCGTCATCCATCTGGCGCTTGGGGTCCACGCCCAGCAGCCGCGCGAAGGCGTGCCCGATGGCACCCGCCGGTGGGTTGTAGGCGAGGCGGATGTCCAGTCGCGTGCCGCCCTTGGGCGTGCGCTCGAAGTGGATGACCCCCGCGTTCTCCACCGAGGTGCCCTTCACGCTGCGCCACGCGAGCAGCTTGTTCGGCACGCGCTGGGTGACCTCCGCCTCCCATTCGAAGTGCAGCCCCGCGGGGCCCTTCACCTTCCAGTACGAGCGGCCCGAGGAGTCCACGCGAATCTCATCCACGTGGGTCATGAAGCGCGGGAAGTTCTGCATCGCATCCCAGAAGGCGAAGACCTCCTCCACCGGCGCGTTGACGGTGATGTCCTTGTGCAACGTGATGGCGCGAGGCCCCACGCCGATGCCCGTGAGCCTGCGAAGCTCCAGGTTGCTGAGCGCGCGGACCCCGAGCACCGCGCCGCCCACGCCGAGGAGCAGCCCCAGCGCCCCGCGCTGTCGGAAGGCCCACGAGGCCAGGGACAGGCCCCCCATCACCCCGAAGAATCGCGCGGAAGGTGACCAGTGCGAGGAGCCGAACGTCCTCGGAGGCCCGCGGCGAAGCGCTCCTCCTCGCGGCTCGGCTTGACGCCCCGCTTGCGCGAAGGGACCCAGCCGACTCTCCACGGCGCGCACGCCTCGCACACGGCCCACGGCGGGGACCACGCGCTTGAGCTCGTCCACGAGGATGGTGCCCTCGAGCATCACCTTCCCATCCCGCACCGAGACGCGCACCGCGCCTGGATGCGAACACACCCGCCCCAGCGCGGCGCGCACCCGCTCGCCGAGCGTCACGTCATCCACGGGCTCCGAACGAAAGCGATGGAGGGACTCGAGGAACACCCCCCGCGAGCGCTGCGCCAGGTCTCGCCGGAGGACCCCCGCCGCGCAGCCCGCTTCATGGGCCGCGTGCACCGCCTTGCCCTGCAGGTGAGACCTGCGCCAGCGGCCACTTCGAGGGTCCGACCAGTACATCATCCCCACGCCAAGCCCCAATCCACCCAGGCCCCACAAGGCTGCCTTCATGTCGTGCCTCCTGTCCGATGGTCGATACGACCTATCGGGGAAACGTGAAGGCGCGAGTGCCGCGGTGCAGCAGCCGCCGACCCTGCGGACCATGGCTCGTGAGCCCGTCCGCCACGCGAGCCGCATGCAGGCGTTCGCCGCCTCCCTGGCGCCTCGGGTGGGAAGGTGTCCGCATGCGCAGGTTGGGCGGAATGAGGGGACATTCCCCTCGGCACGAGGCTCATCCGCATGCCTACTCAGCAGCCGCCGATTCCCGGTCTCCCCTCGCCCCCACCGCCGGGTCCCAAGCCTTCGCCCAACGTGCCGGTGCAGGAGCCCGACCCGCGCCAGCCCCTGCAGGAGCCGCCCAATCCCGTGACGCCGTCCGAGCGTCCGCACCGGCGACCGCCGCCCCTCGTCGAGCCACCGCCGCCTGTCGGCCGCGCCACGACCGAGGCCCGCTCCTCCTCGCCAGGCATGCGAGCCCGGCCACATCCCGCCTCCGCCACCGCGAGCATGTCCACCTTCGAACAAGAGGAGGTCGCGCCACGCGCGCACGGCCAGGAGGCCCCCATGCAAGGACCCGAGTTCCAGGACCGCTTCATGGCCGGCCGTGTCCTCGCGAGACAGCTCGCGCACCATGCGCACCAGCCCGAGACCCGGGTGCTGGCCCTGCCGCGCGGCGGAGTCCCGGTCGGCTATGAAGTCGCCCGTGCCTTGGACGCGCCCCTCGACGTGTTCATCGTGCGCAAGCTCGGAGCCCCCGGGCACGAGGAGCTCGCGATGGGGGCCATCGCCACCGGCGGCATCCAGGTCCTCAACCCCGAGGTGCTGCGGGAGCTGGACATCTCGCGCGAACAGGTCGACGCCGTCGCCCGACGCGAAGCCCTGGAGCTGATGCGCCGCGAGTCGAGCTATCGCTCCGGGCGCCCACCGCTGGATGTCCAGGGGCGCGAGGTCATCCTCGTGGATGACGGGCTCGCCACGGGCTCCACCATGCGCGCCGCCGTGGCCGCGCTCCGCGAACAACAGCCCGCGCACATCATCGTCGCCGTCCCTGTCGCCCCAGCGGAAACATGTGAAGAGGTCGAAGCGCTCGCGGACGAAGTGGTGTGTGCGCGAACCCCGGAGCCCTTCTATGCCGTGGGCCTCTGGTATCGAAACTTCGAACAAACCTCGGACACCGAGGTGCGAGAACTCCTGGAGCGCCGCGCCCGGGAGCAGGCCAGCGTGCACGTCGCCTGAGCCGGGCGCGCGGTCCATCGCGACCCTCACCGCTTCCCTGCCCTCCCTCCGACAAGGGCGGCGCGGGCCGTGATTCCGGGTAGGCTCGTGCGCCCCCACCCCATGCACGAGTTCCCCTCCCGCAGGCAGATGCTGATGGCCGTCGTCGCGGCCTCGATGCTCGCCGCCTTCATCGAGTGGACCTGGTCGAGCGGCAGCGCGGCCAGTGCCCTGCCGCGCGTCCTCACCACCGCGGCCCTGGTGTTCATCTGCGCCGGCACTCCCGCGCTGGTGCTCGCACGCGCGCGAGAGCGCACCCGACGCGAGCGCGACGCGGCCCTGCGCAGCGCCGACGACTCCAGCGCGCTCCGCGACGCACTCATGGATGTCACGCCCGTGGGCTTCGCGTTCTTCGACCGCAACCTGCGCTACATCCACGTCAACCCCGCGCTCGCGGCCATGAATGGACTGCCCGCGGGGGGACACCTGGGTCGCCACGTCTCGGAGGTGATGCCGGAGCTGGGCCGGTTGCTGGCGCCGCGCCTCAAGCGCGCGCTGGAGACGGATGTCCCCATCACCGACACCTGCCTGGAGGTGGAGACACCCGCGGCGCCCGGCGAGCCTCGCTTCTGGTTCGGCAGCTACTCACGGGTGAGCGGCTCGGGAGGCGAGGTGCTCGGCGTCATCGCCTCCCTCTCGGAGCTCACCGAGCGCATGCGCGCCGAGCAGACGCTCCAGGAGCACGAGGGTCGGCTGGACGTGCTGACGCGCTCGCTGCCCGACTACCTCTGGGGCGGCAAGCTGCGCGATGGCGCGCTGCGGGACTTCTACTGCACCCCCGTCATCGAGCGCACCACGGGCTACCCCGCCTCCGCCTTCGCGGAACCCGGCCCCGGAGGAGGCCCGCCGGCGCTGTGGGCGGGGATGATCCACCCCGAAGACCGCACGCGCTACCGCACGCGCATGGAGTCGCTCGCGCCCGGCTCGGAGGTGGAGCTGGAGCACCGCATCATCTGCGCGGACGGACGGGTGCGCTGGGTGCGCAGCCGCGCGACGGCCTCCGCCCGGGACACGCAAGGCGAGCTGCACGTGGGCTGCGTCGTCACCGACATCACCGACCGCTACCTCGCGGACGAGCTGCGCCAGCGCCTCCACGAGAGCTTCCGCCGCTCCGCGCAGGAGTGGCGCCGCACGTTCGACGCCGTCAGCTCACCGCTGGTCGTGCTCGGCGCGGACGGCACCGTCCAGCGCCTCAACGACGCGGCCTGCATCCTCTTCGGCGGCCTGGACCCTTCCGGCCAGCCGCTCTCCACCGCCGCCTTCTCACCGCCCTGGTCCAGCACGCCGCCCCTGGTGGACGAGCTGCGCAGGACCCACGGCATCATCACCCGCGAGGTGACGGACCCGCAGGCCCGCCGCACCTGGGAGCTGTCCGCCGCCTGGGTCGACGAGGCCGGTGGCGAGGACTCGCGCATCATCCTGGTCGCCACCGAAGTCACCCGGCTGCTGGAGCTCCAGGCCAGCCTGCGCCGCAGTGAGACCATGGCCGCCATGGGCGCCATCGTCGCGGGCGTCGCGCACGAGGTGCGCAACCCCCTCTTCTCCATCTCCGCCGTGGTGGACGCCGTGGAGGCCACCGTCGGCCAGCGCGCGGACCTGGCCCCGTACGTGGACGTGCTGCGCGGGGAGGTGCGCCGCCTCAACCACCTCACCCAGGAGCTGTTCGAGTACGGCCGCCCCACCCGGGGCGAGTGGGTGGAGGGCCCCATCCGGCCCGTCGTGGAGGAGGCGCTCGCCGCCTGCACGCGCACCGGGGAGCAGTCCCGCGTCACCGTCACGCCCACGCTCGCGGCGGCGCTGCCATGCGTGCGCATGGACTCGCGGCGGCTGTTCCATGTCTTCCGCAACGTGGTGGAGAACGCGGTGCAGCACTCCCCGGTGGGCACGACGGTGAGCGTGGCCACGTCTCCGCTGGAGGAGGAGGGCCGCGCCTGGGTGAGCTGCACGGTGAGGGACGGCGGGCCGGGCTTCCGCGAGGAGGACCTCCCGCATGTCTTCGAGCCCTTCTTCAGCAAGCGCCGGGGCGGCACGGGCCTGGGCCTGGCCATCGTCCAGCGCATCCTGGAGGAGCATCAGGGGCGCATCCGCCTGCGAAATCACCCGGAGGGTGGCGCGGAAGTCACTCTGCTGCTACCAGCGGTGTCCTCACCCACCCTCCGCATGTCGATGGACCCGCTCGCCTCATGACACGCACCCGCATCCTGCTCGTGGACGACGAGCCCGGCGTCAGGCTGGGAATGAGGGGCTATCTCTCCGCCCACCACTTCGACGTGGACGAGGCCCAGAGCATCGCCGAGGCACAGGAGGTCTTCCGCACGCACCGTCCCGACGTCGCGGTCGTGGACTACCGGCTGACGGATGGCACCGCGCTGGAGCTGCTCCCGCGCCTCAAGGAGATTGACGCGGCGGTGCCGCTGGTCGTGCTCACGGGCCATGGCTCCATCGAGCTGGCGGTCCAGGCCGTGAAGGAAGGCGCCGAGCAGTTCCTCACCAAGCCCGTGGAGCTCGCGGTGCTCAAGGTGGTGCTGGAGCGACTGGTGGCCCAGCGGCGGGAGCGTCAGCGCTTGCGCGCGGACCAGTCGCGCACGGCTCGCACCAGCGTGAATCCCTTCCTGGGCGGCAGCGCCGCCATCCGGAGCCTGCGCGCCGAAGCCGAGCGCATGCAGCACAGCGACAGCCCCGTCCTCGTCACCGGCGAGACGGGCAGCGGCAAGAGCGTGCTCGCGCGCTGGCTGCATGAGGGGGGACCTCGCGCGGATGCGCCGTTCGTGGACTTGAACTGCGCGGCGCTGTCGAGGGACCTGCTCGACTCGGAGCTGTTCGGCCACGAGAAGGGCGCGTTCACCGGCGCGGTGGCCGCCAAGCAGGGCCTGCTGGAGGTCGCGGACCGAGGCACGCTCTTCCTGGATGAGATTGGCGACATGGACCTCACCGTCCAGCCCAAGCTCCTCAAGGTGCTGGAGGAGAAGCGCTTCCGCCGCCTCGGCGATGTCCGCGACCGGCGCGTCGACGTGCGACTCATCGCGGCCACCCACCAGGACCTCAACGCCGCGGCCCGGGAGAAGCGCTTCCGAGGCGACCTCTACTTCCGCGTCAGCACCCTCATCCTCCACGTGCCCGCGCTGCGTGAGCGTCCGGAGGACATCCCCGAGCTGGCCCGGCACTTCCTCGCGGAGATGGGCGGTGCGCGAGGCCGCGCCGGCGTGGGCCTGCAAGCCGACGCGGAGAGCGCGCTGATGCGCTACCCCTGGCCCGGCAACATCCGCGAGCTGCGCAACGTCCTGGAGCGCGCCGTGCTGCTCTCCGGCGGAGGCCCGCTCTCCCGAGGCGACCTGCGCTTCGAGTCCGCCACCGACGAGCCCAGCGGCGACGACAACCTCACGCTGGAGGAGCTGGAGCGCCGCCACATCGAGCGCGTCCTTCGCCGGGAGAATGGCCACGTCGAGCGGGCCGCCCTGCGCCTCGGAATCCCCCGCTCCTCCCTCTATGAGCGGCTGAAACGTTTGGGAATCAACAGATCCGGATTCCAGAAATCGGATCCGTAACCTGGAAAGCGGCGGGGCGCGTCGAGGGTCGAGCGTACGCAAGTGCCGGGAAAGTCATGAGGGGCTTCCCGACGCGGGCTGGCCTCACGCTTGCTCCGGGCCCCGCGCGTGTCACAGAACCTCCTCATCGTCGACGACGAATCCGCGCTGTGCTGGGTGTTGGGTCAGTTCTTCTCGGGCGCGGGGTATCGGGTCGACTCGGCCCAGGCGCTGGACGAAGCGCTGGGGTTGATGACGACGGGGCGCTACGACCTGGTCATCAGCGACCTACGGTTGAGTGGCACACAGTCCGAGGAGGGGCTCGTCCTGGCGGACTTCGTGAGGCGTTACGCCCCCGAGACACGCGTGCTCCTGCTGACGGCGTTCGCGTCGCCGGAGCTGTCCGAACGGGCCAAGGGTCTGGGCGTGGACCTTGTGTTGCCCAAGCCGCAACCGCTGCCCTCCCTGGCCCAGCACGTCTCCCAATTGTTGGCGGCACGTTGATGTGGCCCGTGCCCTTCTGGCAGCGTCAAGACATGCGAGTGCGTGCCCACCCACCCCGCCCCTTGGCGCTGCTGGCCCTGCTGCTGCTGACAACAAGCGTCGCGAGGGCGCAAGCGCAGACGTCGCAAGCCATCGATGTCCAACAATACAAGCCCGGACCCGGGGCCTACGACGTGCTGGGAGTGCACGGCGCGCGCGTGGGCAAGCACCTGGATTGGAACATCGGGCTGTCGGTCAACTACGGCGAGGACCCGCTCAACCTGCTGGACCCGCGCAGGGACGCGTTCGTCTACCGCATCGTCGACAGCCAGCTCTCGCTCGACTTGATGGGCGCGGTGGCGCTGTTCGAGCGGCTGGAGATAGGTGTGTCGCTCCCCGTCTCCACCACGTCCTCGCAGCCCGCGGGTGCGGTCGCGCCGTCGCTCGTGGACGGCGCCGCCAGCACGGGCGTCGGCGACCTGCGGCTGGTGCCCAAGGTGTTGCTGCTGTCGACCGAAGACGGTGTGCACCTGGCGTTCGTCGCGCCCGTGACGTTGCCCACCGCGGGAGCCTCCGGCTTCCTGGGCACGAAGGGGCCCACGTTCCAGCCCCGGCTCGTGGCCGAGTGGGCGGGCCCGTCGCTGCGGCTGCTCGCCAACGTGGGCGTCAACCTCCGCGGGGAGCAGCAGCTTCGCAACCTGCGCGTGGGGAACGAGTTCTCCTACGCGGCGGGCGCGGAGGTGCCCCTCACGCCAGCGCTGACGGTGGCGGCGACGGTGTCGGGGGCGCTTGGGCTGAAGGAGGCCAACTCGGAGGAGCGCCCGCTGGAGGCGCTGGGCGCGGTGAAGTACCGCTTCACGGAAGAATTGTCGGCGCACCTGGGCGCGGGGCCGGGACTGACACGCGGCTATGGCACCCCGGGGTTCCGCTTGCTGGGAGGACTGGCCTGGACGGGCTCGGCGCCCTCCTCCGCGCCCGCGCGCAAGTGCGACCTCGGGCCCGAGGACTTCGACGGCTTCCAGGACGACGACCACTGCCTGGACCCGGACGACGACGTGGATGGAATCCTCGACGGCCCCGACGTGTGCCCCGGCGAGCCGGAGACCTTCAATCAGTACCAGGACGAGGACGGCTGCCCGGATGAGGTCCCGGCGGCGCAGGGCACGTCGACGGAGTCGACTCCCGAGGAGCCGCTGAAGCTGGTGCCCGCGGCGGTGGACTCGGATGGCGACGGGCTCATCGACACCGAGGACCGCTGCCCCGCCGAGGCCGAGGACGCGGACGGCTTCGAGGACGCGGACGGCTGCCCCGACCCGGACAATGACCGCGACGGCGTGCCGGACGCGGTGGACGCGTGCCCGCTCGAGGCCGAGAGCATCAACGGCGTGAAGGACGAAGACGGCTGCCCGGACAAGGGCAAGTCGAGCGTGCGCCTGGAGGGCTCGCGCATCGTCATCCTGGACAAGGTCTACTTCGCCACGGGCAAGGACATCATCCTGCCCAAGTCCTACGGCCTGCTGGCCCAGGTCTCTTCCATCCTCAAGGCCAACCCGCAGATGGAGCGCGTGCGAGTGGAGGGACACACGGACGACAAGGGCTCGGACACGAGCAACCTGGACCTGTCTCAGCGGCGCGCGAACAACGTCCGCGAGTTCCTGGTGAAGTCGGGCATCGCGCCGGAGCGCCTGGAGGCGAAGGGCTACGGTGAGACGCAGCCCGTCGACACCAACAAGACAGCGCAGGGACGCGAGAACAACCGCCGCGTCGAGTTCAACGTCGTGAAGAGCGCCGACGAGTCCTCGGCGAAGGAGACCACGCCATGACCCGGACCCTGCCTTGGATGTGGGCGTTGGCGCTGGTGACGTTGTCGGCGCGCGCCGAGCAGACCGCGGACCCGTGTGGGGGGCTGCAATTCGTCAACGGGCGCGTGGAGCTGGGACGTCCGCTCGCGCCCAAGGGGCCCGAGACGGAGGCGTGCCTCAAGCACGTGGCGCAGGCGCTGGTGTCCAGGCCCGCCATCCGCTCGGTGACGTTGGCGGCGCGGCTGCCGGACGCGGAGCGGCTGGATGGACAGGGCCTCGCCGTGGCGAAGGCGGCGGCGGAGGTGTTGGTGTCGGCGGGGGTGCCGCGCACGCGCGTGTCCGTGGTGGCGCCGCCCGCGGTGCCGGGTGAGCCGGGCCGGCTCCAGCTCGCGTATGTCGAGCGCCCCGCACAGCCTCGCGTGGCCCAGGTGCGCGCCTCCAGTGGGCTGGTCTCCGCGGGGCCCTCCCCCGCCGAGCTTCGCCCGCGCGGCACGGGGGACTCGCTCTACACGCAGGAGCTGTTCCACACCGCGCCGGACGCGAGCGCGGAGCTGGAGCTGGCGGACGCGAGCCGCGTGCGGGTGACGCCGAACAGCCTCGTGCGCCTGGGCGCCATCGAGCTGGGGGCCAACGGCAAGCGCGTGGTCCGGCTGGAGCTGATGCGAGGCTCCGTGGAGACGGTGGCGGCGCCGGGTGGAGACGGCTCCGTGTTCGAGGTGCGCACGCGTGGCGCGGTGGCCGGCGTGCGGGGAACCCAGTTCCGGGTCTCCGCCCAGGAGGACGGCACCAGCCGACTGGAAACGCTGGAGGGCAAGGTGGCGCTGGGCTCGGACAAGGCCGAGGTCGAGGTCGTCCACGGCCAGGGCTCGCGCGTGCTGCCGGGCGCCGCGCCGGAGCCCCCGCGTCCGCTGCTGGCCGCGCCCCTGCTGAACGGGCCTCGCGGAGGGAGCTTCACCGCCGCGCCGACGCTCGAGTGGTTCTCCGTGCCGGGGGCGAAGACGTACCGCGTGGAGATGGCGCGGACCGCGGACTTCGCAGCGGGCGTGCGGACCCTCGAGGCCCCGGACGTGAAGCTGGCGGTGCCCGCGGAGACCGCGGGCAAATGGTTCTGGCGTGTCTTGGCAGTGGACGCGGACGGCTTCATCGGCTTCCCTTCCAAGATCTACGCCTTCGACCTGCGGCCCTGAAGTTCGAGATGAATCCGAGTCCCAAGCCCCCCTCCCGCATTCCCCGGCCGTCCCCCGGCCAGCTCCGCATCGCCGCTGCACTGGTGGGGGTGGCCCTGGCCGGAATCACGGCCGTGACGGGAGGGGCGCCAGGACATCTCGAGCGTCTGCTGTACGACCAGGCCGTGAGTCGACTCCTCCCGGGGGTGCCTCGAAGCGCGGACCTGGTGCTGGTGGAAGTGGATGACCGGGCCCTGGCCGCGCTGGGCGAGCGGTGGCCCCTGTCCCGCGCGACGTGGGCCCGGGTCTTCCAGGCGCTGGCGGCCCAGCGTCCCGCGGCGGTGGCGGTGGACGTGGTGTTCGACCAGCCCGGTCCTCGGGAAGCGCTCGAGCTGGGCGAGGACGTGCTGACATCGCTGCGCGAGTCGGGGCTGGCGGAACAGCCCGCGGGCGCGGCGCTGGTGGCGGAGCTGGAGGCGCGGCTGAGGACGCAGGACGGCGATGCGCGGCTCGCGGAGGCGCTCGCGGAGAACGGGAGCGTCATCCTGGGCGCCGCGGCGCTCACCGAGGATGTGTCGCTGATGCCTCCGCTCGAGGACGGGGCGCTGGAGACGCCGCTGCCATTGCCCGTGGAGACGCTGCGGCTTCAATCCCGAGAGATTGCCGGCAGCATCGCGCCGCTGCGGCTGGCGGCACATGGCAGCGGCACGCTCAACATGCTCGTGGAGGCGGACGGCGTCATCCGGCGCTATCCCTATGCCGTGGGCGTGGGGGGACAGGCGTGGCCCTCGCTCGCGCTGGCGACCGCGCTGCGGTTGATGCCGGAGCAGGCGGAGACGCTCATGCGCCGGGCGGCGTTGGACCATGGCGCGCCGCTGATGCGCCTGCCCGCGCCGGACTGGCTCCCCAGGGTGAGCCTCGCGGACGTGCTCCAGGTGGACCCGCGTTCGGTGGGGTTGGACCTGGCGCTGCGAGGCAAGACGCTCTTCGTCGGCGTCACCGCGACGGGCCTGCATGGCCAGAGCACGCTGCCGGGACAGGTGGCGGTGCCCGGGGTGGAGATCCACGCCTTCGCGTTGGACAACCTCCGCGCGGACCGGCTGATGCGCTCGTCGGGGGTGGTGGCGGTGACGGGTGTGCTGGAGACCCTGGTGCTCCTGATGTTCTTCGGCTGGCGCTGCCGCCGCGCGAGGACCTTGGGCGCGGTGATTCGCACGGCGATAGCGCTCATGGCCGTGCACGTGGCGCTGGTGGGCTGGCTCGCCGCGGACCTGGGGTGGGTGGTGCCGCTGGTGCCTGGGGCCCTGGGGCTCGGGCTGATGTTGTTGGTGGACTCGGCCGCGCGCGCGGAGGAGCTGGGCCGGCAGCGAGGCGCACTGCGCCGGCTCTTCGTGCGCTATCCGCAAGCGTCTCCGAGCACGGCGGTGCCTCCGGGTGGAGACACGCGGTAGGAACGTTGCCGGCATGACCTGTCCCGCCCGCGCTCGGTAACCCGGGGGCGGCCTTCCGTGGCAGCATTCGAGGCACATGGCCCGATACGCCCTCATCGCCGAGCCGGATCCCCACCGCGCCGCCAGCCTGCTGGCCCTCGTCACGGCGGAGGGGCTCGAGGGAGTGCTGGCCCGGGACGGCGCCGAGGCCCAGGAGCTGGTGCGCCAGCGCAGCGCCCCCCTCCTGCTGCTCACGGACCTGGCGCTGCCCCGCGTGGATGGCTTCGAGCTGTTGTCCTGGCTGCGCGAACGGCAGGACTCCGAGGCCACGCGCGTGGTGGTGGTGACGGCCTTCGACGAGCTGCGCGTCCGGGCCTGGCAGCTCAAGGACACGCTGGGCATCCACTCCTTGCTGAGCCGCCGTGCGCCCGCCGAGACGATGCGCGACACCGTGCGGACGGCCCTCGCGGGACAGCGCTCCGTGCAGGCGCCTCCGGCCGAGAGCAGCTCGTCGGAGGAGGAGCGGCAACGCATCGCGCGAGTCGATGCGATGCGGCTGGTGGATGAGGGCCCTCCCGAGGCGGAGCTCCAGGAGCTCGTCTCGGAGGTGGCCCAGGCCTTCGCGGTCCCGGTGGCGCTGCTGACGTTGGTGCTCGGAGACCGGCAGTGGTTCAAGGCGCACGTGGGCCTGCCCCATGCGCTCGCGCGCGACCGAAGCACCCCTCGGGATTGGGCCTTCTGTCACCACGTGGTGATGGGCCGCGAGTCGCTCATCGTCCCGGACGCACGGCGCCACCCCGTGTTTCGCGACAACCCGCTGGTGCGTGAAGGCGTCATCGGCAGCTACGCGGGGGCACCTCTGGTGACGCCCCATGGGGAGGTGCTGGGCACGCTGTCGCTCATCGACACGCGGCCGCTGGTGCTCGGCACCGAGGACATCGTGGCGCTGCGAGAGCTGGCGCGGCGCGTGGCTGGAGACCTGGAGCTGCGGTCTCGCGCGCGACAGGAGACTCGGGACCTGGGGCGCGCCCGGCACGAAAGCGCGCTGGCCCAAGGCACCGCGCTCACCCAGGTGCGCGACGCCATCCAGGCGCTCGATGTCGCGACGCTGCTGGTGGCGCCAGGACGGCAGCCCTTCGCGGGCAACACCGCGCTGTCGGAGATGCTGGGCATGCCGCTGGAGAGCATCCCCAGCCTGACGTTCGAGTCCTTCCGGCAGCACGTCGCGGACCTCACGGCGGACCCGTCGGGGCGCTCGCTCGTGTTGGACCTGGCCTCCGAGTCCTCGCAGGGACTGCACCTCACCCTCACGCTGGAGCGTCCGCGACAGCGCCGGGTGCGTTGGGTGGCGCGCCCCTTCCGGATTCCGGGAGGCATCGCGCAGCTCCTGACCCTCTCCGAGCTGGGGGGCGCCTCGCCGCGAGAGGAGCGCGAGCGGCTGCTGCGAGTGGATGCGCTGACGGGCCTGGCCACCCGCCGCGTGGGGGAAGAACACCTGCTGCGAGAGATTGCCCGTTGCCGAAGGGACGGCGTGGCCTGCGGCGTGTTGCTGGTGGACCTGGTGGACCTGGGCCCCCTCAACCTGCGGCACGGCTTCGACGCGGGAGACACCGCGCTGCGAGACGTGGCCCGCGAGCTGGAGTCACTCGGTCCTCCCTCGGGAGGGCTCGCGGTGCGGTGGGAAGGAGGCACGCTGCTCCTCGCGCTGCCGGGCCACGACGCCGCCGCGACCGAGGCCACGCGAGAGCGACTCCACGCCGAGCTGCCCCCCGCGCTTCGGGTCCACAGCGCGTCGGTGGTCGTGGAGGGAGAAGAGGACCCTCGGGAGATGCTCACCCGCGCGCACGCGGCACTGGCGCGCGCGAAGGCGGAGCATCACGCGAGGAGCCCGCGCGACTGAGGGCCTCCGCGCCTCACCACGACGCGTGAGGCGACAACAAGGCCTGCCCCTCCAGCCGGGCCACGAAGGCCTCCACGTCATCGCGGTCCGGAAGTCCCGACATCGCGCCGAGCCGCATCGCGGTCAGCGCCGACGTCGCGTGAGCGAAGCGCACCGCATCCGCGAGTGAGCGCTTCTCTCCCAAGGCCACGGACACCGCCGCGGCGAAGGCCTCGCGAGCACCGGCCGTGTCCACCCAATCCACGGGCAGGTTCTGAAGCCACAGCTCTCCCTCCTTTCCCAGGAGCAGGTGCCCTTGCGGAGCCGCGATGACGGCGGCCCCGGCACCTCGGCGCACCAGGTTCTCCGCGGCCTGCCGAGCGGAGTCGAGGTCCCCCACGTCCAGCCCCGTCAGCACCGCGGCCTCCGCGCCTCCCAGGCACACGACATGGACCGCCTCCAGCAACTCCTCCGGGAGCGAGGTGGCGGACCTGGGAGCCAGGACGATGTGCGAGCCCGCGGCGCGTGCGATGTGGACAGCGGCGACGACCGCGTCCAGGGGGACACCCAGCTGCGCGAGGAGCACATCCGCGCGAGTGATGCGCTCCTCGGCGGCGAGCACGTCCCGCACGCACAGGCGCCGATTGGCCCCCGCCACGGACAGGCACTGCGCCCGGCCCGCCTCATCCACCATCTCCATCAACACACCGGTGCTCTCGGCGGGGTCCCGCGCGACGGCGCGCGTCTCCACGCCCTCCTCCTCGAGCTGCTCCAGGAGCGCCATGCCGCGAACATCCATCCCCACGCGCCCCACCAGCGTCGAGCGAGCCCCCAGCCGCGCCACCGCCACGGCGCCGTGAGCCCCCTTCCCGCCCAGCTGCTCCTGGAACGAGTACCCCTCCACGCGCTCACCAGGCCTCGGGAGCCGAGCCCCCTGGACCCGGAAGTCCGTGCTGATTCCACCGACCACGACGATGTCGGCCTGCCGCCGCGGAGCCATGTCCGTCCCCCCCTCGCCCCACGGTCCGCGCTGCCACGGCCCCCTGGGACCTGACCGCTCCAAGGGTACGCACGGCCTCGGCGACGCGGCCCGGCTGGTCGCTGTCCTCCCCCTCCGCCCCGCCCCCCTTCGGCGCCCAAGCGCTCGCGAACCCCCAACCCCCTGAAACTCCAGCAACTTCGCGGGACTTCTGGAGCCCAGGGCATCCCGTCGCGCATTGACACCTCGCGTCGGGCCATGCTACCTACCGGTCGGTAGGTCGTGGGTTTGAAAAATTTACAGTCCTTCGAGACGAGGCACACGTGACGCAAGGCGGACGGAAGCCAGATGAGGGTGAGCGCTACCGCGCGATTCTGGAGACGGCGGCGCGGCTCATCTGCGAGCGCGGCTACGAAGGCACTTCGATGCAGGAGATCGCCGCCGCGTGCCGGATGACGAAGGCGGGGCTCTACCACCACATCCAGAACAAGGAGCAGCTGCTCTTCGCCATCATGAACTACGGGATGGACCTGTTCGAGGAGCAGGTCCTCTCGCGCGTTCAGGACATCGCGGACCCGGTGGACCGCCTGCGCGCGTGCATGCGCCACAACATCCTGCTGGTGACGCGGGGGTGGAGCAAGGAGGTCATCATCATCCTCCACGAGCACGCCACGCTCACGGGTGAGGCGCGCGCGTTCATCGACAACCGCAAGAAGCGCTACGTGGGCTTCCTGGAGGAGGCCTTCTCGCAGGCCGCGCAGCAGGGGCGCATCCGTCCGGTGGACCCGACCATCGGGGCGTTCTCGTTCCTGGGCATGGTGTTGTGGGTCTACAAGTGGTTCAAGCCCGACGGTCGGCTGACGGATGAGCAGATCGCCGACGGGATGGTGGACCTCCTCTTCCCGCCCATCGTCGCCGCCGCCGTCGACGGTCAGCCGGGTGTCTCCGCGTTGCGCGTGGTGCCTCGGACCGCCGCCTCGGGCTCGGGGACGGAGGAGCCGTGAAGACCGCGCGCTGGTGTTCGTTGGAAGAAGCCGTCGCGTCGATTCCCGACGGAGCCTCGCTCGCCACGGGCGGCTTCATGCTTGGCCGAGCGCCCATGGCGCTGGTGATGGAGCTCATCGCGCAGGAGCGCCGGGGGCTGCGGCTCATCTCGCTGCCCAACCCGCTGCCCGCGGAGTTCCTCGTCGCGGGGGGCTGCCTGGCCCACCTGGATATCGCCTTCGGCGCGCTGAGCCTGGAAGGCCGTGTGCGGCCCATGCCCTGTATCAAGCGGGCCATCGAGCAGAACACGCTGTCCTGGCGCGAGCACGACGGCTACCGCGTCGTCCAGCGCCTGCGCGCCGCCTCCATGGGCCTGCCCTTCATCCCCGCGCCCGACGCGGACGTGTCGGGGCTGGCGCGCGCGGAGCCCCCTCGCACCGTGGTGGACCCGTTCACGGGTGAGAGCGTCCCGGTGGAGCCGGCCTACTTCCCGGACGTCGCGTTGATTCACGCGCGGGCGGCGGACGAGCGCGGCAACCTCTTCATGGAGGACCCGACCACGGACCTGCTCGTCGCGGGCGCCGCGCGGCGGGTGATCGCCACGGTGGAGGAGCGCGTGTCGCGCCTGCCTCGCGTCACCATCCCGGGCTTCCAGGTGGACCGCATCATCCTGTCCCCGCGAGGCGCGCTGCCCACGGGCTGCGTCGGGCTGTATCCCCACGATGACGCCATGCTGGCGCGCTACCTGTCGCTCGCGGAGGCGGGCCAGGAAGCGGAGTTCCTCCACTCGCTGCGTCCCCGGAGGGCGGCATGAGCGCCACCGTCGACATCACCCCCGCGGAGACCGTCGTCTCCTTGCTCGCGCGGCAGATTGACGACGGCGCGGTGGTGGCCACGGGCGTCGCCTCGCCGCTGGCCATCCTCGCCATCGCCGTCGCGCGGGCCACCCACGCGCCGGACCTGACGTACCTGGCCTGTGTCGGCTCGTTGGACCCGGACATCCCGTCGCTCCTCCCCTCCTCCGAGGACCTGGGCTACCTGGAGGGACGCTCGGCGGAGATCACCATCCCCGACCTCTTCGACCACGCGCGGCGTGGCCGGGTGGACACCGTCTTCTTCGGCGCCGCCGAGGTCGATGCCCTGGGCCGCACCAACATGACGGCGAGCGGGAGCCTGGAGCAGCCTCGAACGAAGTTCCCGGGAGTCGCGGGCGCGGCGACGCTGCGCCAGTGGGTCCACCGGCCGGTGCTCCTGGTGCCTCGGCAGTCGCGCCGCAACCTGGTGCCGGAAGTCCAGGTGGCCACGACACAGGACCCTCGCCGCACGGTGCGCCTCATCTCGGACCTGGGTGTCTTCGAGCTCGGTGCCTCCGGCGCGCGGCTGAGGGCCCGTCACCCCTGGGCCACGGCCGACGACATCGCCGAGCGCACCGGCTTCGAGTTCGAGGTGGATGAGTCGCTGGCAATCACTCCGCTCCCGGACGCGCGCACCGTCGCGGCCATCCGCTCGTTGGACCCCCGTGGCTACCGAGACCAGCTCGTCGGCCGCTGACCCCTCAATCCCAGACATTGTCGTGAGAATTCTCTCGGAGGTACGGAGATGAAGGCCGTCGTTCTGCGCAGTTTCGGTGAAGCGGGCAACCTGAAGATGGAAGACGTCCCGGTCCCCACGCCGGGCAAGGGTGAAGTCCTGTTGCGGGTGCATGCGTGTGGCGTCTGCTACCACGACGTCATCAACCGCCGGGGCAACCTGCCGCGCACCAGCGTGCCGGCCATCCTGGGCCACGAGGCCGCGGGCGAGGTCGTCGCGGTGGGTCCGGACACGCCGGGATGGAGGACGGGCGACCGCGCGGCGACGCTCCAACGGCTGTCCTGCGGAACCTGCGCGCTGTGCCGCAGCGGGCGCAACAGCCTGTGCAAGACGGACAACCGCTTCTTCGGTGAGGAGCTGCCCGGAGGCTACTCGCAGTTCATGGTGGCCCCGGTGGCGGGCCTGGGCCGGGTGCCCGCGTCGCTGCCCTGGGAAGAGGCGGCCACGGTCTGCTGCACCACGGGCACGGCGGTGCACACGCTGCGCACGCGAGGCAAGGTGCGCGCGGGCGAGACGGTGCTCATCACCGGCGCCAGCGGTGGCGTGGGCATGTCCGCGGTGCAGCTCGCGAAGCTGGATGGCGCGCGCGTCATCGCGGTGACGTCCGGCGAGGCCAAGGTGCAGCCCCTGCGCGAGGCGGGCGCGGACGAGGTCATCCTCTCGCGAGGCCTGGACTTCGCGTCGGAGGTGCGCAAGCGCACGAAGGGCCAGGGCGTGGACCTGGCGGTGGAGATCGTCGGCAGCGCCACGTTCGACCAGACGCTGAAGTCGCTGACGCCGGGCGGCCGGCTCGTCGTCGTCGGCAACCTGGAGTCGGGAATCGTCCAGGTCAACCCGGGGCTCGTCATCGTCAAGGAGCTGGAGATCATCGGCGCGTACGCCACGAACCAGGCGGAGCTGGACGAGGCGCTGCGGCTGACGGCCACCGGCGGCGTGCGCCAGTTCGTCACGGACAAGGTTCCGCTGGCGGAGGCGGCGCGGGCGCACTTCCGGCTGGAGAACCGCGAGGTGGCGGGCCGGCTGGTGCTGGTGCCCCCCCAGGCGTGAGCGGACGAGGCGGCGAACCCCAGGCAGTGACGCACGAATTGGAAGCGAGGAGTCCCATGAAGAAGCGGGTTGGAATCGAGGCGCTGGCGGTCGCGGTGCCGTCGCGGTACGTGGACATCGAGGACCTGGCGCGGGCGCGGGGCGTGGACCCGGCGAAGTTCACCTCGGGCCTGGGTGCTCGGGAGATGGCCGTCACGGACCCGGGTGAGGACACGGTGGCGCTGGCCGCGACGGCGGCCGCCCGGCTCATCCAGCAGCAAGGCGTGGACACGTCGCGCATCGGCATGCTCGTGGTGGGCACCGAGACGGGCATCGACCACTCGAAGCCCGTGGCCTCACACGTCCAGGGCCTGCTGAAGCTGCCGCGCACCATGCGCACCTTCGACACGCAGCACGCGTGCTACGGCGGCACCGCTGGACTGATGGCCGCGACGGAGTGGATTGCGTCGGGCGCGGGCGCGGGCAAGGTGGCCATCGTCATCTGTTCGGACATCGCGCGCTACGGCCTCAACACCGCGGGCGAACCCACGCAGGGCGGCGGCGCGGTGGCGCTGCTCGTCTCCGAGCAGCCGGACCTGCTCGCGCTGGACGTGGGCCTCAACGGCACGTGCACCATGGATGTCTACGACTTCTGGCGGCCCGTCGGCCGGCGGGAGGCGCTGGTGGACGGGCACTACTCCATCAACTGCTACCTGGAGGCGCTGTCGGGGGCCTACCGGGGCTGGCGCGAGAAGGCGCTGGAGCACGGGCTGGTGCGCTGGTCCGGCACGATGCCCGGCGAGCAGCTCGCGCGCATCGCCTACCACGTCCCCTTCTGCAAGATGGCGCGCAAGGCGCACACGCAGCTTCGGCTCTGCGACCTGGAGGACGCGGTGGGCCCGGGCCCCGGCACGCCCGAGGCGCGCGAGGAAGTGGCGAAGTCCTCCGCCAGCTATGACGCGCAGGTGGCCACGTCGCTGGGGCTGAACTCGCGCATCGGCAACGTCTACACCGCCTCGCTGTACCTGGCCCTGGCGGGGCTGCTCCAGCGCGAAGGGGCGCAGCTCGCCTCGCAGCGCATCGGCCTGCTGTCCTACGGCAGCGGCTGCATGGCGGAGTTCTACTCCGGCGTCGTCGGCGAGAAGGCCGCGGAGCGGATGGCCCGCGCGGACCTGGAGGGCGTGCTGGCCCGACGCGAGCGCGTGTCCATCGAGGAGTACGAGCGGCTGATGAAGCTGCCCTCGGACTCGCCCGAGGCCAAGGCTCCGGCGCCCGGCACCTTCCGCCTCGCGGAGATTCGCGACCACAAGCGCATCTACGTCGAGGGCGGCGCGGCGTGACGTGATGCCCCCTGGGCCGCCTGAAGTCACTCGGGCGGCCTGGAGCACGGGGGGCCAAGAGGGTGCCCCGCCCCGGGGTGTCGAGTGCGCCGAGGGCTGGAATAAGCTTGCGGGATGCCCACGGAACTGACGCGGCTCCGCGTCTCGCGCTTCCACTCCCTGCGGGATGTCGACCTGAGCCTCCAGGGCCTCAGCGTGCTGGAGGACGCCAAGGGGACCGCGACGAAGGACCTCGCCTCGCTGCTCGCGCTGCTGAAGGCCCTCGCGGAGGGGGGACTTCAGCGACACTTGAGCGAGACCCAGGTGCTGGGCCCGGCCCACGGACGGGAAGCGGTCCGCGTGGAGCTGACTTTCCAGGACAACCAATACGGCATCGAGCTCCGGCCGCGACCCGATGGGGCCTGGTGGGTGGCCTCGGAGTCGGTGGACCTCCTCGTGGGCCTGTCGTGCCAGCTGCTCGACCCCGACCGGGATTCGCCTCGGGCCGAGGCGGCGTTGTCCCTGTACTCGCTGGAGGTGCCCGAGCCCGTGGCGCCGCGAGCCCCCAGCGACAGCGAGGGAGATTTCCTCGGACACGTCCTCCATGGCGCGATGGCGTGGATGCGACGGGTCCTGATGGGGATTCGCATCGAACCGGAGCTCTCCTGCGCTCCGGCGATGCTCTTCTTCTTCGAGGAAGCGGACCGCGACCTGCCCCCCAACGCCATCTGGGAGCGAGCCCAGGGCATCCGCGCCACGTCGAGCCTGCACCAGGTGCTGCTGTGTACGGCCTCGGCCGCCCTCGCGGAGGCTTTCGACGTGCGAGACGTCCTTCGCGTGGACACACGCGACGGCGCGTCGAGCGTCCGCTGACCCAAGCGCCCGACTGACGGCTCTCGGACACCAGGCTCGCCTTGTCGGGTGCCTCGGACAGGCAGCGGGGGCCCTGGGATTCCCCCTCCCGTGTCGCTGCCACCTTCCTCGGACGCGAGGGAGCCAACACACTGGAGTCCATGGGCATGGCCCACACGCTCCAGGAGGCTCCATGGCGGACGCACCCATTGCCATCACCGGCTGCACGGGAAGGTTGGGAGGACGCATCGCGAGACGGCTCGCCGCGCGGGGTATTCCCCTCCGCCTCATCGCTCGCGATGCGAAGAGGGCCCCCGCCCTCCCCGGTGCCGAGGTGCGCGTCGCGACCTACCAGGACCGGGACGCGATGGCGCGAGCGCTCGAGGGAACACAAACCGCGCTCTTCGTCTCCGCGACGGAATCCCCCCACCGCCTCGAGGAGCACTTCGCCTTCATCGAGACCGCGGCCGCCGTGGGAATCGAGACCCTGGTCTACACGTCGTTCTACGGCGCGGCCCCGGATGCGACGTTCACCTTCGCCCGGGACCACTGGGCCACCGAGCAGAAGCTGCGCGAGCAGCGCTTCGCCTCGGTGATGCTCCGGGACAACCTCTACCTGGACTTCCTCCCGATGATGGTCGGCGAGGACGACATCATTCGCGGCCCCGCGGGGAACGGCCGGGTCGCCGCCGTGGCCCAGGACGACATCGCGGACGTCGCCACCGCGGTGCTGCTGAACCCCGGCGCCCACCGGGGCCAGACGTACTCACTGACGGGCCCTCAGTCCCTGAGCTTCGACGACATCGCCGCCGTGCTGAGCCGGCGACTGGGCCGGAGCATCCGGTACTACGCCGAGAGCATCGACGAGGCCTACCGCTCCCGAGCGAAGTACCGGGCCGAGCCCTGGCAGGTGGACGCCTGGGTCAGCACGTACACGGCCGTCGCGGAGGGGGAACTCTCGGACGTCACGACCGATGTCGAGCGCACCTCGGGCCACGCCCCCATGGGCCTGGACACCCTCCCGCTTCACAGCGCCAGCAGCACCTCGAGCTGAGCCTGGACCGCGCGGGCCTCGTCCGTCTTGCCCAGCTGGGTGTAGAGGGCCACCGCGTCCCGGCGCTCCTGGAGCTCCCGGTCGACCACGGCCTGCACCGCCTCGGGCGTCAGGGCCAACCGAGCAACCTCACCGCTGCCCAACCCTCCCGCGCTTCCGGCGACCACCCCCAGGACGGCCGCGGGAGCCACGCTCAGGTCGGCGGCCTCCGCGTTGTCGATGGCGGCCATCGTCGCGCGAAGCGCCGCCGTCGCCTGGGTGTCTCGGGTGCGCATCGCCTCCTTCAGCGCCGCGCGCAGGACCGCCTTCCACTCACTGACCGTTCGCATGGGACCACCCTATCTCGTCACATTGTTGGACACCCAACGTGGACGCGAAGGCTGGCGCCTCCTCGACAGGAGCCGTCCTTCTCACTCTTCTGAGCTGCAACAGGGTTGCCCCAGTTCCTCGCGCACCAAATTGCGGACCCACCCGGAATTCCATGCTAGGCAGCGCCGACTCGAGGTGAAGGCGACGAGTGACAGAAACGTCGCGGCGAGGTGTTCATCTCTTCAGCGCGAGATGATCCACCGCCCGCGCCACTCCGCTGTGAAGGGGGCCCTTGTGTTTCCGATGACTTGGCTCAGGAACGCTGTCGTCGCCGTGCTGACGGCCTTCTGCGCCCTCGCGGCCACCGAGGCCTCGGCCCAGACGACGCCCTCCGCCTTCTTCCTGTCCCGGAGCGAGAACCGGAACCAGGTCCACTACGCCCTCCGCGTCGACGAGTCCTGCCGCCCCGTGGGGACCCAGCCCGTCTTCGTCTATTGGCGGATGCTGGAGCGCGGCGAATCGGAGGTAGAAGACCTGCTGGGCGTCGAGCAGCCCGTGTACGGCCTGGACGGAACGCAGCAGGTGGAGGCCACCGCCGACGGCTGGAAGGTGCGCATCCGCCTCAGGGCCTTCCCGGAGCGCCCCATCGACATCACCACCTCCACGGCCCGGGGCCAATGCACCGTGCAGGCCTGGACCCGGGTCGGCGCCCACGTCGCGCAGCTCGAGCACATCTTCGTGAAGACCTCCTGGCCCTTCTCGGTCGACTTCGTGCGGCTGGACGGCACGGGCCCGGACGGCCACCCCGTCACCGAGCTGGTCCGCTCGAGGGACTGACCCCGCTTCGGCGCCTGGAATTCCTGTAATTCTATCGCCATGAAAAAATAAGCAGGGCGGCCACAACCTTGTTTCGCCGAATCCGATAATGACGGCATGACCAGTGTCGTCGGCCCCCGCCGCTCGCCCTCCCTAGCTCGTTCGACTGAAGCCGATACCGCGCGTGAGACCTCCGGTCCCCGGAAGTCCAACGCGGCACGCAGCGATTTCCAGCCCGCGCGCGCGACCAACGCGCAGTCGGCGATGACGAAGCTGGGCGCGACCTTCGTCCCCGTGACGTCCGCGAAGTCCACGGCCGGCACGCAGCCCACGCCGCTGACGCAGAGCATCAGCCCCAACGCGGACATCAAGGACAACACCACCGTCACCAGCACGCTGGAGATGGCGCAGGACGCGAAGGTGTCGTCGCTCAAGCTGGACCTGGACATCGAGCACACCTACCGCGGCGACCTGATGGTCAAGCTGACCGCGCCGTCGGGCAAGAGCGTGATGGTGTCCGACCGCCAGGGCAGCTCCGCGGACGACCTCAAGGGCTCCTTCGACCTGTCCGCCTTCGCGGGCGAGTCCACCAAGGGAACCTGGACGCTGGAGGTCCAGGACAAGGCCCGCGGCGACAGCGGCACGCTGAAGCAGTGGGGCCTGAACATCGTCCCCGAGACGAAGGCGCCGGAGCCGGAGCCCGAGCCGTCGGATGACCCGTTCGATGGCCTGCGCGACGACGCGCTGCTGAAGGCCGTGCGCGACTCGAACAGCGGCATCAAGGTCGTCAGCTACAACGACGCCCGCAAGCACATCTTCAGCAGCCTGGACGTGAAGGACAACGGCAAGGTCGAGTGCGTCTACACGGGCCTCGAGACCCAGGGCGGGAAGATTCCCAACAACTCGGTCATGAACGTGGAGCACACCTGGCCGCAGTCGAAGGGCGCCACGGGCCCCGCGAAGAGCGACCTGCACCACCTGTTCCCCACCGACAGCAAGGCGAACTCGAAGCGCAGCAGCTTCCCGTTCGGCGAAGTGGTGAACGTGAAGTGGAGCCACAACGGCGCCAAGCTCGGCACGGACGCCAAGGGCAACACCGTCTTCGAGCCGCCCGACTCCCACAAGGGCAACGTGGCGCGCGCGATGTTCTACTTCTCGTCGCAGTACGGCCGCCCCATTCCGAACGACGAAGAGGCCGCCCTCAAGAAGTGGAACAAGCTGGACGCGGTGGACGCCGCTGAAATCGAGCGCAACCGCAAGGTGGCGACCATCCAGGGCAACACCAACAAGTTCATCGAGCACTCGAACCTGGCGGACCGCATCAAGGACTTCTAGGCCGCACCCGGCCCCCGACGGACACCGCGGCCCCGGTGTCTGTCGGCGCGGGCCGTCGGAGCGCTCCCTGAGCTCGCCTGTTGTCGCCCCATCCCCTCCTCGCCACCTTGGGCGGGGACGCGCCTGACTTTCCAGCGCGTGGGGAGGCGGACATGAAGGCCATCGTGCTGACGGGGTATGGGGATGTCGACTGCCTGGAGCTCCGGGACATGCCCGAGCCCCATCCCGCCGCGGGCGAACTCAAGGTCCGCGTCGTGGCGGCGAGCATCAACCCCATCGACTGGAAGCTTCGCCGCGGCGACATGAAGGACTTCGTGCCGCTGAAGTTCCCCGCGATTCTCGGGCGGGACGTCTCCGGCGAAGTCGTGGAAGTGGGCCCCGGCGTCACCGCCTTCAAGGTGGGCGACCGCGTGATGGGGCTCGTCAATGCCGGCTACGCGGAGCAGGTCGTCTCCCCCGTCGAAGCCTGGGCACGCCTCCCCGCCTCGCTCGACCTGACGGACGCGGCCGCGCTCCCTCTCGTCACGCTGACAGGCACCCAGCTCGTCGAGGAGGCGGTGAATCCCTCTCCAGGTGACATCGTGCTCGTCACGGGGGCCCTGGGGGGCGTGGGCCGCTCGGCCGTCCATGCCGCGAAGCTCCGAGGCGCCAAGGTCTGGGCGGGTGTCCGAGGCAAGCAGAAGGCGGACGCGGCCCGCCTCGGCGCGGACGGCGTCGTGGCGCTGGATGACCCCGCGGACCTCGACAGACTGCCCATGCTGGACGCCATCGCGGACACGGTGGGTGGAAGCGTGGTGGCTCGGCTGCTCACTCGGGTCAAACCCGGCGGAACCCTCGGCAGCGTCGTGGGCGAACCGCCTGGCGCCAAGGAGAAGGGCCTGAAGGTCCACGCCATGATGGCCCACCCCGACGGCCAGCGACTCGCGCGACTGGGCGAGGACGTGGCGAAGGGAGCGCTGGTCATCCCCATCGGCAAGCGAATGCCCCTGGCCGACGCCCGCGCCGCGCAACAACTGGCCGAGCGCGGCGGCGTGGGAAAAGTCCTCCTCATTCCGTGACGTCTCGAGCCGGGCCGACTTCCAGTCTCGCGGTACTCGGCACGTGATGCTCTCACGTGCCGAGACGCATTCACTCACGGACCGAGACATTTCGAGCAACGCGGCTCGGGAAATCCTCACGGCTCAACCGGCACATCTTGGCTTTCCCGGTATCAATGACTGAAACATACGTCATCGGGTGGATCCCTTTCGCCAAGAGGGCCACTTGGGTATACCCATAGCGTCATGAGCCGCACGTCTGCTTCGTTCGGAACATTGCTGGGGCAGCGATATGAGCTGCGCCAGCGAATTGGCGTGGGCGCCATGGGCCTCGTGTATGAGGCGGCCCGAGTCGACGACGGCGACGAGGTGGCCATCAAGGTGCTTCAGCAGCACCTGGTCGACAACCCGGCGATTCTGGCGCGCTTCAAGCGAGAGGCCCACGCGACAGTCGGACTGAGCGACCCTCACCTAGTGCAGGTGAAGGACTTCCAGTGCAACCCGGACGAGCCTCCGTTCATGGTGATGGAGCTGCTCCGCGGCCAGACGCTGCACTTGTTGCTGAAGCAGCAAGGTCCCATGCCCGTCGCCCGCGCGGCGGCGCTCGCGCTGCAGACGCTGTCCGCGCTGGGCACGGCCCACCGCGCGGGCGTCATCCACCGCGACATCAAGCCCGACAATCTCTTCGTCACCTCCACCGAGGCCGGCGAGACGGTGAAGGTGCTGGACTTCGGCGTGGCGCGGCTGCTGAACGAGGACGACGCGGCGGCGGTGGGCGCGGAGGCCGGCGCCTGGGTGGGCACCCCGTCGTTCATGGCGCCCGAGCAGGTCCGCTGCAAGCCGGTCGACGCGAGGGCGGACCTCTACTCGCTGGGCGCGTGTGTGTTCCAGATGGTCACCGGGCGTCAGCCCATCGACGTGGCCGACACGGTGGCCCTGTTCTCGGCCATCGTGGAGCGCGTGCCGCCCCTGGCCACCGAGCTTCGCCCGGACGTGCCAGAGGCCTTCTCACAGGTGCTCGCGAAGGCGCTGCACAAGAACCCCGCGGAGCGCTTCACCAGCGCGGAGGAGATGGCCCTCGCGCTGGCGCCCTGGGCCGCGCCCGCCGCCTCGGCGGCCCCGGTGGAAGTCGCCCCGGAGCTCGGGCCGGAGCCCACCTCCGGGCCCTTCATCGACATCACGGAGAGCCTCCCCCCCGAGCCCGTGGTGCCTGCGCCTCCCGCCCCGGTGCGCCGCTCCAGCCTGCGGAAGCGGCTGTGGGTTGTCGGAGCCACCGTGGTGGGGCTCGGCGTGGGCGTGGCGCTCTGGCTCTGAGCGCCACCTGACAGGCGGAGCGAGGGCTTCATCGAGCCCCCGCCCTGCCTGGACTTCAGTGGACGACGTAGGTCGAAGGCAGCAGGACCCGGGCCCCTCGCGTCTGGAAGAGGCTGTCCTTCAAGTGCAACTGGATGACGACGTGGTTGCGCTTCTCCAGCTCCGAGCGCGGCGTCTTGAAGCCGATGGAGCCCGAGCGGGCGTTGATGAGCCCCGTCCCTCCGGGCTCACGGAAGGCGCCCATGTCGTCGAAGTGCACGCGGATGTCCGCGTCCTGCGCGTCGGCCGGAAGGTAGAAGGCCCCCAGCAGGTAGGCGTGGTCCGTCCGGGCCAGGTCCATCGAGCGCGCCGCGGGTGAGTACCGGAACGGCACCGGGACCCCCTTCGTGGTCACCTCGACGCGCCCCACGCCCAGCAGCACCTTCTCGTAGAGCTCCGCGTCCTGCCCCAGCAGCCGCAGCTCGAAGCGGTCTCCCTCCGGCTCGCTGACGGGAGTGACTCCGTCGCTCCCGCCGCACCCGCCCAGCGCCAACGCGAGCAACATCGACGACAGCCCCATCCACTTTGTATTGGTCTTCATGTCATCCCCCTTTCAGTACCGAGGCTCCACGGCCCGTTCCTGTGCGGGCAGCGGATCCAACTTCCAGCCTTCCTTGCTCAGCGGCACGGCCTTGTCCGAGCCCGAGCGGTTGTGCTTCACCAGCGTCCCGAGCGCCTGTCCCATCGACTGGGGATTGAGCTCCATCCAGGTGTCCAGCCCCGACACCACGGGGGCCACCGTGCCGAAGCAGCGCTGATTGCAGGTGGCCGTCAGCAACTCCCGGGCAATCTTCACCTTGAGGGAGTCGACCTCCGAGCGGACCTCTCCGCTCTTGGAGATGACGGGGTTCGCCCACAACACCCCCAGCGCCACCTCCGGCGAGGTCACCTTGCCCAGGCCGCCCAGGTCGACGGGCCCCCGCGACATGCACTCCCCCAGCGCCGCCACGTTGGAGCCGAAGAAGGCATGGTCTCGCGTCACCTTGGGAGGCCTCACCGCCGGCGGAGGCGGCGGGAAGGCACACGTCGCCCCGTCCGCGAACTGCGTGACGGGCCCGTTGGACACGACCGTGAACGCGCCCGTCACCAGGTTCACCGCGTAGAAGGTATTGGCGAGGCTGTTGTTGGCGTTGGTCGTGCCATAGAAGAACAACTGACCCGCGGCCGAGAAGACGGCGGAGACCATCGTATTGCCCACGGAGCGTGAGCCATTGATGACGGTGGGGAGGAGGAAGTCCACGAACGTCCCCAACACCGGGTCGATGACCGTCACGCGCTGCGTGGCGCCGTTGAATCCATACAGCAGGCCGCTCAAGGGGTTCACCGCGAAGTCGGCCACGGCGAAGGTCAGCGTGGTGCCCACGATGACATCCGACAGGACCGCTCCGGTGGTGGTGTTGATACGGACCAGGTGATTGCTCTGGGACTCGTAGCCCAGATAGGTGCCATCTCCCAGGATGGCTCCCGCGGCCCAGACGGCGCTGTTCGCCGCGCCACTCACCACGGGCGCGATGACCTGCGCCGAACCATTGGCGTCGACACGGATGAAGTTGGGCTGACTCACCCCGTCCGCCGCAATGGCATACAAGAAGCCGTCGATGTGGTTGAAGGCCAGGGCGTTGTAAGGCATCCCCGCATCCCCCAGGGGCGAGAGGGTCCCCGCCACCGGGTCGAAGGTGAAGAGCCGGGACGGCGCTGAAGGCAGCCCTCCGCCCGTGGACGACGCCGTCGAGATATAGACGGTGTCATCACATTCCCGGATGCGCTCCTGCACGCAGAGCACGTTGACGCCGTCCTGCGCGGCGCCATTGTCCCAGGTGATGCCGAAGACATTCGTGAAGGACACCTCTTCGCTGGGGCTCGAGGGGTTGGTGTCCAGCTCACCCAATGCGATACACGCCTCGTAGGTCGGAATCGTGAACTCGCATTGATAGGTGACATGGCCTCCCACGGGGACCGTCAGCGGAGGCGCGGGAGACAGGGTGCACGCCGTCAACAACGGGTCCATCGCGGTGAGGAGGATGGAGTCCAGCGTCGGATGGATGTTCGTGGCGGTGAACGTGAAGCTCAACGTGGCGGGATAGCTGACGACCCGGGCCTGCTTCACGCCATTCACGAGCTTCTCCGCTCGGAAGTCGTGTGCGAGAACAGCCGGGCTCCACAACACGGCACCCAGCAGGAGCCCTAACCATCTATGATTCATCTTTGTGTCTCCCTGTCCCTTGGGGGGTTTCACAAGAAGGGACTCGGGTGGCCTTGCACGGAAGGTGCCTGCCTTTGCGTGGCGCACGAGCCTGGAACCTGAATCCCTACCATTGCCCGACGGTCCCCCGCGCCTGATGCCCAGGACACACGGGCCGCCCGTCATTCTCGAAACCCAGGGCTTCGAGAAGCCACGTCTGACGACCGAAGAATCGATGTCTCATCCTCGGAGACATCAAACAACGCACGCCCGCATGGGCATGAATCAGCCTACATGGAAAGTTTTGACAAAGGCTTCCTGCAACAATTCCAGTCCAACGATGCAAGCCGGATTCCCCGGCCCCCTCCCGCGGCGGTTGGCCACACGTCGACACCCCACACCGCGCCCGGTGATGGGCGGCCAACATCGGTGCGTGGATTGTGTCCGCCGTCGACGCTTGGCCCTCGGGTCGGGTTCACGAGGAGGCCCCTGGGGCGTCACTTCCACGGACGCATGGGGAGGGACACACGAATGGCCATGAGGCACTGCTGGACGCTTTCCGTCATCGCCGCCTTGGGAGTCTCGGGGACCGCACTGGCGCGGGAGTCGGGGACGCGCGAGTCGGGCGAGGTGGCGCTGGACGTCCGCGCCGAACACGGGATGTCTGGCCCGCAGGTCGCGGCGAGCGTCAACCTGGGGCTGGGCGCGGGGTATGTCTACAAACACGGCACCTCGCGCACAGGAGAGGATGAGAACCTCAAGGTCACCGACGGCGCCCATGCCTCGCTCCCCTTCCTCCTGGAGCTGGGCTATCGCATCAACTCCCGCGTCTATGTGGGCGTCTGGGGGAGCTGGGAGCTGGTCTTCTCCCGCACGAATCACATCTCGTGCCCGGAGAGCTTCGACTGCAGCAACTCCCAATGGCGCTTCGGCCCGGAGCTCCGCGTCCATGTGGCGCCCGAGTCCCGCTTCGACCCGTGGGTGGGCCTCTCCATGGGCATGGAGATTCTCAAGAGCCACGTGAAGGGCACGACGCAGGTGCCCCTCCCCGTCGTGGGCCCGGTGCCCGCGCACATCGACACGAAGGTGACGGACCGAGGCATCACCTACGCACGGCTCACCTTCGGCGCGGACTTCCCCGTCACTGACTTCCTCGCGGTGGGCCCCATCGGCACCGCGTCCATCGGCAGCTACACCGTCCGCAGCGGAGACCAGACCGTCACCGTCTCCGGCTTCCCATCGCAAACCTCTCCCGTGGGCGCCGTGAAGGATGGCGTCCATGCGCTCTTCACCTTGGGACTCCGAGGCGTCTTCCGCTCGTTCTGACAAGCCCACCACCCAGGCACCAACCGGTGGCAGTTGCACCCGGGTCACTGTCGCCCCTCCCCGAAAGTGCTGTAGCGCGTCGAGAAAGGTTCAATCTCTCCACCCCAAAGGCCCTCTCCAAACCATTCCTACATGTCAGGGGAGGCAGCCCTATTTACAGCCATGCGTGCGGCGGTTGAGCATGGAGGTCCTCATGGCTGCCCACCACCCTTCCCCGACACGCATCGACAGCCTTGCCTCGCGAGTCACTTTCGTGAGGCGTCACGCGACTTCGCACCGAGCGACACGCCTGGCTCTGCTGGGTTGCGTCTTGCTCGCGGCGCTCGCGCATGCCCCCGTGGCCAACGCCACGGAGCAACTTCCCGTTCCCGTCGTGGAAGGGTGGAAGTACCGCTGGGGTGACTCGCCGCCGGGCACGGATGGCATCCCCCTGTGGGCGCAGGCCACCAGTGTCACCGATGAGTGGCACACGATGGAGGCGCTCAAGCCACCTCCGGGACGGGGCGCGAACTCGTTCTTGTGGGTGAGCATCCCGCTGCCGCGCGGCCCCTGGGCCGAGCCCGCGTTGATCCTGGGCGAGGTCAACACCGCCGTGGAGGTGTACGCCAACGGCCAGCGTGTCTACGTGAGCGGCCGCCTGAACACGTCCGGGCCCGAGCTGTCGGAGAACATGGTCTGGCATCTGATTCCCGTGCCGGCCACCGCGCTGGGCGGCAACCTCCTGCTGCGCATCCAGTCGAGCAATCCGAACATCGGCATCACGCAGTACGCGCAGCTCGGCTCGCGCCATCAGCTGCTCGCCACGGTGACGCGCGAGGGCCAGGCGTCGTTCGTGATGGGCATCCTCCTGCTCGCGGTGGGCCTCGCCACGGGCGGAGCCTTCATCCTGCACTGGCGGCGGCGGATGCTCGCGGGTCTGGCCATCTTCGCGGGCAGCGCGGGCAGCCTGCTCCTGGGCTTGAGCGGCCTGCCCTACGCGCTCTGGGACACGCCGCTCACCGCCACGCGCTTCACGGTGATTGGCATCTTCATGGTGCTCTCGGGCCTCATGGAGTTCATCTCGGACGCGCTGCTCGAGAACCGCAACCGCTGGTTCCGCATCGGCGCGCTGGCCTACACGACGCTCTGCTCGCTCTTCGCGCTCAGCGCCGTGGTGGACCTGGCCACCGCCCAGCGCATCATGGCGGCCTTCCTGCCCTCGTCGTTCTGCGTGCTGCTCGTCGTCCTCGTCGTGTCGGTGAAGGAGGCGTGGCGCGGCAACCCGGACGCGCGCATCTTCGTCGCGGGCCTGGGCGGCATGACGCTCTTCCTCGCGATGACGATTCTGCCCGTCGTCGGCGTGTTGCCGCAGCTGTTCGGCAACGTGTCCCACTGGGGCTACCTGGCGCTCACGCTGTCGCTGCTGGGCATCGTCGCGCGGCGCTCCATGCAGGTGGTGCGCTCACTGGAGGCGCACACGCGCCAGCTCGAGGAGCGACAGGCCGAGGTGCGCAACCTGGCCGAGCGCATGGGCACCGGCGCCGGCGAGCTGGCCACGGTGGTGCAGCAGCTTCGCTCCACCAGCGACCAGCAGACGGAGGGCGTGAGCCGTCAGGCCGCGGCGCTGCAGGAGGCCGAGCAGACGGTGAAGGAGATTCGCCGCTCGTCGCAGCTCACGGCGGAGAAGGCCAGCTCGCTCGCCGCGTCCGCCGAGGGCGCCGAGCAGGTGGGGCGCGAAGGCAGCGCCGCGCTGGAGCGCACGCTGGCGGACCTGGCCGCCATCCGCGCCGAGGTGTCGGAGATGGCACGGAGGATCCTCGCGCTCGACGAGCGCACCAAGGAGGTCTCCGGCATCGTCGACTCGGTGAAGGACCTGGCCGACCAGTCCAACATGCTGGCCATCAACGCGGCCATCGAGGCGGCGCGCAGCGGTGAGAGCGGCCGGGGCTTCGGCGTCGTCGCCCGCGAGATGCGCGGTCTGGCGGACCAGTCCATCCGCGCCACCCACCGCATCCGCGAGGTGCTCAACGGCGTGGGCGCCAGCATGCGCGAGGCGGCCCAGTTCAGCGAGAAGGGCGACGAGCGGGTCCGGCAGAGCCTGGACGCGGTCCGCACGTCCAGCGCCCAGTTCCAGGAGCTCGCCATCCTGATTGGCGACTCCAGCGCGAGCATGCGGCAGATCACCGCGGCGGTCAGCGCGCAGGACGCGGGCACCCAGCAGATGGCCATGGCCATCCAGGAGCTGTCCGGGCAGATGCAGCGCACGCTCAAGACGGTGCAGGAGACGCAGGAAGCCACCCGCTCCGTCCAATCCCTGGCGGAGAGCATGTCCGGGCTCGCCAGCCAGTCCCTGCGCACCGAGAAGGCCGCTCCCGCCGCCCATCCGCGCTAGCCCCTCCTCCCCACCTCACGAGGCCCCATGCGAACAAGGTCAGCCGCTCCCGTCCTGATGCTGGTGCTTGCTTCCGTCCTGGCCGCGTGTGGTGGGGCCCATGCGGCCGCGTCGGACCCGAGCAAGCCTCCTCCGCCCAAGACCACGGTGGCGGTGGACAGCCGCAAGACGGTCGATGTGAACCTCTACGTGCTCAGTGGCGTGCGCCGGGTGCGGCTGGGGCTGGTGCCCGGGATGTCGACGCGCAGCTTCGTGATTCCCGCGGACCTGGTGGGGACGTCGGAGCGGCTGCGCTTCGCGGTCGAGATCATCGGCACGCTGGGGCACAAGACCATCGGCAGCGAGCGGCGCTTCGAGAGCGAGCAGGACCTTCCGGCCCGCCCGGGAGATGAGCTCAACCTGACGCTCTACTGAGCACTCACCGGCGGCGCGGTTTCGCCGGGCGTCGCGGACGGATGCGGCTACAGTCCGCCGCATGACCGACCCGAATCACGGCGTGCTCCTCGATGTAGCGGAGGGGGTCGCCACCCTCACGTTGAACGATGCGCCTCGGCGCAATGCGATGACGCCCGAGCTGGGGGACGCGCTGCGCACGCGCGTGAGCGAGCTGCGCGGGCGCGAGGACGTCCGCGCCGTGGTCCTCGCCGGAGCCGGCGGCACCTTCTCCGCGGGCGGGGACCTGCAGATGCTGGAGCGGCTGCGCAAGGCCTCCTTCGAGGAAGCGCGCGTCTTCATGCTCGACTTCTATGCGCGCTACCTCAGCGTCCTCGACCTGGAGGTGCCGACGGTGGCCGCGGTGGAGGGCGCCGCCATTGGCGCGGGGCTGTGCGTCGCGCTCGCGTGCGACGTGTGCATCGTCTCCGAGGACGCGAAGCTCGCCCTCAACTTCGTGCAGCTGGGACTGCATCCGGGCATGGGGGCCACCTGGCTCGTGCCGATGCGGGTGGGGCCCCAGCGCGCCTCGGAGCTGCTGCTCACCGGGCGCCGCTTCGACGGGCGCGAGGCCGCGCGGCTCGGGCTCGCGCTGGAGGCCACTCCGGCCACGGAGACGCGCGCTCGGGCCCAGGCGCTCGCGCGGAGCATCGCCGCGAACGCGCCCCTGGCCACCCGAGGCGTCAAGCAGCGCCTCGGATTGGACCGCGCCGCGCTCCAGCGCGCCCTGGAGGAGGAGGCCCGGCTCCAGGCGGAGAGCTATGGCAGCGCGGACCTGGGCGAGGGGCTCGCGGCGGCGGCGGCGCGACGTCCTCCCGCTTTCCACGGTCGCTAGGTCTTCGCACGGGTTTGTCAGCCTGGAAGCGATGGGGCCGTCATTGCGCCCCAATCCAAACTTCCAGACTGACCAGCACATGACCAAGCTCAACCAGATTGTCGCCGTCGAGAAGGGCGTCAAGAGTCGCTCCCTGCAGGAGCTGACCCAGGCGCACCACGACCTCCAGAAGCCCCAACTGCTCAACGGTATCTCCCGCACCTATCAGCCCCGTGACGAGGAAGGTGAACGCTTCCCTCCTGAGTCCACGCGCGTGCAGGTGCGCACCGATGACGTGCTGAAGAAGACGAAGGAGATCCTCACCCGTCTCTTCGACGTCACCGCCACCAAGGACCTCACCAACTGCCACGCGAAGGCGGACGTTCGCGTCGACGGCAAGGTGCTCCTCAAGGGCGCTCCCGCCACCTACCTGCTCTTCCTCGAGAAGCAGCTGGTGGACCTGCACACCTTCGTGAAGAAGCTGCCCACCCTGGACCCGTCGGAGACCTGGACTCCGGACCCGGCGCAGGGCCTGTGGGCCACCGAGCCGGTGCAGACGGCGAAGACGAAGAAGGTCCCTCGCAACCACGTGAAGGCCGAGGCGACGGAGAAGCACCCCGCGCAAGTGGAGGTGTATTACGAGGACATCGTCGTCGGTTACTGGAAGACGGTGAAGTACTCGGGCGCCCTGCCCGCCCTTCGAGTCCACGAGTTGCTCGAGCGCGTGGAGAAGCTCCAGCAAGCCGTCAAGTTCGCGCGTGAGGAAGCCAACGCGGTGGAGGTCCAGGAGCTGAAGTCGGGTGACGCCATCCTCGGCTACCTCCTGAGCTGAGCCTCGGGCTCGGCGCACACAGTTTTCGGAGTACAAACTCAAACTCAGCAGCAGCCTGACGCCGAGCGTTCTCGCGTCGCCTCCAGTGCAGGTTCGAACCCTGCCCCCGCCATCGCCACCTTTTGTGGCGGGGTAGCCCAATTGGTAGAGGCAAGCGCGACGAAGCGAGTGACGCGAAGCACCCCAGCTTCAAGCTCTCACTCCAGACTCAGCATTCGCCGTCGCAGGTCCGATCTACCGTCTTCGCCCATTCCCTCGAGATGCTGGTGCAATTCCGGCCCGCCGCTTCTTCTGCTTGTGCGGCGGTCGTTCAATCGCAGGACGCGAGGCCTCATCCTGAGGCGAAGACTTAAACGTGCGGACCTCATCCATGGCGGCACAACCGGGCCCGGTCAGGAGGATACCTTGACCGGGCCCACCTATTAGAAATCTCCAGTGGTGACGGAGTGTCGTGGGTGGGGTTGCCGGAAGCAGCGCGGAGGACTTCAATGCGAAGTCGCGATGCTGTTCGGAAGCAAGACGCCCCCCTCCCGCTCAGAGCTCATCACCGAGGCGGACCTGGCGCGCTCGAAGGGCCGTTTGAACAAGGCCATCTCCGGCTACCGCAAGGCCCTGGAGCTGGAGCCCAAGGACGCCATCGTCCTGGGCAAGCTCGCGCCGCTGCTCGCTCGGACCCGCCAAGCCCAGGCCGCGCTCGAGAGCTTCCGCGCGGCGGCCCAGGCCCATCTCGACAAGGGCTTCGCGGACAAGGCGCAGGCCGTCTACGCCCAGGCCACGGAGCTGTTCCCACTCGAGCTGGAGCTGTGGCGACAGGTGGCCCAGCTGCATGTGCAGAAGGGACATCGAGCAGAGGCCGTGAAGACGTTGCTGCGCGGCCGGCTCCACTTCCGAAGAAGCAGCGAGCGCCCCGGCGCCATCCTCCTCTTGCGCGAGACACTCGCGTTGGATGCGACGCTGTTCGAGGTGAAGCTGGACCTGGTGCTCCAGCTCGCGCGGCAGCGGGAGCGGGAGGAGGCGCTGGCGATGTTGGAGCCCCTTGCCGCTGAAGCGCGCGGGCCCCGGCAGGTGCGCAAGCTGCGATGGACCCAGGCGCAGGTGACACCCGGACTGGGCACCTTCCTGGCGTGGCTGCGTGCGTGGGTCTTGGGACGCTGACTCACACGCCGCGAGGTGTGTGAGGCCTGACACTCCGCCAGGCCAGCTTCGGCAGTTGGCTTCGCATCCACACGGGGTCCAGCGGAGCGCCTCCGAGGAAACGGCGGCAGGCTTCGTGGCTCGGGCCCAGCAGCACCACGTCCAGGAGCAAGGGAGGCCAGGGCGGCAGTGAGCCCTCCGAGACGAAGCGTGCGACGTGCTGGACGATGGGCGCGAGCAGCTCCGCCTTGCGGGCCAGGAGCACCTCCGCCGCGTCCGTGCCCAGCTCCACGGCCATCGCCTGGTACATGAAGCGGCCCTCGTCCCGGTGGGAGAGGATCCACTCCAGGTGGCCATCCACCAGGGCCACGACGGCCGCTTCGGCGGTGGCGGTGGGCACGACCCGGGAGACCAGGTGGGTGAAGAGCCGCTCGAAGGTGCGGAGCAGCAGCGCGAGCGTGAGGTCCGGGAGTCCATCGAACAGGTGGTAGACGCTCGAAGGGCTCGCGCCAGCGGCCTTGCGAATCTCCTCGATGCCGGTGCCGAGGAGCCCCCGCTCCGCGAAGCACCGCAGCGCCGCATCCAGCAGCGCGTCGCGTCGCTTCACTCCATCCCGTCGTGCTGGCCCCATGCCCCTACCCTATGCGCTGCCCCTCCAGGGGTCATCGGTCTCGTGCTTCGCATCGGAGGCCCCGCACCCAAGGGAGACTGGCAACATGTCAGAGAGATGCAACCCGTGACGAAGAGAGCGTGATGGCCACTCACAATGTCTTTCTCGACCCTGCAGGCACCTCCCCTTTCGGTCTCGCCGTCATCGTGCTGGCCCCCACGGGCGTCACCTACGAGCACCAGTGCGAAGGCCTCATGACCTCGACTCGCGCGGCGGAGGGATTCCTAGTGCCTGTTCCCTCCAACGACTACGACCCCGAGGCGAACGAAGCATTTGACGTCGAGGGAGCGCTGCTGGGCTTCTTCCACAAGGAGTTCCGCGGAAACCCTCCACCGCTCGAGGAGTGGAGGCAGGGTCAGGTGGAGAGCCTCGCCCAGGTCGTCAGCCGCGTCCCCTTCTGGTCGACGCCGACGGGCTCCGCACCCTCGGAACTTCTTCATCTGTCCCTGGACCTGGACCGCATCGCGGAGGCCACGGAAGCCTGGGTGCCCGTCACGACGCCCTATGGCCCCGGCATCCTCGTGTTCCAGAACTGCGACTGAGTGACGACGCCCTGCGCGAACCCGGCCCTTCCCTGGCGGCGTGTCTTGGATATAAATTGGAACAATCTTCCAATTTCAGAACGAGGCTGGCAGGCTTTCCCGCATGACCACCGACCTCATCCTGACGGGGGCATCACGAGGGATTGGCTTTGCGCTGGCGCGAGCACTCGCGAAGTCGCGTGAGTACCGGCTCATCCTCGTCGCCCGCGACCGCGCGCGATTGGAGTCACTGGCCGCCTTCATCCAAGAAGAAGGTGGGCAGGCGGTCGTCATCCCCGGCGACCTGTCGACGCTCGCGGGAGCCCGCGCGTTGGGCCAGCAGCTCGTGGAGCAGGTGTCTCCCGGAGCCACGCTGGTGCACAACGCGGGCATCTGGCCCACCCATCGCGAGCTGACGGTGGACGGACTGGAGTCAGGCTTCGCGGTGAACCACGCCGCGCCGCTCGTCATGCAACAAGCCCTGCTCGAGGCGAAGCGACTGCGGCGCGTCCTGCTGGTGAGCGCGGGCCTGTTGGTGAAGGGCCGGTTCGATGCCGCACGCACCCCGACCGGCGAGGACTTCTCCAGCCTCCGCACGTACTGCGACACCAAGCTCGGCTTCGCCCTCGCGATGCGTGACGTGGCCACCGAGCATCCAGCGGTGGATGTCCTGGTGCTCCACCCGGGTGTCGTCCGTACGGACCTGGGAGCCCGCACAGGCCCCATCGGGTGGCTGCTCTCGCTCGTGAAGCGAGGCTGGGAAGCCCCCGAGGTCTGCGCCCAGCGCCTCTCGCGCATCCTCGCCCAGGAGCGCTGGTCGCCTCCAGGACAGGCGCGCTGGTGGGTCGAGGAGACGGAGCAGCCCTGGCCTCCCGCGACGGAGGATGCCGCCACACAGCGCGCCGTGCGCGAGGTCCACGCACGGCTCCGCGCCATGGGCTCAGGCCCGTCGTGATAGGGACGGAGCATCGTGCTCCTGAACCCCCACCCCTTCACGCTCCGACAGCTCCAGTACGCAGTCGCCGTCGCGGACACGCTGAGCTTCCGCGAAGCCGCGACGCGGTGCCACGTCTCGCAGCCCTCCCTCAGTGCCCAGCTCGCACAGCTCGAGGAAGCGCTCGGAGTCCGGCTGTTCGAGCGCGACCGCAAGCGGGTGCTGCCCACCGCCGCCGGTCAACGACTGGTGGAGAGAGCCCGGCGCCTCTTGCTGGAGGCCGATGACCTCCAGGACGAGGCTCGGCGCGTCGGCAACCCCCTCGATGGAACGCTGCGCATCGGCATCATCCCCACCGTCTCGCCGTACCTCCTCCCCGCGCTCACGCCCCTCCTTCGCAAGCAGTATCCCCGCCTGACCCTGGCCTGGGTCGAGGACAAGACCGAGGCACTGACACGAAGCCTGGAGGCAGGAACTCTCGACGCGGCCCTGCTGGCACTCGAGGCCGATGTCGGCGACGTGGAGCGGGACCACATCGCCAAGGATGCGTTCTTCGTCGTCGCACCCAAGGGACACCCGCTCGCAGCCAGGAGCACTCCCGTCTCGCTGTCGGAACTGCGCGACGCCAAGGTCCTCCTGCTCGACGAGGGCCACTGCCTTCGAGAGCAGGCCCTCGCCTTCTGTACGCGGGCTCGGGCCCACGAGCAGGAGTTCCGCGCGACGAGCCTCTCGACGCTCGCGCAGATGGTCGCGGGCGGAGCCGGTGTCACCCTGCTCCCAGCCTTGGCCATCCCCACCGAGAGCCGTCGCGCGGAGCTCGTCGTGCGCCCCATCGCGCCTCCGGTTCCGCACCGAACCCTCGCGCTCGTGTGGCGACGCAGCACCCCGCTCGCCGCGGCCCTGCGACAGCTCGCCTCCACCCTCCGGGAGGGCTACCCCTCCGAGCCCCGTCCCCGAGGCGCGGACACGTCGCGTGCGAGCACGACTCGCCGCTAGAAGCTCCCCGCCATCCACACACCGCCCAGCAGGATGGAGAGCGACGAGGCCCCTCGCGTCACGTGGGCGGCGACCTTCGTGGAGAGCCGGCGCGCTCGAGAGACGGCGGCGATGCCCGCGGTGAGCGCGGACATGGCCAGCGTGCTCCCCACCGAGAACCCGCCGAGGAAGAGCGCCTGCTCCAGCGCCGTGCCGGACACCGTGACGGGCAGCAGCAACAGCAGCGCGGAAGCGCCCGTCAAGCCATGCACCAGCCCCACGGCGGCGACACCTCGCGGGGGCTGAGCCTCGCCCGCCACCGCCTGGCGACGCGTCAATCCCCACACGCCCATCCCCAACAGCGCGAGCCCCGCGACACGCTCCGCCCAACGGTCGACGAACTCCAGATGAACGGCCGACAGGAGCACCAGGAGCGCCCCCGCCGCGAGCAGCGTGCCCAGCCCGTGCCCCAGTCCCCACATCAGCCCCACCCACCATGCCCCCTGCCGACGTCCCACGGACAGCGGCGCGAGGCTCAGCAGATGGTCCGGTCCCGCCAGCGCGTGCAGCGCACCTGAACCAACACCCGCGAGAGCAATCAGTGGCATGGGCATGACTCCTTTCACCTGCGAGTCAAAAGATGCCCAGTCCTCGCTCATCGTTCCAAGACAACGTTTCGATGAGACTGATAGCCCAGGACTATCAGTCTCCCGGCCCGCCCTACCCGCCCATGACGGGGCGAGGGTTCAGCGCGGCCTCGGTGACTTCACGCCACCAGGGCGTGGAAAGCTCCCAGCGCGTCGGCTCGACCGCCGCGCCCAGGCGAGGCGTGAAGAGCTGCACCTGCTGCTCGGTGGCCATGCGAAGGAGCGTCTCCGCGGGCTCGTCCCACGGATGCAGCCCCAGGTTGAACGTGGCCCAGTGGACCGGCATCAGCGTCCCGCCGCCCAGCATCGCGTGGGCCTTGAGCGCGTTCTCCGGGCCCAGATGGATGCCGCCCCAGCTCGGGTGGAACGCGCCGACCTCCAGCATCACCAGGTCGAAGCGGCCGTGACGTCGGGCCACCTCCACCAGCTCCTCCGTCAGACCCGTGTCCCCGCTGAAGAACACGCGGTGCTTCTCGCCCTCCATCACCCACGACGCCCACAGTGTCCGATTGCGGTCCCCCAGCCCTCGGCCGGAGAAGTGCTGTGACGGCGTGGCCGTGAACACCACCGGCCCCACCTGCGTCCGCTCCCACCAGTCCAGCTCGGTGATGAGCTCCGGCGCGACGCCGTACGCCTCCAGATGCGCGCCCACGCCCAGCGCCGTGACGAACCGGACCCGCCGCTTCACCAGCGCCTCGATCGTCGGCCGGCACAGGTGGTCGTAGTGGTCGTGCGACACCAGCACCGCATCCAGCTCCGGGAGCGACTCCAGCGACGCGGGCACGGCGTGGAACCGCCGAGGCCCCGCGAAGGACAGCGGAGACGCGCGCTCGCCGAACACGGGGTCGGTCAGGATGCGCGCGCCGTCGAGCTCCAGGAGCATCGTGCTGTGGCCCAGCCACGTCACCCGGAACCCGCTCTCCGGCCGACGGGTCCAGGTCTCGAGCGGGCTCTCCAACGGCACGGGCCCCGGCGGCACCCGCTTCGAGGCGCCTAGGAAGAACTCCCCCAGCACCGGCAGCGGGTTGCCCTGGATGCCGGGCCCCACGGGGGCGGTGTTGCGGAAGCGGCCGTCCTCGAACTGGCGGGAGGCACGCACCCGCTCGAGTCGCACCCCAGAGAACTGACAACCATGGCGGGAAGGAGACATGCCCACATCTTTAACGACCCGGGCACATCCAGGCCACCCCGCCAGGAGAGCAAGGCCGCACGTTGCCAGACGCTCGACGGCCCGGGGTCCGGAAGCCGCCAACGTGCGGTCATGAACACCCGCTCAAGGCGCCCGGGCGCCCTCTCGTGCTTCTGCCTGCGCCACCCGGGAGTGCTTCCGGCCGTAGAAGAAGTAGATGGCCAGCCCCAGCCCCAGCCAGATGATGAGGCGCAGCCACGTCTCCAGGCCCAGGCCCAGCATCAAGGCGCCACAGCAGAGGATGCCCAGGATGGGAACCACCGGCACGAAGGGCGTGCGGAAGGGCCTGGGCAGGTCCGGCCGCGTGTAGCGCAGCACCAGGATGCCGGCGCAGACGACCACGAACGCGAACAGCGTCCCGATGGACACCAGGTGCCCCAGCAATCCAATGGGGAACAGACCCGCCACCACCATGGACACGCCCCCCGTGATGAGGGTGGAGATGTAGGGCGTCCGGTAGCGCGGGTGGATGCGGCCGAAGAACGGCGGCAACAGCCCGTCCCGCGACATGGCGAAGAAGATGCGCGGCTGCCCCATCAGCATCACGAGCACCACCGACGCCAGGCCCGCGATGGCCCCCAGCCCCACGATGGGACGCAGCCACGCGAGTGCCGGGCCGCCCTTGGAGATGGCCACGTAGACGGGCTCGGGGACATCGAGCGTGGAGTACGGCGCCAGGCCCGTCATCACGCCCGCCATCAACACGTAGAGCACCGTGCACACGATGAGCGAGCCGAGGATGCCCGTCGGCAGGTCCTTCGACGGATTCTTCGTCTCCTGCGCCGCGGTGGAGACGGCGTCGAAGCCGATGTACGCGAAGAAGATGACCCCCGCCCCGGAGAGGATGCCGCTCCAGCCGAACTCGCCATAGCGGCCCGTGTTGGGCGGGATGAAGGGCGTCCAGTTCGCCTGGTCGATGTGGAACGCCCCGAAGAGGATGACCAGCAGGACGATGCCAATCTTCAGGAACACGATGATGTTGTTGACGCGCGCCGACTCCCGCATGCCCACGACCAGCAGCACCGTGAGCACGCCCACCAGCAGCACCGCGGGCAGGTTGATGATGGCGCCGGTGGCATGCGGGATGAGCGAGCCGGGCGCCGTCTCGAACGGCGCGTTCGACAGCGCCGCCGGGAGCGCCACCCCCACGTAGTCGCGCAGGAAGGCCGTCATGTAACCGGACCACCCCACCGCCACGGCCGAGGAGGCGAAGAGGTACTCCAGCATCAAGTCCCAGCCGATGATCCACGCCACCAGCTCACCCAAGGTGGCGTAGCCGTACGTGTACGCGCTCCCGGCGACGGGAATCATCGAGGCGAACTCCGCGTAACACAGCCCCGCGAAGAGACACCCCAGCCCCGCCAGGACGAACGATAGGACGATGGCTGGACCCGCGTGCTGCGCGGCCGCCGTCCCCGTCACGACGAAGATTCCCGCGCCGATGATGGCGCCAATACCCAGCAACGTCAGCTGGAGCCCATTGAGGGTGCGGTGCATCTCATGCCCCGCGCTGTCCTCATCCTGGAGCCTCGCGAGGCTCTTCTTCGACCAGATTCCCACGCGCCCTAGTCAATGACGACTCGCGGACATTCGGAAGCACGGATGTCGTGCTCCCCGACGAAAGTGTCGCCCGGCGAGCGAACCTCGACTCCCCGCGTCGGGCGTCCGCTCAGCCGCGCCAGCCGCCGCGGCGGTCCTCGCGCAGCTCGCGCTGGTCTTCCTTGAGTTCCTGCCGGCCTTGGTGGATCTCCCGCTCCGCCAGCTCGATGAGCTCCTGGATGAGGTCCCGCTTGCGGTGCAGCGCGCCCCCGTTGCGGCGGCCGTCCAGCTCCATGAGCTCGCGCGCGATGGCCTGGCGCGTGCGAATCGAGGCCACCTCCGCCCTCACATCGCGCCGGTCATCCCGCGCGTCCCGGCGGTCGTCGCGCACCTCGCGCCGCGGATGCCGGCGGCCCCAGGACGCGTCGTCCCGCGCCTCCCACTGCTCTGCGCGAAGCTCGCGCTGGCTGCGGTGGGACTCCGCGTTCGCGGACGACAGCTCCCGGCGGCTCTCTCGCATCTCCGCTCGGAGCAGCTCGCGAAGGCGGTCCTCCACCGCGCTCATCTCCCGGACATCGCGGCGGGCCCAGGCACTGTCGAAGCGGGAGAGCACGGCCCGGAGCTCCGCCACGTCGTGGCGGTCATCCCGGAGCTCACGGCGGGTCTCTCGAATCTCGCGCCGGTCCTGCGCGCGCTCGCCCTGCGGATGCCGGTGCTGCGCCTGGGCGCTTCCCGCCAGGAGAAGTCCCGCGACCAAGGCCGAAGAGATGACGTTCATGTGGGAAAAATCCTCGTGAGCGCGAAGCGCGCTGATGTGTTCACGAGGACTGACGGCCTGGGTGCGTTTTGATTCAACGCACCACGACGCGAGGTGGGAGGGACCCGGGCTACTGGGCGGCCACGCTGCAGTCCCCCGACACCGGCGGGGCCATGCCTCCGTTCACCTTGTTCCCACTGAAGAGGTTGTCGGCGGCCAGCACCAGGTTCACCCCACCGCTGCCCCGGTTGCACACCACCACGCCCCCGGACGCGGATTGATTGTTCTCGAAGCGATTGCCGCGCAGGAGGACGCCGCGAGTCCCGATGTGCTCCACGTAGATGGCCGCCGCGGGCCCCTGCGTCACGAAGTTGCCTACGAAGCGGTTGTTCTCGATGAGGTCGTTGTCCGGCTGGAAGTAGTGCAGCGCGCCGCCACCGCCCAGGTCATACGTCCCCTGCACGTTGGGCCAGTCGAGCAAGGGCCTGCGCGCCAGCCTGTTCCAGGTGAAGCCGCTGAACGCCTCCAGGCCATTGCCCCGGAAGACGTTGTTGCGCACCACGGAGTTGCGTCCGTGCGTCACGCACATCGCACCGCCGCCCGTCATCGCGTACGAGCCGGCCTGCGCGAACCGGTCGATGTCCAACGTCCCGTTGTACTCGAAGGTGGAGTTCTCCACCCTGGAGCCCACCGTGAACATCAAGTCCAGGGCACCGCACTTGGCCGACGCGACGTTGTTGCGGAAGACCGAGTTCAGGATGGTCACCGGCCCCAGGTAGTACGCCCACAGCGCGCCGCGCGTCGAACCCCGAGGGCCGTTGTAGTCGTTCTTGCGCACCTTCTCGAAGACCATGGACTCGAAGTAGGGATGCCCGTCTCCCACGGAGCCCGCCCCGAAGAAGTTCATGCCCCACCAGCCATAGGGATTCGTGGAGGTGAAGATGACGGGCTGGCTCGCCGTGCCGCGAACCTGGATGCCGCCGTACACGCGCATCTCCACCCTCCCGCGCTGGTGATTCATCACGCTGCTGGGGGAGTGGGGGTCCACGTCGGCCTCCGTCACGTCGGGACGGCCCCTGAAGTCGAGGATGACGCCCGGCATCACCTTGAGCACGTGGCCCTTGGGAACCGTCACCACGCCGTTCGCATCCCCGCTGATGAGGTAGGGAGAGCCCGTCAGCGTCAGCGTCCCCGACAAGGTGCCCGAGATGAGCGTGCCACGCGAGCCCGTGTCCTCGGAGGGGGCCGAGGCGGCCTCCAGGTGAAGCGTTGGAGTTCCAAGTTCCTCGTCCGCGAGAGTCGTCGAAGCCGGCTCACCACCGCAGGCACACAGGCCCAGCAACGGAACGACCAGCGCGAACCGAGACACCACATCCGACAAAGCCAGAGTTTTCATATGTGCCCTGGCAAGTAATACCTTCGACGAAACTCTCACCATTGCATGAAGGTCCCATCCCAGACAGCCAGGCTCCGCGAGCGTGGTGGTACTCGAGTACAGCCAGATGGAAGCAGTTCGCGTAGACTCGAAGTCACGATGAATCGCGAAGAAGCAAGCCAGGCACTCGAGCTCATCCGCCGCGTCGTGACGCAGGCGCGTGACGATTCGGCGCTGCAGAACTGGGGCACCATCTGGATGCTCCATGCCTTCACCAACGCCACGGGCTTCGTCGCCACGCAGTGGCTCTGGTCCCAGTCACATCGCACGCCACACGCTTACGTCCTCCTCTGGGGCATCGTGCTGGCGTTCAACATCGCCTCCATCTTCGTGCTCAAGCGAGGCCAGACGGCGGGCGCGCGCTCCTTCGTCGAGCGGCAGATCTGGGCCATCTGGACCACCTTCATCGGCGGCATGGTCTGCGTGGCGCTCATCAACTGGCTGCTGGGCCTGGACCGGCTGTTCATGCCGTCGGTGGCCTGCGTGCTGTTCGCCACGGCCTTCTCGATGATGGGCGCGCTCATGGGCCGCATCTGGTTCTCGGTGGCCGCGTTCTTCGCCGCGGTGGCCCTGGTGATGCCTTTCGTGCCGGACCAGGCCTTCAACCTGCTGGGCGCGCTCTGGTTCGCGGTCCAGTTCGGCGGTGGGTTGATGCTCCATCGCGCACGGCGCAAGCGGCTCGCGGCCCAGGCGCCCGTGGCTCGGCTGGTATGACACCCGAAGCCCTCGCGGCCCTGGTGGCGCTGGCGACCGAGCCGCTCGGCCTGGAGGCGCGTGAGCTCCATGCGCGGCTCGCGCGGGCGGGTGTCACCGACCCGATGTTGGCGTTGCAAGCACTCCGAAGCGCGGGCCTCGTGCGCGAACAGCAGCGCCGCTGGGTCCCCACGCCGCCAGGCCATGAGGCCCTGCGCGAGGCCGCACGCTTGCTCGAACAAAGCCAGGACCCGAGCCCCAGCTCGCCTGGCATGGATGAGTGCCCCTCCATTCCCTGGCTGACGCAAGTGCAGACACATTGGGTGGAGGCGGTGTCCATCAACTACGCGGTGGATGCGGACCGGCTCGCGCGGCTGCTCCCCGCTCCGCTGGTGCCCGAAATCCACCGAGGCACCGCCTGGGTCCAGGTGCTGATGTCGTCGCTGCGCGACATGCGGCCCCAGGGTGTCTCGCCCTTGTTGGGGGTGTGCTTCTACCAGGCCAGCTATCGCGCGGCGGTGCGCTACCGCAACGCCCAAGGGGACTGGCGGCGCGGCGGCTACTTCGTGCGCAGCGAGACGAATGACCCGGTGATGCGCCACGTGGGCAACGCGCTGGACGAGTTCCGCTTCCACGCCTTCGGCGAGGCGAACATGGTGATGGCGCGCGAGGGAGACCTGCTCACCGTCGCCGTGGACCCGGAGGCGGCGTTTCCCGGAGGCAAGCTGGTCGCGATGTTCGACACGAAGCCGCGGACGCAGCCGCCCCTCGGCAGCGTGTGGACGGGGCTCCACGACCTGCACGAGCCGCTGGTGGAGTGCTACGACGCGCTCGGCGTCTCGGGTGACTTCGTCTACGTGCTCACCATCGACCGCGAGCCGTGGAACGCCCGCTTCTGCACGCCCGTGGAGCTGTACTGCGAATACTTCGAGGAGGGCCCGCTCGCCCCCGGTGCGCGGCTGGACTCGGTGCTGCACCTGACGGAGTGCGCCTACCGCTGGCGCCCCCTGCGCCGGGAGCGTCACGCCCCTTCCACCGGGCCCGTGGAACGGTGAGCGACCCCCACGTGTCCAAGCCCGCCATGACATTCTCCCTGACCCGAGTCGCCGCTGTCCTTGGAGCCCTGCTCGCCCTGAGCGCCCACGCGGAGGACCGCGTCGCGACCGCGCGCAAGCAGCGGATGAAGGACGTCACCGCGCTCTTCGCCGCCGCCGGGACACCATGGCCCACGGAGCAGCTCTACGTCCGGGCCTTCAAGCACGAGCGGGAGCTGGAGGTCTGGGCCGGCCCCAAGGACGGGCCGCTGGTGAAGGTGCGCACCTACCCGTTCTGCGCCGCGTCGGGGGAGCTGGGCCCCAAGCGCCGCCAGGGCGACCTCCAGGTGCCCGAGGGCTTCTACACCCTCGACCTCTTCAACCCGTGGAGCAACTACCACCTCTCCATTCGCGTCAGCTATCCCAACGCGGCGGACAGGCGCCACCAGAAGCCCGGTGTCCCGCTGGGCGGCGACATCTTCGTCCACGGCGACTGTGTGAGCATCGGCTGCATCGCCATCCAGGATGGCCCCATCGAGGAGCTGTACCTGATGGCCCTGGACACGCGCGCCCGGACGAAGCGGGATGCCCCCATCCACATCTTCCCGCGCCGACTCGACGCGGCCGGCATGGCGGCCCTGGAGAAGGAGGCAGGCACGGACGCGCAGCGGCTGGCCCTGTGGAAGAGCCTCCAGCCCGCGTACACCCTCTTCGAGGAGAGCCCCCGGTTGCCGCGCACGTCCATCAACGCCAGGACGGGGGCCTATGAAGTGAAGCCCGCGGCGAAGGCCGGGCGCGCGGGCCGCTGACGCCCGCGCTACTTGCCGCGCACGAGCACGATGTCCACGCGGCGGTTCAGCTCCCGCCCGCGAGGAATCAGGTTCGGCGCCTTGGGCCGCGTGTCGCCCAGCCCCGCGGACTCGATGCGCGAGGGGCTCAGTCCGGCGCGGACCAGCACGTCCGCCACCGCCCGGGCTCGCGCCTCGGAGAGGGACTGACGCGCGGACGCAGGCACCTCGCGATTGTCCGTGTGGCCCTCCAGCTTCAGCCGCAGGGACTCGTCGCGGACCAGCATGTCCACCAGCAGAGCCATCGCCGTGGTGGAGCCCTTGCGAGGCGCGGCCTGCTTCTCCGCGAAGCGCGGCAGCTTGGGCAACTCCACGCGCTCGTTCTTCACCTGCGCCTGCTGCGCCTTCTTCGCCGGCGCCTTCGCCAGCACGAAGGACACCGAGGACTCCTTCTCGCGCGTGACCTTCACCTGCCGCGTCTGCGCGAGGAATCCCTTCGCCATCACATCCACCGTGTACTCACCCGGTGGCACCATCACCTGCGACGGGCCGCGCGCGCCCTTCTCCAGCAGCACGCGCTGAGGCGCGCCCTTGCCTCGGACGAACGCCGTGGCGGCCACGGGCTTCTTCCCCACGAGCACTCGCAGCGACAGTCGGCCCGGAGCCACCGGCCCCTGCTCCGGCGCATCGCGCCCCGCCGCCACCGGCGGTGTCACGGCGACGGGTGGAGGCGTCACGGGGGGCGGCGTGACAGGCGGCGGCGTCACGGGCGGAGGCGTCACCTTCGCCACGGGCGCCGAGCCCGCGTCCGTCGTCTCCGCCAGCAGCGTCGCGTCCGCGAGCGGCGCGGTCATCTCCGCCGATACATCGTGCGACAGCTTCAGCTTGAGCCGAGGGTCGGGCGCCGTCGGGTTGATGGCGGGCAGCACGCGCACCCGCATCCGCAGGCCCTTCTGCGCCTGGAACGTGACGGAGGCCGTCATCTTCCAGAGGAAGCCACTCTCCTCGCTGAACAGGTTCCAGGCGTCGTTGGTGTAGGTGACGCGGGAGACGAGCGTGTAGGAGCCCTCGTCCACCTTGAGCGCCGCCAGACGGTGGACGCCCGGCCCGCTCAGGACATCCAACCCTGGCACCGCGAGCGGCTGGCCGTTGAGGAGGAAGTCCACTTCCAGCAGCTTGTAGGCGCGCGACGTGCCCGCGCCCGGAAGGCCCTCGTACGTGATGACGACCTCCGGGGGAGGCGTCTTGACCAGGGCCTGGAGCTGCCGGTCCAGGTCCTCGCGGGCCCGCTGTTCGACGGTGGAGGGTTCAGCCGCGAGTGCCGTGGCGCCGCTCGAGAGCGCCAGGAGAGCCAGCCACAGAGCCTGTACGGAGGAGGAAGCCACGGGGGGCCACAGCATCGCACAACCGGGCCACATCGCGAGTTGTCGACCGGGCGGGCTGACCACCAGCCGACCGTCAGCCCCCCTCCCCCTCCCCGAGGCCGAGCCCCTCCTCACCCCGGGTCCAGGCCCCCCGCCACGTTTTTGGCTCCCATCCCGGCCCCAGGGGCGCTACTCCTGCCCCCGAAGACTCCCCCGTAGAGGCCACGCGATGACCGACTTCCAGTTCCAGGACATGCTGCCGCTGGGCAAGGACGAGACGCCTTACCGGTTGCTCACGAAGGACCATGTCTCCACCTTCGAGGCCGGCGGACGCAGCTTCGTCCAGGTGGCCCCCGAGGCCATCTCCCTCCTCACCCGGGAGGCCATGCGGGACATCGCGCACCTCTTGCGCCCCGGGCACCTGGGTCAGCTCTCCAACATCCTCAAGGACCCGGAGGCGTCAGCCAATGACCGCTTCGTCGCGCTGGAGCTCCTGAAGAACGCCAACATCGCCGCCGGTGGCGTGCTGCCGTCCTGCCAGGACACGGGCACCGCCATCGTCATGGGCAAGAAGGGCCAGCACGTCCTCACGGACGGCAACGACGAAGAGGCCATCTCCCGCGGCGTGTTCGACACCTACCGCACGTCGAACCTGCGCTACTCGCAGATGGCCGCGCTCGACATGTACCGGGAGACGAACACCGGCAACAACCTGCCCGCGCAGATCGAGCTCTACGCGACGGGGGGCGACGCCTACAAGTTCCTCTTCATGGCCAAGGGCGGCGGCTCCGCCAACAAGAGCTACCTGTACCAGGAGACCAAGGCCCTGCTGAATCCGCAGAGCCTGCTCAACTTCCTCGACGCGAAGATCCGCTCGCTGGGCACCGCGGCGTGCCCGCCGTACCACCTGGCCATCGTCGTGGGCGGCACCTCCGCCGAGTTCGCGCTGAAGACGGCCAAGTACGCCTCCGCGCGCTACCTGGACACCCTGCCCCGCGACGGCAACGCCCTGGGCCGAGGCTTCCGCGACGTGGAGCTGGAGCAGGAGGTGCTCAAGCTCACGCAGCGCATGGGCATCGGCGCGCAGTTCGGCGGCAAGTACTTCTGTCACGACGTGCGCGTCATCCGCCTGCCTCGCCACGGCGCCTCGTGCCCGGTGGCCATCGCCGTATCGTGCTCGGCGGACCGGCAGGTGCTCGGGAAGATCACCCGCGACGGCGTCTTCCTGGAGCAGCTGGAGGCCGACCCGGCGAAGTACCTGCCGGAGACCACCGACGCGGACCTGTCCGGCGAGGTGGTGAAGCTGGACCTCAACCGCCCCATGAGCGAGCTGCGCGCGGAGCTGTCCCGCTACCCCATCAAGACCCGCGTGTCGCTCACCGGCCCCATGGTCGTGGCGCGCGACATCGCGCACGCGAAGCTCAAGGAGCGCCTGGACCGCGGCGAGGGCATGCCGCAGTACCTGAAGGACCGCATGGTCTACTACGCGGGCCCCGCGAAGACGCCGGAAGGTTATGCCTCCGGCTCGTTCGGCCCGACGACGGCCGGCCGCATGGACGCGTACGTGGACCAGTTCCAGGCGGAGGGCGGCAGCTTCGTGATGCTCGCCAAGGGCAACCGCTCCCAGGCCGTCACCGACGCGTGCAAGAAGCACGGGGGCTTCTACCTGGGCTCCATCGGCGGACCCGCGGCACGGCTCGCCAAGGACTGCATCACCAAGGTGGAGGTGCTCGAGTACGCCGAGCTGGGCATGGAGGCCGTCTGGAAGATCGAGGTCGTCGACTTCCCCGCCTTCATCGTCGTGGATGACAAGGGCAACGACTTCTTCGCCCACATCAACAAGCCCTCCGCGAAGAAGTAGCCACCACCGCGGTCCCCTGGGGGCGAGAGGTCCTTCGCCCTCAGGTCGGCGGGAACACGTCCTGCGCGGCGACGGGCGGGGGGCCCTTCTTCTTCTTCGGGATGAGGCTTCTCCGGGGGCCCTTCAGGGCCACACCCAGGAACATGCTCGCGGGGAGCAACATCCCCAGCCCTTGCGTGAGGTTGTCGGGGGGATGCACGACGACCCCCAACACCAGCGCGGTGAACAGCAGACCACAGACGACGCGAAGCAAGATGGGGTTCACGCGAGCGACCTCGGTGAGGGACGCACCAGCGTAAACATCCCAAGGGCGCTGTCCACCCGGCCTCGAGGGCCCCTCGCCGAGGGGCCCTGGAAGCCCCCACCGCCCGACTCGGACGGTGGGGAGCATCTGACGACTACCAGATCTTCACGCGCTGCTCGGGCGGCAGCCAGCCCGCGTCGCCCTGCTTCACGCCGAACGCCTCGTAGAACTCCGGCATGTTCCGCACCACACCATTCACCCGGTACATCGGCGGCGAGTGGCTGTCGGTGAGCAGCAACTGGCGCATCGTGTCGTCGCGGTACAGGCCGCGCCAGATCTGCCCCCAGCCGAGGAAGAAGCGCTGCGCGCCCGTGAAGCCCGCGATGGAGGGCGACGGCTGGCCCTTCAGCGACAGGTTGTAGGCCTGGTAGGCCACGGTGAGGCCACTCAGGTCGCCGATGTTCTCACCCAGCGTCAGCTCGCCGTTGACCTTCATCGACTCCAGCGGGCTGAAGCCCGAGTACTGCGCCACCAGCACGGAAGTGCGGCTCTCGAAGCCCTTCTTGTCCTCGTCCGTCCACCAGTTGCGCAGGTTGCCGTCGCCGTCGGAGCGGCTGCCCTGGTCGTCGAAGCCGTGGCTGATCTCGTGGCCGATGACGCCGCCGATGGCGCCGTAGTTCGTCGCGTCGTCCGCGTCCGGGTTGAAGAACGGCGGCTGGAGGATGGCGGCCGGGAAGACAATCTCGTTCATCGTGGAGCTGTAGTAGGCATTCACCATCTGCGGCGTCATGCCCCACTCTTCACGGTCGATGGGCTTGCCCAGCTTGCCCACCATGCGCTGGAACTCGAAGGCGTCGCTGCGGCGCATGTTGCCGACCAGGTCCGTGGCGACAATCTGCAGCTTCGAGTAGTCCCGCCACTTGTCCGGGTAGCCGATCTTCACGTTGAACTTGGCGAGCTTGTCCTGCGCCTGCGCCTTGGTCGTCGCGCTCATCCAGGGCAGCCCGTCGATGCCCACGCGGAAGGCCTCGCGCAGGTTGCTGACGAGCTCCTTCATGCGCTCCTTCGACGCGGGGCTGAAGTGCCGCTCCACGTAGAGCTGCCCCACGGCCTCACCCAGCGCCTCGTCCACGGAGGCCACGCCGCGCTTCCAGCGCGGACGGTTCTCCTGGAGGCCCTGCAGCGTCTTGCCGTTGAACTCGAACGAGGCCTGCTCGAACGGGCTCGACAGGAGCGGCGCGCGGGCGGAGACGACCTTGAACGCCAGGTACTGCTTGAGCACCGGCACCGGCGTGGTGTCGATGAGCCCCGCCAGCGACTCGAAGAAGTCGGGCTGACGCACGATGACGGCGGGCGTCGACTCGGCGCCCGCGGCCTTGAAGAAGCGCGCCCACGCGAAGCCCTTGGTCAGCGCCTCCAGCTCCTGGATGCTCTTGAGGTTGTACGTGGCCTCGCGGTCCCGGCTCTTCACCCGGGTCCAGCTCTTGTCGGCCAGCGCCGTCTCGAACGCGAGGATGTCCTGCGCGGCCTTCTTCGCGTCCTTCTCCCCCGCCAGCGTGAGGAGCTTCTCGATGTACGCGACGTACGCGGCGCGGATCTCGACGAACTTGGGCTCCTGCTTGGAGTAGTAGTCCTTGTCCGGCAGGCCCAGGCCGCCCTGGGTGACATACGCGATGTAGCGCGTGGCCTGCTTCTGGTCCTGGCCCACGAACATGCCGAAGGGCGTCTGGACGCCGTCGCGCTGGAGCTCCGCGAACAGCTCCGGGAGCTGGTCCTTGCTCTTCAGCTTCCGCACCCGCGACAGCTCACCGGCGATGGGCTTGAGGCCCAGCGACTCGATGCGCTGGGTGTCCATGAAGCTGTTGTAGAGGTCGCCCACCTTCTGCGGCGTGGTGCCAGCCTTGCGGTCCTTCGCGGCGGCGGCCTCCTCGATGATGGTGCGCATCGCCAGCTCGGCCTTGTCGGCGAGCTCGATGAACGTGCCATAGCGCGCGCGGTCCGCGGGGATGGGCGTGGTCTTCAGCCAGGTCCCGTTGACGAACTGGTAGAAGTCGTCCTGCGGCCGGACCGAGGCATCCAGGTTCTTCAGCTCGACGCCCAGCGCACGGACGGCCTCCGAAGACAGGGACTCCGCGACGGGAACAGACCACTTCGCGGGAGCCGCTTCGGCCGCCGGAGTGACCTCCGCGGCGGGAGTGGTCACGGCGGTGGGCGCGGGCTGCGGCGAGCTGGCACAGCCCGTCAGCAGCAGGGTGCCAAGGGCATGGGTGGCCCAGGCGCGCTGGGCAAGGAACTTCTTGGGGCTCATGAGGCTCCGGGGGACAGAGAGACGGGGGATGCTGCCGGACCCGAATGGCCGTCGTCCATCCGGGCGGGCTCGAAAAACAGCCGCACCCCCGTCCTATTCCGCCGAAGTGCGCCGGGAACTCTTGCCAATTCGAGGAAAGAGCCCTTCCCGGCGCCACGCCCCTGGGGTCAGCGCTGTCCCATCACCGGCGCGGGGACGGACGGCGGCGGCGTGGTGGGGGGCACGGGCGTGGGAGCCGGCGCCACCGTCACATCCTGGGACAGGGCCTCCAGGTCATGGAAGCCCTTGCTCGTCACCTCGCCGCCCTTGAACTGAGCCCACCCGCGCAAGTCCCGACGGTAGGTCCGCGTCATGTTCCAGAGCTGGAGGCCGCTGTTCGCGACGAAGAGGTACAGGGTCCGCTTCGCGTTCCACGGGTTGGGCAGCGCCATGGCGATGCCGTCGTCCGAGCGGCCGTAGGTCTTCCCCTGCCAGCGGAAGTAGCGGCGCCCCAGTTCGAGGGGGAGCTTCTTCTCCTGGGCCAGGCGGGCCAGCAGCGCGTTGTCCTCGGCGCCGCCGAAGACCATCAAGTCCCGGTCCGCGAGCTGCGCGTCCGTCACCTCGAAGTCCGGCGCCACGGGGACCAGGCGCTCGGTGAAGATGTCGGCGAGCGTCTCGCGGTAGCCCAGCACCAACGTGCGCATGGACTCCGTCTGCCGGGCGGTGCCGTGCACCAGGAGCAGCCGCTCCCAGGCATCCGTCTGGTTGGACAGCACCTGGAAGCGCTCACGCGGCACGGGCACGTCGTTGCCCGGGTTGAACACCACGCGCACCGGAGCCTCTTTCGTGCGCAGGACGAAGGTCTCGCTCGCGGCGCCCTTCACCTCCACGCGCTCCAGCGTGGAGCCCTTCGCGGTGCGCACCTCGACCAGCGTCACGAAGTGCCAGGGCTTCGGGCCCGGCTGCTCCACCTTGAGCGTCACCTCGTAGCCGTCCTTCACCTGCGCGGCGGTGGCGCGGAAGCGCGGCTGGGGCAGGCCCGTGCGCTCCAGCCACTGCGCCAGGAACGGGCCCACGTCCTTGCCCGAGGCCTCCTGCGCGGTGCGCTTGAAGTCCGCCGTGGTGACGTTCTTGTTCGCGTAGCGCGCGTGGACGGCGTTCATCACCTTGGAGAAGTCCGCGTTGCCCAGGAGCAGGCGGAGCTGGTGCAGCGCGAAGGTGCCCTTGATGCGCGGCACCAGGTACGTGCCGTAGCGGCCGTAGTCCGTCTTCGCCGTCGCGGGCGCGACGTCCGCCTCGCGCGAGGTGATGAAGAGGTAGCGGTCATTGAGGTCCGCGAGCGCGTCGCGCTGCTGCTCGAACGACTTGTCCAGCTTGCCCTCGTTGCCGGACACGTCGCGCACGAGCCGCCAGTACGCGGCCGTCCCGCTGACAAGCCAGTTGTCCCCATCCGTCGTGGGGAACAGCGTGTTGGCCCACAGGAGCGACTTGTCGAAGGAGACCGCGTCCTTCACCTGGGCGAAGTCCTGCGGCAGCGGCTTGGGCTCCTCGGGCTCCTTCCAGGCCTTGCGCGCCTCCTTCAGCCGGTGGGAGACGGAGATGGGGTTGAACGTCGTGTAACCCAGTGACAGGTGCGGAGTGGCACCGGGAAGGTCCGGCATGAAGCGGCTGCCGATCATCTTCTCGCGCAGCGTCGTCTTGCCGTAGTGGGCGAGGAACATCAGCTTCTCGGCCATCTCGGAGGTGGTGACCTTGCCGTCACAGGCGTGCGGACGGTTGATGGGGCTGGAGGCCATCATCCGGATGGCGGAGTCCAGGTCGAAGCCCTTCTTGCCGTGGCGCGCGTAGTACTCCCAGAAGGCGATGTCCCGGTTCCAGGTGTTGAAGGCCAGGTCCGCCGGCGCGTTGTCCGGGCTGGAGACGGACTCCTTGCGGACCTCGAGGTCCCGGTTGTTGTTGTTGGCCCAGATGAAGTCCTTGAGGTTGCCCGGGGTGTCGGCGGCGTTGCCCTTGCTGCCGGTGCGCCACAGGCGCGTCTTCTTCGTGCCGAGCAGGAGGCACGCCCCCTCATCCGTCTTCGCGTCCGCGAGCGTCCAGTCGTTCGTGTACAGGCCGTTGTTGTTCTCCTTCATGATGCGCGCGACGTCGTCGATGGAGTTCGCGTACTGGGCGGCCTTGCGGATGCGGTTGGACTGCGGCGTACCGTTGATGTCGAACGGCGTCTGCCCCACCGTCGTCTCGCCGATGACGATGCCCGCGGAGTTGATGAACCAGTCCGCGCCGCTGTGGATGCCACCCGGGAAGGTCTGCATGATGAAGCGGTTGCCGCGCGTCGGCTGCACGTCGAGCATCACGTCCCAGTGGACGCCCGTGTAGCCGTCCCACATGAAGATCTGCCCGATGATGGCGCGGCCGTCCTTCGTCGCGGACCTGGTGGCGACGAAGGAGGAGCAGTGGTCGCCCTTCCCTCCCCGCTCGGCCTCTTCATCCGCCTTGAGGAAGGTCCGGCCGGAGAGCGACGTCGCGGTGGCGCGGTTGGCCTCCTCCAACTGGCCCGAGTCCACCGCCGTGTTGAGCGTGACGATGTCGAGCACATCCAGGTCGCGGCCCTTGAACTTCGCCCCGCCCTTGTTGGCGCCGTCCGCGATGCCCTTCATCTCCTCGAGGTACTCGGCGTCGAACTTGCGCAGGAAGAGCGAGTCGGCCAGGAGCCGCTTGTGGTTCCAGCCCTTGGAGGCATCGGCGTTGTCGGCCCGGACGCCGAGCTTCTCCATGTAGCGGACGATCTCCTGCGACACGAGCTCGCCGAACTGGAGGCCTCGCTCGTAGGGCTCGCCCTCGATGTGGACGTAGATCCACCCGCCATCGTCGTAGCGGAAGCCCTTGCCCGCCCAGCGCACGGACTCGAGCGGGACGTAGGAGGTGATGTCCTCGACGGGCTCGAGGCGCACGTCGTCGAACCAGGCGGAGCCCGTGGCCTTGCCGTTGCGGCCCAGGTGGAGCTGGACGTTGTCGGAGGACTGGGTGGCGAAGAAGAGGACGGAGGCGCGGGCTCCGGCGTCGCCGCTGGAGACGGGGGTGCAGTTGGTGAAGGGGAAGCTCTTCATCGACAGACAGGCGCCGTGGGCCGTCGGGTACCGGGCCTGCGGGTCCACCTGCACGCCCTGGGTTCGCACCCAGGCGCTCAGGCGGTAGAGCTGGCCGACCTGGAGCTTGAGGACGGAGGACTCGGCGGTCGTCTCGCCTCCGCCCTGGGGGCTGGCGATGAGCAGGCCGCGCGAGCCTTCAATCTTGCCGTCGGCGCTGGTGCTGGAGCTCACCTTGCCGGGGCCGGTCGAGGTCCAGAACGCGGGCACGGTGGAGGAGCCTCCCGCGACCTCGAAGCCTCCGTTGGGGACCACCGAGGAGTTGGCGGGGGCGGCCCATGCGGAGGCACCCGTGAGCACGCTCGCGCAGAGCACGAGCGCACCGAGTCGCTTCGACGTCAGGAGGAAGTCAGTCATGTCGTTCCCGTCCCGAGCACGCGGGGGAGTGGCTCGGGCAATCGGGGTGCATGACACTTCCGCCGGTTGCGAGCGTCAACCCTCCAGGTCACCTGGAGGGGACATGACGCGAGGCGGCTACGGTCCGCGGACAGCGGGAGGTGGGCTTCGTCCCATCAACGGAACACCTGGCCCGACACGCGGAGGAGACCACGCAAGGCGCGTCGCACCGCGTCCACTCGCCTGGACTCCACCCAGGGTGGCTCCACCGGGGCATCCCAGTCGAAGCCGCGCAGGCGCGAGAGGAATCCCTGCTTCACACAGCCTTCGAGGCTGAAGACGTGCAGGTCGTGCGTCCAGCGCACGGCCAGGCGCAGGTCGCGGGAGAGCTCCGTCCAGTCCAGCGGGGGTGACGCGAGGACACCGGGGAGGTCCACACCGCCGCCCGTGCTGCCCACGGCGAGGGCTCCGGTTCCGGGGGCGTAGCTCCACAGGAGCGCGGGGCCTCGGGGGCGGACGAAGCTGGTGTAGAGCATCAGGACTTCGCGGTCCGCGGGCACGTCGAGGACGCCCGCGACGCGGCGCAGGAGCGAGGAGCGGGCCTGGCGTTCGTCCACGATGAGGGGGAACTGGTAGGCGTCGACGCGGTGGCCATCGGCGCGGATGCGCTCGACGAGGGCGTGATAGCCGGCGCGGGCTTCGCGGGTGCGGCCGCCTCGGAGGACGAAGCGGGCGAGCATTCCGGGGAGGCTGCGCAGGGGGGATTCGGCCCAGGCGCGGAGCTCCTGGATATCGGGCTCGATGTCGAGGCCCACTCCGGCCCACTGGAGCTCTTGTTCGGCGGACCAGGTCCTGAAGGCCTCGTAGCGAGCGCGGGCCTGGAGGACGTTGCCGGCGTGGAACCAGTAGCCCTGGTCCACGGGGAGGAGGAGCCACGCGGTGACGGGGATGTTCTCGCGGTTCAGGCGGCGCACGACTTCGGCGCGCTCGGGGCTGAAGTCGAGGAGACCGAGGCTCACTCCGGCGCGGAGTGCTTGGAGATCCTCGACGACGCCGCGAGTGTCGAACAGTTCGACGAGGGGCCGCGGGGGCAGCTCGCAAAAGAAGGTCAGGAAGTTGGGTTTCATGGCAGCTTCGCGCCTCCGTGCATACCCCATAGGGGCACATTCTCTTGCGAGGCGCACCATGGAATTCCACCGAGGCCGGCTGTTTGACCACGTCCACCTGCGGGTCAAGGACCTGGAGGTGAGCAAGAAGTTCTACCAGGCGATCATGGACGTGCTGGGAGTGCCCATGGGCTCGGTGGGACCCGGCACGTTCTACGCGGACGAGCTCTTCGTGACGCCCGCGGACCCGGGAGCACCGAGCGGACGCGGTGTCCACCTGGCGTTCCAGGCGAAGGACCGTGAGACGGTCCACCGCGTCTACGAGGCGGCGCTCAAGGCCGGAGGCAAGGACAACGGCGCGCCCGGGGAGCGGAAGTACCACCCGGGGTACTACGCCGCGTTCTTCTTCGACCCGGACGGCAACAACATCGAGGCCGTGTACCACGGACCTGGAAAGCGCTCCGCGGACTCCGTGGTCATCGTCGCGTAGTCGCGGCGCTGACGAGCAGGACCGGGCGGTGGGGTGCAAGGCGTCCCACTGCCCCGCGAGTCATCCCCCCGTAGTAGATGAAGTGGATCCCCATTCGCCGGCCAAGCCCATGGTGACCACGGAACCATCGAGATGTTGGAAGGGATGGGGTGGAGGCCTTGAACTCGGAGAGCTACGCGATAGGAGCTGCCCTTGGATTGGCGCTGGCTTCACTCCTGCCGGGATGCTCACTCCTCGGGTACCACAAGATTCCCAAGGCACCCTACGCCCCTGCTGAGGAGGCTCAGAAGGTGGTCTTTCCGAATTCCTACGAAGAGGGCGTCCACGTCCATCTAGGACGTGTCCGCAAATAGGTCGAGGCTGCCCGGCGTTGAGAAGGCATGAGCCGGGGAGAATTCACCGACGCGCAATGGGAGCGACTGGTCGGCCTGCTGCCACCGCAGCGGCCGGCCAGGGGGCGCCCGAACAAGGACCATCGGGTGGTGCTGAACGGTATCTGCTGGGTGCTGCGCACCGGAGTGCCGTGGCGGGAGGTGCCTCGAGAGCGATTCGGGAGCTGGAAGACGCTCAGCAGCCGCTTCTATCGCTGGCAGGAGGCAGGGGTTTGGGCGCGAATCCTGCGCCAGCTGCAGGCGGAGGCGAATGAGGACGGGCGGCTGGACTGGACGCTGCATTACGTGGACGCCAGCGTGGTGCGAGCACACCAGCACGCGGCAGGTGCTCGGGGGACGCCGAGAAAAGGGGGGAGGCAGAAGCGCTCGGGCGCAGCCAAGGGGGCTTCTCGACCAAGCTCCATGTCCGAGCCGAGGGACGGGGCCGCCCCCTCGTCTTTGTACTGACGGCGGGCCATCGACACGAGACACAAGCTTTCCCGGCGCTGATGGCAGCAGGAGGCGTCCCTCGTGCCAATACGCCTGGAGCACCGCGTCGACTCCCAGATGCTCTTGTTGGAGATAGGGGCTACAGCTTCAACAGCCTGAGGGCCTGGTGCCGCGAGCATCGGGTGCAGGCCGTCATTCCCACTCGCTCGGACCAGCCGCGCCTGCGCACCTTTCGCCATGCGGCCTACCGCAAGCGCTGCCGGGTCGAGTGTCTCTTCAATCGACTGAAGCAGAACCGGAGGGTGGCGACGCGCTACGAGAAGCGCGCCGCCAACTACCTGGCGATGGTCCTCATCGCCGCTATCCGCCTCTGGATCTAATTTGCGGACACGCCCTAGACGGACCGACCATGGCAGCGCTGGAGGTCGCTCGAAACGAGTTCATGCCACCGGGGGCAAAGGCAAGCTCAGACAATCCCAAGCTCGCCGAGTGCCTTGCTCGCCGTGACGTCTACGACGTCACTGTCATCCGCTCCAGCGAGAGTCTCTATTTCGTATCCTTCATCCCGAAGCTGGAGCGCTGTGGGCTTCGGGATGTGGTGTTGATGGACGCGGGGGCCGTCTATGCCATTGATGAAAAAGGCCGAGTGCTCAGTGTTCTCTAGCACCGGGCTTTCTCGCAGCCTCGCCGTTCTGTCATTGGCGATGATGGGATGCTCCGGCTCGACGAGTCTGGTGATCGTACCGCGTCAGAGCTCAAACATGGGCGTCCGATATGAAGGCCCCACGGTTGGCCCGTATGACTCATTCCGCGAAATGGCCGACACATCAGAATGACACTGAACGAGTAGCACGATGCTGCAGCGCCCTCGACGCTCGCGGTCAAGGCTGCCAACACCCGAGCGCCGAGAAGCAACTCAGTCCCTCCTTGAAGCGGGGCCTGGACGCCCATCACTGCATTGGGCGGCCAGCTCAGTCCTCCCCCGAAGGGACTTCGGTTCCCGATTACGTTCCGAGCTTGGAGGCGTGCTCTGAGCCCTGCCCGCTCTCCGCCTGCCAGGCGAGCTTCGTCCACGGACCGTCCGGAGCCACCTGGCACTCCGCGGTGATGGACGCGAGGCCGCTGAGCATTCCGTCCTCGGAGCCGTTCCACATGGCGCGGCCCAACAGGTAGCTCTTGCCCCACTGCTCCCACGAGGAGAACTGGGCCCGGGCCAGTTCCGAAGCGCGCGCGATGAAGGCCCACGCCTGGCTCTCGTCCAGGAACTTGAGGTCGTAGCTCATGCGCGTGACCACCACCGCCCGGCCCAGGTCCCACGCCAGCGTGCCTCGCGCCAGATCTTCAGCCGTGAAGGTGGTCTTGTCTTCCTTCAACGAAGCCAGGCTCGCGCCCAGGTTGCTCAGCGCTTCGCCGCCGGACTTCGCGACCTGCTCCCACTGGTCGGGAGACACATTCGCCAGTTGGCGCAGGGCCGCGTCAAACGTCACACGGTGGCCCGAGCTCAAGAGCTTCTCCACCTGGTCCGCCGCGGTTTGCCGGTTGTAGACGCCCCACCACTCACTGAGCCCCGTCCGCAGCCGCAGGCTCGGCACGCCGGTCTCCAGCGAGTTCCAGTAGGCGGTGATCTGCTCTGCGTTCACCGCGCCCAACAAGAGGCCGAAGAGCTGCTGCGGCGGCAGGTTCACCTTGGGGTTCGTCAGGAACGACTTGAGCGTCCGCACAAAGAACAGGATCTTCGGCAGCCAGTAAAGCGCGACGCCCAACACGACGACCAACAGAATGATGTGATTCCCGTTCATGGTGTCTCTCCCGGAGAAAGGTAGCCATCCGCCGTCCAGGCTCCTTCAGTGGATTCCAGCGACGCGGATGCGGCTCGAACAGGCGCGCCTCTCTAGATCAGTTCGGTGAGGACCACCGAAAAATCTCGAAGAATCCGTCGTCACCGTTCCGCCAACACTGAAACAATTGACCGTAATCACCGGACAGCACGAACTCCCGGCATCGCAAGGCGAGATGCCTGTCCATCCGCGCGTCGGCTCCGGCGAGGCCGCTGTTTCTAAGAGCGCGAGAGTTCTGGCAACTCCACGATTGAGCATCGGCCCTTCCACACGCCATCGCTCGGTCGGCTGTGTTTGAGACGACATCGCGGGCCCACCATCGGTGAGCCGGTGCTCAGGTCAGCAACAGATGCGCCCCTGAACGCTTCGCGGCGACAAGGCGTGCGCATCCGAGAAGAACCAGCGGGGACTCCAGTTGCGCGGCATCGCTCCTCGCATCACGAGGCCGGGGGTGGGGAGAATCAGCTCCTCCGTCTCCGTGTCAGAGATACGCGCGCGGACGACGTCCCTTTCGGATTCCTTGTCCCCGGCTGTTGCCTCAGACTCCTTCGCCGCCTCTATTCTGTCTTTGTTGTAGCTTCTCCGACTTCGTGCCGATGACGGTGCGGGTGAGCGTCGCGACCTGCTGCTCGAGAGTCGTCAGTCGCTCGCGAAGCTCTTCGGCTTCCTCCCGCCACGGGCAGTGGTGGTCCATTGGCAGCTCACGAGCCATGCCACCCAGGTACTCACCGCCGAGCCGTAGTGTCCTGGGCCTCGGCTGCCTGCCCGGGTGGCTGCCACCGGACTGGCCGACGCACCCGCGAGACGTCGATGCCGTCGAGCAACATGGCCAGTTGGGTGGAGTCCAACTGCACCGACGTGGCGTCGTCCGCGACGTCAGGCATCCGGAAGCGGCCCGCCTCCAGTCGCTTGTACAGAAGCAGGAAGCCCCCGCCGTCCCACGCCAGCACCTTCACCTTGTCTCGCCGCTTGCTGACGAAGACGAAGAGGTGGCCGGAGTACGTGTCGGCCACCAGGACTCGTTGCACGTGGACGAAGAGGCCATCGATGGACTTGCGCATGTCCACCGGCTCAGCGGCCAGATGGATGCGGACGGCACGCGGCAGCAGGAGCACGTCAACCCAGCCCCGCCAGGACCGCACGCAGGTACGCAACGTCCGTCCCCGCTGGGAAGCGCAACACGACTCCCGAGGGGAGCGCGGCTTCCAGCAAGGCCGGTGGGCCGCATGCAGAGGCCCCTCCCCGCCGCGCTGAAAGCGCGGTCGAGTCTACTACCTCTACTGGCAGCATCACGGGAGGAGCGCTCGCTCGCATGGCCTCCCTGCGCAGCTTGTACAACCAGAACTGGAGCGTGCTCACCGAGACGCCCTTCACCGCGGCGAACTCCTTGTGCGACTGCCCGCTCTCCTCCAGTTCCAACACCAGCCGCCGCCACGCGTCGGCTCCCAGATGTCTCTTCATCCGCTCCTCCATCGCTCACCCTGAACGCATGGAGATGTCCCAACTCACTCGACTCTTCGACACCCAGCTCCGGACGGGTACCGGGCTACAACCGCGTGACGTTGCCGGAGGGGCGGGTCCGCGTGGGCTGCTGGGCTCACGTGCGCCGCAAATTCTTCGACGCCCTCCCTACCGCACCTGAGTCCAGGGCGGCGCTCGACTTCGTCCTCGCGCTGTACCACGTCGAGCATTCGGCCCGAGACGCAGGGACGATTGGTGCTCCGGAACACCTCCATGCTCGCCGCACCACCAGTGCACGCGTCCTCAAGCACCTAGCTGCGTGGGTGGATGAACAGCTTCCACTCCATCCTCCCAAGAGCACTCAGGGCTTGTCCCTTCGCTATACGAAGGGACAATGGAATGCACTGACGCGCTTCCTGGAGGCCCCCTCGCTGCCCCTCGATAACAACGCCGCGGAACGGGCGCTGCGCGCCATGGCCCTGGGCAGGAAGAACTATCTCTTTGTCGGCAACGACGAGGCGGGTCGGAATCTGGCGGGGCTGAGCTCCCTGGTCGCCACGTGCGAAGCCAACGGCGTCAACCCCGAGGCGTACTTCGCCGACGTGCTAATGCGGCTTGGCAGCCACCCCGCGTCACGTCTGAACGCGTTGCTGCCGCACCTCTGGCAACCGTCCTCCTCCGCGCCTGATTCATCCTGAAGTCACGCAAGCCTCGACGTCGAGAAACTCCGTGCGCGGCTACCACGCGGTGCGAACGGAAGGGTGCACCCGTCGGACGCCGCCCGTCGGTCGGTTACGAAGCGCCGCATCCGGTCCGTGGGCGCCTTCCCGGACCGCGCCAGCGCCCTGCGCCTCATCACCGCCGTCGCCCTCGAAGTCACCGGCATCTGGGATGACCGCCGCTACCTTGACATGGCACTGCTGACCTCAAACCCAGACACCGCAGAATGACGCCGCCAAGGAGCCTTCCTCTCCCGTACACCCTCCGAATCAACTACACACGATTCGGGACTTGACCCTCCCGTACCCCCTCCGAACCAACTACACACGATTCGGGACTTGACCCGTCTTTTTAAGATCGTCTCCAGTCTAGGAAGAGCGAGGACTACTCCTGTTCCTCCTACGACGTGCAATGGCGCCACTTACACGTGTCTTGGCCTGGAGCCGCTGGCGACGCTACCACCAAGCCGTGGCCATGCACTGTCACTATCGGGCACGATGAGCGCGACTCAAACTACAACTGTACGAGTAACGGTCGTCAAGCATGGAGTCAGCACAGCACCGGTGAGTCCTTCCGGCCCCACAACACACATGAGAGAATCAGCCCTTCCTAGAACCATACCCCACCCCTCGGATTGTCCTCATCTGCTAAGATTCAACTGGAGGACCTCATCCCCGTAGGCTGCCAGTCCCTCTCCTACGAGTTCGCCCACGTTCACGGTCACAACCCCATCAACATTGACAAGAGAACACGCCGTCCATCCCCACTCAAGCAACAAGCCATGACTTCAATTTTTAAGTTCGATGTCTTCATTGACTACGCCACAGCAGACGCTCCTTGGGTTCGCGATTCGCTCCTGCCTTATCTCGAAGCAGCTGGGCTACGCATCGGGATCGATTTCCGGAGCTTCAAAGTTGGACACTCCAATCTAGAAAACCGCGGCCATACCCTTGAAATCAGCCAGTGGACGATCCTCGTCCTAACCCCCGCTTGGCTAAGGGAGGACTGGACAGGATTTGAGGCCATCCTCAACCAATCGACTGACCGGTCAGGACTCCTTCGCCGCCTACTCCCGGTGACACTAGAAAAATGTGACCTGCCAAACACTCTCTCCACCCTAACACAGACCGACCTCACAAGCAAAACAGAGCGCCCCAGAGAACTAGAACGACTCACAAACTCGCTACGCAAGACCTTATCCATCAAACGACGAAGGCGCACATCCCTACCTGTAACAACCCGAAAAAGCGAGCACACCCAGAAACTTCCTCCGGGAGTAACTCTAACCTGGACACAGCAATTAAGCTCCAAAATATCAAACACAACCTGGTCACGAGATGGAGAGCTCCTCGCAATCACTCACGGAAGAACGATTTCAGTCTACGACACAAACGGCTCATTTCGACACAGAATCCAAACACGACCCAACCAGCAAAGCCCACTCTGGACCAGCGGTTGGTCTCCAACCCAAACACTCCTGGCAATAGCGTCGGAAGCCCAAATAACAATACACGACCCGATCAAGAATGAGCCCGACCAAGAATTGTCCACACCAAACGCAACCAAGACACATGGGTTGTCCTGGAGTACCTCTGGGACCAAGATCGCACTGGCAGATTCTCGTCGACTACACATCATCGACCCACTTGACTCCCAATTAAGCCTTCAAATTGAACTACCATCGCGACACAACATCAGATCAATTGCGTGGTCGCCTGACGACAATCGACTGGCGGCACTAACTCCCGACCAACTCTTTACAATCGACATAGCTAATGGAGGCATAATCGGGCAGCGCACCATTGGCCCCAGCCACCGAGTGCTATGGACCACAGGTGCACTAGTTGTCTCCGTTACCCACGGCGACATCTTGATTCTTGAGGACAAAACACTGCGCCCCCTTCATACTCTCGAAGGACACAAAGCAGCCGTTGGACCAATGTCTCTCACTCGAGATGGGCTCATACTTGCATCGGGAAGCCTAGACAACACGGTCCGTTTCTGGTCCACCGACAACTGGGAGGAGGTCGCCGCCATTGAAGCTATTGGCTGCAGCACTTACTCCCTAGAAATAAGCTCAAAAAATTTCCTTGCCGCAACTGGCGACTCAGAAAAAACCGTCTGCGTCTGGAAAATCGACTCAAAGCAATTGCACGCAAGCAACCCAAAAAATCGGGCGGTTTACTACCGAAACGCCAAAGCTGTCTTGGTTGGTGACAGCAGTGTGGGTAAGTCCGGCCTTGGTCTTGTGCTGTCTGGGCAATCATACACTGCAACTGACTCTACTCACGCCCGTCGAGTCTGGACCTTCGACACTAACAACGTGGCGCTCCATGATGGTCGCCAGGAAACCCGCGAAACATTCTTATGGGACATGGCCGGCCAGCCCAGTTATCGACTAATCCATCAGCTGCATCTCGATGAAGTCGCAGTTGCACTTGTAGTGTTTGACGCAAAAAGTGAGACAGATCCGTTCGCAGGAATAGGCCACTGGGAACGAGCTTTGCGGACTGCCGTAAGAGCACAGGGCAGTGGAGCGCTTCCTTTGCGCAAGATCCTCGTCGCGGCACGAACAGATCGAAGTGGTATTGCCGCATCGAAGGAACGAATCGACGCCAAAGTCCACGAACTAGGCTTTGATGAGTACTTCGAAACCAGTGCACGCGAAGGCTGGGGCATTGACAAACTCAGAATCGCACTCCAGAACGCCGTACAGTGGGACAAACTGCCTCAGGTCTCATCGACGCAACTGTTTCAACGCATCAAAGAATTCTTGACCAATGAAAAGAGTCTCGGTCGACTGCTCAGCACTGCTGACGATCTGTACTTCTCACTACTGCGCACCACCGGCCAGGATGATATTGATCGCGATCAGTTCAATATATGCCTTGGTCGACTAGAGTCTCGGGATCTAATTAGGCGACTCAGTTTTGGTGGCCTCGTCTTGTTACAACCCGAGTATCTCGACGTGTATGCATCCGCCATTGTAAACGAGGCAAAAGCCGAGCCCGATGGATTAGGTTCCATCCCAGAACAAAAGGCGCTCTTAGCGGAGTTTCGCATCTCAAAAGATGAGAGATTCAGCGACGCCGAAAACGAGCGCCTACTCCTTGTCGCGACCGTCGAAACAATGGTCCGAAGAGAGATTGCCCTTCGAGAGCATGAACAAGATGGGACACAGCTCGTCTTTCCATCCCAACTTACTCGCGAGAATCCCGACCTGCCGGACCCAAAGGGCAAGACCGCAATATTGTCGTTTGAAGGACCAACTCAAAACATCTACGCCACCATGGCTGTTCGCCTCACGCACAGCAGACTCTTCACGAAAAAGGAAATGTGGCGAAACGCCATTCTCTTTACGGCTCGCACAAGCGGAACATGCGGGATTGCGCTACGCGAATACGGAGAAGGGAGGGGGGAGATGATCGTGTTCTTTAGCGCAGACGTGAGTCCCGAAACACGTCTTCTCTTCGAAGACTATGTTGAATCCCACCTGAGAACCCGTGCGATCTCTTCAAGCGTAATCCGGCGAACAGTTGTTACCTGTCTCGACTGCAGCACTGAACTTTCCAATGAGATGGTTCAAAAGAGACTGAGCCGTGGCCACAAGTCTCTTCACTGCCCAGTCTGCGAACGACTTGTATCACTTCTTACTGAATCCTCACATACGCAGGATCGGGCCTCCAGTCTCGCCGAAATGGATCGTGCAGCAGACGAAGCGCGAGATCGTGAAGTCGCATTGATCTCGGCGGCGGCGGCACTCTCTACCACTGATTTTGATCGCTGGCTCGGAGGAACAGACACCACGCTTGCTCTTGTCTTCATCAGCATGAAGGAACAACTAACAGGCGAAGCTGAGTCGCTCGATGAAGACGAAAGACTAACTCAGCAGTCACGTGTAGACCTCGCGCGACAACTTACTCGCAATCACTCCGGGCAAGAAATCAAAGCGCTCGGCGACTCTCTTTTGTTCGCCTATCGCGTACCCAGCCAAGCACTCGCCTTTACGCTCGAACTGCACTCTGCGTTAGCGCACTCAATTTCACTTAAGGCCTCGATCAATCTAGGCGACATCCGAATTGGCGTTCAGGACACACTCAGTAGACTTGTTACCTATACCGCCCGCATGGATGCCCTAGCTTTGGAGAACACGATCTTGATTAGCGAACGAGCAATGCACGAGCTAGAAAAAAACCCAACCGCAATGCTCACGAATTTGTCTTGGAAGAAGTACAGCAACACAGCCCTTCCTGGCATTGCAGGCTTTCACACACTCTGGTCCACCCACGTCAGGACCGCCAGCACAAACTCCTCCCCTGCAAAACAACCGACCAGCAGCAGGCTGGTAACAATAACTCTATCAATGGATCAAAACGAACCCAGTTCACCAATAGCTCCCGAGACTTGGTTCACGAATAAATTGGGAGGTGCTGTACGCAGGCTACGAAAAGAATCAGGAGTCATGACATTCGATTACGACTCACCCAACATCGATGAACTCCTCCGCCTCGCGGAGAATGGCCTACTCGACACAATGGTGACAGAGGCCGGCGCGCGCACAGTCAGAGAAATTCACGCAAATGCAGAGTGCATATACGAAGAGGTCCCACGGATAGACTTTTCCCAACCCCATCTCAGACCCGTCAACACTACAACCCTGGAAGAACTAGTTTCCACCATCGACATTGTGCTCATGACAACTACACCCATTGAGCGCGATGCCATTCTATCATTAATGACTCCTCTACCACGTCGACGCGCTATTCTTGAGGGCCCACTCAAACATAGCACCTATCGCATAGGTCGCTTTGGTCGATACTTTGCCGCTCATGTTGAATCAACGATGGGAACCTCTGGACGCGACGGAGCAACGCTGACTGTACTTGACGCCGTTAGCGAGCTAGCACCGAAGGCCGTAATTATTCCTGGCATTGCCTTTGGCGTAGACCGCAAAAAGCAGCGCCTAGGCGATGTAATCATTGCAGACTCAGTCTTCCCGTACGAATTACAGCGCGCAGAGAAGACCACTTTCCAATTCAGAGGACAGTCATTGCCCTGCGGCCCGATTCTTTCAGAGCGATTTCGCTCGGGTAGCCGTGACTGGGTACTTCACCGCCCTAGCGGGCAAGTCAAGATTCATCAAGGCCCTGTACTTTCTGGTGAAAAGCTAGTGGACAACTCTGAGTTCCGCGATCAACTTCTCACCGCCGTCCCGCGAGCGTTAGGCGGAGAAATGGAAGGCTCCGGAGCCTATGCTTCTGCCCACCGAAGCAAAGTCGAAATCATTCTTGTGAAGGGGATCTGCGACTGGGCAGACGGTCACAAGAATGATCGCGCGCAACCGTTTGCAGCAAAGGCCGCAGCATCGCTAGTGCACCACATACTTCGCAAACCCGATGTACTACGCGAACTAGGCGCAACCGACCGCAAGTGATAACATGAAGATAATCGGTGCAAAGTGAGCCTGGAGTTACACCGGTCTCGTTGAGTCCCGGCGGCTTCATGTGTCAAGCCGCCGTTCGGTACCTATTCTCATAGTTAGCCGGGGACTGGTAGCTGAGTGCGGAGTGTCTCCGTCGCAGATTGTACCAGCCCTCGATGTACTGAAAGACAGCCATCCGTCCCTCTGAATGAGTCCGGAAGGTCCGGCGGTCGAGCGGTTCGCACTCCAAGCTGGCGAAGAAGGACTCGCAGAGGGCGTTGTCGTACGCATCGCCGACACTGCCCATGGAGGGACGCACACCCGCTTGTCCGCAGCGCTGCCCGAAGCCCAGTGAGGTGTATTGGCACCCCTGGTCCGAATGATGAATGACGTCCCTGGGTTGGCGCTGGGCTACCGCCATGTCCAGCGCGGCGATGACGAGCTCTGCCTTCAGATTCGTGGCCATGGCCCACCCCACGACCTTGCGACTCCACACGTCGAGGACAACAGCCAGGTAGAGGAATCCCGCCCACGTTGGGATGTAGGTGATGTCTGCCACCCACAACTCGTCGGGCCTGCTCGCCTCGAATCTTCGCTTCACCAGGTCCGCCGCGGGCCGCGCCACCTCATCTCTCCTCGTCGTCACGCAGTATGCCCGCCGGCTGACTCCCACCAGGCCAGCGGCCCGCATCAGGCGAGCCACTCGCCGCATCCCCACCTTCACCCGGTGCTCCTCGGCCAGCTCCGCTCTCACTCGGGGCGCGCCATACGTGCTGTCCGACATCCGATGGATGCCACGGATGCTCTCGGTCAGCTGCTCATCCTCCACAGCCCTCTTCGAGGCGGGGCGTCCCTTCCAGGCGTAGTAGCCCGCCTCGGTGACACCCAGCACCCGGCACAGCGTCGCCACCGCATGCTTGGCCTGGTTCTCGCTCACGAATCGGAACGCTTCTTGGGCGTCCCGACGCCTTCCTGTGCGAACCAGGCCGCGGCTTTTGAGAGGATGTCACGCTCCTCTCGCAGCACCTTCACCTCTCGCCGCAGCCTCGCCAGTTCCTGCTTCTCGTCCGTCGTCAGCCCGTCCTGGCGTGTGCCCTCGTCCACCTCGCCCTGACGCACCCAATTGCGCACCGTCGTGTCGGTGACCTGGAACTCCTCGGCCAGGCTCCTGGTTGTTCTCCCTGCCTTGGCCAGCTCGACAATCCTGGCCCGGAACTCCGGAGGGTATGGAGGCTTCGGTTTCGGCATCGTTGCGTCCTTCTCCCACAGTTGAACGGACTCAAGGAGACTGACGCAACTCCACCCTCTCGCGCGACGAACCCATTGACGCTGACCAAGCAATGATTCCCCGCCTCCGCCACACGGACGAAAGCGGGCCCGGGCACAGTCCCTCAGTACCCCCAGGGGAACTTCTTGAAGTCCCGCTTCCTCTTCTGGACGAACGCATCCCGGCCCTCCTGGGCCTCGTCCGTCCCATACGCCAGCCGCGTCGCCTCGCCGGCGAAGAGCTGCTGTCCCACCATGCCGTCATCCGGCAGGTTGAACGCATACTTCAGCATCTTGATGGCCGTGGGGCTCTTCGTGTTGATCTCCGCCGCCCACTCCAGCGCGAAGTCCTCCAGCTTCTCGTGCGGCACCACGGCGTTGACCATCCCCATCTGGAAGGCCTCCTGCGCCGAGTAGTTCCCCCCCACGAAGAAGATCTCCCGCGCCCGCTTCTGCCCCACCTGCCGCGCCAGCAGCGCCGACCCATAACCTCCGTCGAAGCTCGCCACGTCCGCGTCCGTCTGCTTGAACACCGCGTGCTCCTGGCTCGCGATGGTCATGTCACAGACGACATGCAGGCTGTGCCCACCGCCCACCGCCCAGCCCGGCACCACCGCAATCACCGCCTTGGGCAGGAAGCGGATCTGCCGCTGCACCTCCAGGATGTGCAGCCGCCCCAGCTTCGCCGGGTCCGACTCCCCCTCCTCCCCCTCGTACTTGTACCCGTCCTTCCCTCGGATGCGCTGGTCTCCACCCGAGCAGAACGCCCAGCCGCCATCCTTCGGCGACGGCCCGTTGCCGGTAATCAACACACACCCCACGTCCGTCATGAACCGCGTGGCCTCCAGGGCGCGCGACAGCTCATCGACCGTGCGCGGACGGAACGCATTGCGCACCTCGGGCCGGTTGAACGCGATGCGCACCGTGCCCTGGTCCACCGCGCGGTGGAACGTGATGTCCTTGAACTTGTGGCCCTCGATGGGCTTCCAACGGGCCGGATTGAAGATGGCCGAGACCATGGGTTCTCACTCGGGAGAAAGGGGGGAACGGCGCGGACCCTACGCCGCCCCGCCCAGGGGCGTCCATTCCACAGTGTCACTGGGCTCGCCCCTCGAAAGATGCCACCGTACGGCGACCACGGTGCAGCCCAGCACGAGGAGTCCCGCACCATGCCCGCCGACGTCGCCCTGCTCAAGGAAGTCCCCCTCTTCGCCGCCCTCGACGACGAGGAGCGCGCCCTGCTCGCCGCCCAGCTCGAGGAGGTCCACCTGCGGGCCAGCGAGAAGGTCTTCAACCGGGGCGACCCCGGCGGCGCCATCTACATCGTCAGCTCCGGCGAGGTGCAAATCTCCGTCGAGGACACCACCGGCCAGGTCATCGTCTTCGAGACCGCCCGCCGCGGGGACTTCTTCGGCGAGCTCTCCCTCCTCGACGGAGACCCGCGCAGCGCCGACGCCCGCGCCATCCAGGACACCTGCGCCCTCAAGGTCGACCGCGCCGACCTCCAGCTCCTCTTCCAACGCCACCCCTCCAGCGCCATGGACGTCCTCACCGCCATCGGCCGCCGGCTGCGCGAAGCGGACAAGATGCTCCACAGCCGCCCCACCCTCAGCCCCAACGAGATGGTCGAGGAACGGCTCACCCCCATCCAGCGCCTCGCCGATGGCCTCGCCGCCTTCAGCGGCACCTTCACCTTCATGCTCCTCCACGCCGCCTGGTTCGCCGCGTGGATCTCCATCAACCTCGGCTGGGTCCCCGGGGTCCACCCCTTCGACCCGTTCCCCTTCGGCCTGCTCACCATGGTCGTCAGCCTGGAGGCCATCTTCCTCTCCTGCTTCGTCCTCATCAGCCAGAGCCGCCAGGCCGCCAAGGACCGCATCCGCTCCGACGTGGAGTACGAAGCCAACATCCGCGCCGGCATGGAGGTCACCCAGCTCCACTCCAAGCTGGACCACCTCTACGCGCAGACCATGGCCCGCCTCGACGCCGTGGAGAAGGCACGCCACCCCACCCCGCCCCGTCCCGGAAACGCGACGAGCACCCCAGGGTAGCCCCCCATTTCCCGCCCCCAGCGTGTCAGACACCCCAGGTAGGATTCCTCTCACGCCCCCATGAAACCCGCCGAGAAAGCCGCCCTCCTCCTCGAGCGTCTGCGCACGAAGTATCCAGACGCACGCTACGAGCTCAACTGGTCCACCCCCTACGAGTTGCTCGTCGCGACCATCCTCGCGGCCCAGTGCACGGACGAGCGCGTCAACAAGGTCACCGCCGTCGTCTTCCCCAAGTACCCAGGCCCCCAAGCCATCGCGGACGCGGACACCGCGGAGCTGGAGGAGGACCTCAAGCCCACCGGCTTCTTCAAGCAGAAGACCAAGACCGTCCAGGCCATGAGTCGCGCGCTGCTCGCGGACTTCAACGGCGAGGTCCCCCGCACCATCGAAGAGCTCGTGAAGCTCCCCGGCGTGGCGCGCAAGACGGCCAACGTCGTCCTCAACACCGCCTTCGACATCGCCTCTGGCGTCATCGTCGACACCCACGTCGCCCGCGTCAGCCAGCGCCTGGGCCTGACGAAGCACGACAAGCCCGAGGCCATCGAACAGGACTTGATGAAGCTGGTGCCCCAGGACGCGTGGACGTTCTTCGGCCCCGCAACCGTCCTGCACGGCCGCTACACGTGCGTCGCCAAGAAGCCGAAGTGCGACGAGTGCCTCGTGAAAGACATCTGCCCACGCATCGGCGTATAGACACACCCGACCCGCTGGGTGTGCACTCAATCCTCCGCTGCCACGGAATACGGGCAATAAAGCCAGGGTTCAGCCGTCCTTTTGGATGACATGAACCCAGCTCCGCCACCTTCCCCTCTCGCCGAGGCCCGGCCCACCGACTCCGGCGAACGACTGATGCTGCTCGACACGCTGCGAGGCTTCGCGCTCTGCGGCGTGTTCATCTCCAATACCTTCTTCTGGTTCAGCGGCCGGATATTCCTCCCCCGAGCAGAGCTCGAGGCACTGTTCGCGAATGGGACGGTGATTGACAAGGCTTTGTTACCCATTGTTTCGATGCTGGTGACAGGCCGGTTCATCACCATCTTCTCGTTCCTGTTTGGCCTGGGATTCGCGGTGCAGCTGGGGCGGGCGGAGGCGCGCGGGGCCTCGCTCACGGGGTTGTATGCGCGGCGGCTCGCCGTCCTGTTCGGGATTGGGATGAGCCACCTGGTGCTCATCTGGTACGGAGACATCCTCAGCAGCTATGCCCTCCTGGGCGGCTGGCTGTTGCTGTTCCGGAAGCGGGAAGACCGGACGGTCCTGTGGTGGGCCTTGGGGCTCATCTTCATGGGCCCCATCCTGGTCGCGCTCGTCCACAAGATGCCGCAGCTCCTGGCGGCCACACCGGAGGCAGCCGCGGCCCTCGCGAAGGCGGAGATGGAGCGGTCCGCGGCACTGAGGGCGGAGGTTCTGCCAACGTTCCAGACGGGAGGCTGGTGGGCCATCGTGAAGGCGGGCCTCTACTTCTTCCGCTCGGAGTTCCTGCTCGCGATGGGGCTCAACCTGCCGGTGGTTTTCGGCCGCTTCCTGCTGGGCTACTACGCGGGCCGGCGCCGGCTGTTCCATGACGCCGAGCAGAACCTCGCGTTCTTCCGCCGGCTCTTCTTCTGGGCCCTGGGCCTGGGCCTCGTGACCAGCGGCGTGGGCGCGGTGCTGCAGCAGTTGTTCATCCGGAAGATCCTCAACCCGGAGACCCTGCCCACCTGGGTGCCGTTCACGATGCAGCCCATCCGCACCATGGGCGAGGTGGCCATCGCCGCCACCTATGTGTCGGGCATCACCCTGCTCTTCCACAAGGCCGCGTGGCAGAAGGTGCTGGTCCTCCTGGCCCCGGTGGGGCGCATGGCGCTGACGAACTACCTGTGCCAGTCCATCCTCAGCGTGCTGGTGTTCAATGGCTTTGGCCTGGGCCTCTTCGGCAAGGTGAAGCCCCTCATGCCCGTCCTGTACTGCCTGGGCGTGTTCTCCGTGCAGGTGGTCGTGAGCCACCTGTGGCTGTCGCGCTTCCGCTTCGGTCCCGCGGAGTGGGTGTGGCGCTCGCTCACGTACGGCAAGGCCCAGCCGATGCGCCAGGAGACGGGGCCAGTCCAGCCCGCGCTGGCCCCGTAGTCCGTCAGCGCCGCGACGCGGGGGCGAAGCCGTGGCGCTTCGCCCGCAGGGCCACCACGCCCGTGGCGAGCAGGAGCCCCACCAGCAGCCACGGGAAGGACCTCACCCCGAGCGTCTCGAGCAGCACACCGCCGATGACGCCCCCTCCCGCGATGGCGATGTTCCACGCGGTGACGAGCATGGACTGCGCGACGTCGGCGGCCTCTCCCGCCGTCTTCGCGGAGGCCGTCTGGAAGAGCGTGGCCACGCCCCCGAACGCCAGCCCCCACGCGCCCACGCCCGCGTAGACCACGGCGGGCACGCCCCCCCACAGCCCCAGCGCCACGGACACCAGCGCGAACAACGCGGTGCTCACGAGCACCAGCTCCCGCAGCCACCGGTCAATCCACACGCCCACGCCCCAGATGGAGACCAGCGCGGCCAGGCCGAAGACCAGCAGCACCCGGTCGAGCTGGCCCGCGAGCCCCGCGTTCGCGACGAAGGGCGCGATGTATGTGTACAGCGTGTTGTGCGCGAGCACATACGCCAGCGTGACGAACAACACGGAGGGGATTCCCGGCAGCGTGGACACCTTCAGGAGCGACAGTTGCTGGTCCGCGTGCTGCCCCGGGAAGTCCGGCACCTTGGCCAGCACCCAGCCCACGAGGACGAAGGTCAGCCCGCTCATGATTCCGAACGTGAAGCGCCAGCCCAGGGCCGCGCCCAGGAAGGTGCCCGCGGGAATGCCCAGCGACAGCGCGACGGGGATGCCCGCCATGACAACAGCCATGGCTCGGCCCTTCTGGTGTTCGGGCACCATGCGGACCGCGTAGCCCGCGACCAGCGACCACAGGAGCCCCGCGAACACCCCCGCGAGGAACCGCGCCGCCAGCGTCAGGATGAAGTTCGTGGACACCGCGGTGACGCTGTTGACGACGGAGAAGCCGAGGATGGCGACGAGCAGCAGCGGACGCCTCCGCCAGGACTGGGTGGCCGCCGTGAGCGGAATCGCCGTCACCAACGTGCCCAGGGCGTAGAGCGTGACGAGCTGCCCCGCCATCGCCTCGGAGACGCCCAGGTCGACGCTCATGCGCGTCAGCAGGCCCGCGGGGAGCGCCTCGGTGAGGACGGTGATGAAGGCCGCCATGCCCAGCGCGAGCAGCCCGGACATGGGGAAGGGGTCCGAACGGGACGCGGAGGAAGGCAGCGCTTCGGGAATCGGGGAGGTGGAGCTCATGGTGCCGCCCATCAAGAAGGTTGCGCCAAGGTAATTTCGTCCCCCATCCCGGACCACGGGGCTAGAGTTCCGAACACATCGGACACGGATGTCCGGAATCGGAGTCGCCTCGAATGGACAGCCTGGGCTCACTCAACGCCTTCGTGCAGGCGGCGGAGACTCGCAGCTTCACCGCCGCGGGGAGGAACCTGGGCGTGTCCTCCTCGGCCATCGGGAAGGCCATCGCGAGGCTGGAGGAGCGGCTGGGCGTCCGACTCTTCCACCGCTCGACGCGCACCATCACCCTGACGCCGGAGGGCTCGCTCTTCCTCGAGCGCTGCCGCCGCATCTTCTGTGAAATCGAGGCCGCGGAGCTGGAGCTCGCCCAGACGCGGGAGGCGCCTCGGGGCAGGCTGCGCGTGAGCATGCCCGTGGCGGGCATGTTGATGATGCCCACGGTGAGCGCGTTCATGCGGGCGTATCCCGACATCGAGCTCGACCTCGACTTCACGGACCGGCTCGTGGATGTGATTGAGGAGGGCTTCGACGGCGTGGTGCGCGCGGGGGAGATACACGACTCACGGCTCATGGCCCGGGTGCTGGGCACCTTCCGGCTCATCCTGGTGGGCGCACCCGACTACTTCGCGAGGCGAGGGACTCCTCGCAAGCCCGAGGACCTCAAGTCCCACGCCTGCCTGCAACACCGCTTCGACTCCACCGGCAAGCTGGAGCGCTGGCCGCTGCGCAAGAGCCGGAACAAAGAGCTGGAGCTGCCCTCGGCGGCGGTGGTCAACACCATCGAGCCGCTCATCTACATGGCCGAGCAAGGGCTGGGCATCGCCTGCCTGCCCGACTTCGCCCTCCGGCGGCAGTTGGCGCAGGGCACGCTGGTGACGGTGCTCGACAGCCACCTGGAGCACGAGGGCACCTTCCGGATGCTCTGGCCCTCCAGCCGCTACCTGTCCCCCAAGCTGCGGGTCTTCGTCGACTTCATGGCGAAACACCTCTTCGCGGCGTGAGACATCCGGGGGGTGTCGAAAACCGCGAGGGCCCGAAGAAGAGCCATCCCCGACGGGCGCGGGCTGTGGCAGACTCACGGGGACCATGTGGGATTGGGTCCGCCAGCTAGGCGAGTGGGCGCGGGAGGATGCGCCGTTCGCCGTAGCCACCGTTACAGCCTGTCAGGGAAGCACACCGGCCGAGCCCGGCGCGAAGGTGCTGGTGCGGGGCGACGGCGTGTTTCACGGCACGGTGGGCGGCGGACACCTGGAGCAGTTGGTGCTCGCCGACGCCCGGGGTTGCCTGGCGCGAGGTGAGTCCCGCTCCTTCCGCTACCCGCTGGGCGCGAAGCTGGGTCAGTGCTGTGGAGGCGTGGTGGATGTCTTCGTGGAGCCCGTGAACCACGGGCCTCGGCTGTATCTCTTCGGGGCGGGCCACGTGGGCCAGGCCCTGTGCCGCATCCTGGACGGGACGCCCTTCCGCGTGCACCTGGTGGACGAGCGCCCCGAGTGGCTCCAAGGCGAGCGCATCCCCGACGCCGTGACGCGCCACGAGGAGCCGTGGGAGGAGTTCTTCGCCCACGCCGTGTGGGACGCCCAGCGGACGTACGTCGCGGTGATGACGCACCGGCATGACCTGGACCAGGACATCATCGCGGCCGCGGTGGAGAAGCCCGCACGCTACCTGGGCCTCATCGGCAGCAAGACCAAGTGGGCGCGCTTCCGTCAGCGGCTGGAGGCGCGCGGCGTGCCGGCGTCTCGCATCGAGCGCGTGCAGTGCCCCATGGGGCTGGAGCTCGGGGGCAAGTCGCCGCAGGAGGTCGCGGTGAGCATCGCCGCGGGACTGCTTCAGCTCCACCATCAGCCTTTCGTTGAAACGCACCCCGAGTCTTCCGTCTCGGAGCCGCCCCGCCTGCGCGGGGTTTCATCTGGAGAATGAGCACCATGTTCGAGTTCCGGCTCAACGGGAGCCTGGTTCGCGTCCAGGACGAGTCCCCCAACACCACGCTGCTCGACTTCCTTCGCGCCCAGGGCGCCACGGGGACGAAGCAAGGCTGCGCCGAGGGAGACTGCGGCGCGTGCACCGTGGCCATGGTGGACGCCGACGCCGAGGGCAACCGCTGCCTGCGCGCGTTCAACAGCTGCATCACCCTGGTGCCCATGGTGGCCGGGCGTGAGGTGGTGACGGTGGAGGGCGTGGGCTCGAGGGAGAAGCCGCACCCCGTCCAGCAGGCGATGGTGAAGCACTACGGTTCGCAGTGTGGCTTCTGCACGCCGGGCTTCATCGTCTCCATGGCGGAGGCGTACTCGCGGCCGGAGGTCTGTACGCCCGAGGCCGTGGCGGACCAGCTCTGTGGAAACATCTGCCGCTGTACCGGCTACCGGCCCATCCGTGACGCGATGATGGAGGCCCTCGCCGAGCGCGACGCCAAGGTGGGCCTGCGGGCCCCGCTCCCGGGTACGCCCTTGGGTGGACCCGCCGCCGCCCTGCCCTCGCTGAGCTACGAGGCTCGCGGACAGAAGTTCCTGCGGCCCACGTCGTGGGCGGAGCTGCTCTCGCTCAAGGCCGCGCACCCGGAGGCGATGCTCGTCGCGGGTGCCACCGAGCTGGGCGTGGACATCACCAAGAAGTCCCGCCGCTATCCGTTCCTCATCTCCACCGAAGCTGTCGAGGGCCTGCGCGCCATCCGGCGTGAGGCGGACGGCTGGTACGTGGGCGGCGCGGCGACGCTCGTCGACCTGGAGGATGCGCTGGGCAAGACGTTCCCCGAGGTGGGGAAGATGCTCAACGTCTTCGCCTCTCGGCAGATCCGCCAGCGCGCCACGCTCTCCGGCAACCTGGTGACGGCGTCTCCCATTGGAGACCTGGCGCCGGTGCTTCTCTCGCTCGACGCGAGGTTGGTGCTGGCGTCGACGAAGGGCGAGCGGACGGTGGCGCTGTCCGACTTCTTCCTCGCGTACCGGAAGACGGCGCTCCAGGCGGACGAGGTGGTGCGCTTCATCGTCATCCCGCATGCGCCCTCGGCGGAGAGCGGGCTGAAGCGGCTGGCGGACTCGTACAAGGTCTCCAAGCGGCGCGAGCTGGACATCAGCATCGTCGCCGCGGGCTTCTGCGTGGAGGTGGATGCGGCGGGTGTGGTGCGCTCGGCGCGGCTGGGCTATGGCGGCGTCGCGGCGACGCCCGTTCGCGCGCGTCGCACCGAGGACCTGCTCGTCGGGCGTCCGTGGACCCGCGAGACGATGGACAAGGTGCTGCCTGTCCTCGCCGGAGAGCTGTCTCCCATCAGCGACCTGCGAGGGAGCGCGGAGTACCGGCGCGGGCTCATCGTGAGCCTGTTCGAGAAGTTCTTCACGGGCGAGCACAGCCCCTCGCTGGACGCGGCGCCGGGATTCCTCGCGGATGGCCGCGAGCTGCCCACGGACACCACCCGCTCGCTCCGCCATGACAGCGCGCTGGGCCATGTCACCGGGAGCGCCCGGTACGTGGATGACCTGGCGCAGGCCCGGCCGATGCTGGAGGTGTGGCCGGTGTGCTCGCCGCACGCGCACGCGCGCATCCTCCGACGGGATGCCTCCGCGGCGAAGGCGATGCCCGGCGTGGTGACGGTGCTCCTCGCCGAGGACATCCCCGGCATGAACGACACCGGCCCCATCCGCCACGATGAGCCGCTGCTCGCGAAGGACGAGGTGCTGTTCCACGGGCAGCTCGTCGCGCTGGTGGTGGGCGAGTCCATCGACGCGTGCCGCGCCGCCGCGGGCCAGGTGGTGGTGGAGTACGAGCCACTCCCGGCCATCCTCACGGTGGAGGAGGCCATCGAGAAGCGCAGCTACCACACCGAGCCGCACATCATTCAGCGCGGGGACGTGGAGGCGGCGCTCGCGGCGAGTCCTCGGCGGCTGTCCGGCACGGTGACGATGGGGGGACAGGAGCACTTCTACCTGGAGACCCATGCCGCGTTCGCCGAGAGGGGCGACGACGGCGACATCACAGTCGTCTCCTCCACGCAGCACCCGTCCGAGGTGCAGGCGGTCATCTCCCACGTGCTGCACCTCCAGCGCAGCCGCGTGGTGGTGCAGGCGCCGCGCATGGGCGGCGGCTTCGGCGGCAAGGAGACCCAGGGCAACGCGCCCGCCGCGCTGGTGGCGCTGGCCGCGTGGCTCACGGGCAAGCCCGTGCGCTGGATGATGGACCGCGACGTGGACATGATGGTGACGGGCAAGCGCCATCCCTTCCACACCACCTTCGACGTCGGCTTCGATGAGCAGGGCAAGCTGCTCGCCCTGAACGCGCAGCTCGTGTCCAACGGCGGCTGGTCCTTGGACCTGTCCGAGTCGATTACAGACCGCGCCCTCTTCCACCTCGACAACGCCTACTACATCCCCGCGACGCGCTACCTGGGACGGGTGGCGAAGACACACCTGGTCTCCAACACGGCCTTCCGAGGCTTCGGTGGACCGCAGGGCATGCTGCTGGGCGAGGAGATTCTCGACCGCGTGGCGCGCTCACTGGGGCTGCCCGCGGACGAGGTCCGCGAGCGGAACTTCTACCGAGGCACCGGCGAGACGAACACCACGCACTACGGGCAGGAGCTGGAGGACGAGCGGCTGCCGCACCTGTGGCGCCAATTGAAGGACTCGTCCGACTTCGCGCGCCGCCGCGAGGAAGTGACCGCGTTCAACGCCCGCTCCCCGCGAATCAAGCGCGGGCTGGCGATGACGCCCATGAAGTTCGGCATCTCCTTCACGGCGACGTTCCTCAACCAGGCGGGGGCGCTGGTCCACGTGTATCGCGATGGCTCGGTCATGGTGTCGCACGGCGGCACGGAGATGGGCCAGGGCCTGCACACGAAGATTCAAGGCGTGGTCATGCGAGAGCTCGGTGTCCCCGAGCACGCGCTCCGCGTCGCGAAGACCGTGACGGACAAGGTGCCCAACACCTCCGCCACGGCGGCGTCGAGCGGCTCCGACTTGAATGGCGCCGCCGTGCGCGAGGCGTGCGTGACGCTGCGCCAGCGCCTGGAGCCCGTGGCCGTGAAGCTGTTCGCGGACCGGCAGGGCCACCCCGTGACGGCCGAGCAGCTCGTGTTCCGCGATGGACTCGTGGAAGTCCAAGGCAAGCCCGACGTCAACGTGAGCTTCGCGGAGGTGGTGGAGGCCGCGTATCTGGCGCGCATCAGCCTGTCCTCCACCGGCTACTACCAAACGCCGGGCATCGGCTACGACAAGGCCAAGGGCCGAGGAAAGCCGTTCCTCTACTTCGCCTATGGCGCGGCCGTGACGGAGGTGGAGATCGACGGGAACACGGGCATGAAGCGCGTGCTTCGCGTGGACCTGCTGGAGGACGTGGGCGACTCGCTCAACCCGGGCGTGGACCGAGGGCAGATTGAAGGCGGCTTCGTCCAGGGCATGGGCTGGCTGACGGGTGAGGACCTGCGCTGGGATGCGAAGGGTCGGCTGCTCACGCACTCGGCCAGCACGTATCCGGTGCCTGCCTTCAGCGACGCGCCCGTGGACTTCCGCGTGAGCCTGCTGGAGCGCGCGCGGCAGCCCAACACCATCCACGGAAGCAAGGCCGTGGGTGAGCCGCCGTTGATGCTGGCCCTCTCCGTGCGCGAGGCGCTGAAGGACGCAGTGGGTGCCTTCGGCCACGCGGGCGGCGAGGTGGAATTGGCGTCCCCCGCGACACACGAGGCGCTGTTCCTCGCCATCCAGAAGCGGCTGAGCCAGCGCCAAGGAACAGACGGACTCGTGGCGGCCTGAGCCTCCACGGCCCCCTGTTCCAGCCGTGTCGAATGTGTCACGGCGGGCTTCTTCTCCCAGACTCGTGCGAGGCCCCGCTCCTCGCACGAGCCCCCCTCAGCATCCATCCGCCCCACCGCGAAGCTCGGGCTCATCGGTAATCACGATCAGACGTGTGACGACGAGGAGTACGAGATCTCCAGCCGCTTCAGCAACCACTCCGAGCTCGAGGAGGGAGACCCGGACGCCATCCGCAAGCTCGTCGGCGACAAGGAGTTCGCACAGCTCAAGTCGATGCAGGGCCTGGCCGAGGACGACGAGGAGCAGGACGACGGCGACGACACGAACGCCGCCTGGGGCCTCGAGCGCGTCCACCGCGTCTGAGGCGCGCGGTGAGCGCGGGGCTCAGCTCGCCACGCGCTCCGCGCCCTGACGCATGGCTCCGGGCATGACGGGGAGGTGGCTCGACGCACCTCCTGGGAAGTGCGCCGTGGCCCACTGCGCGAGGTGCGCCACACACGTGTCGATGGCGCCCCCCGTGGTGAAGATGTGATTGGTGCCCCGCAGCCGCGTCCGCGTCAGGTTCGAGTGCCGCAGCCCCGCCAACGCCGAGCGATGGATGCGGTCGAAGAACACATCCCGCAGCTTCCCTTCCGCGGTGATGACCAGCACGGGCAGCCCTCGCTCCACCACGCGCTGCCACGCACGCACCAGCGGCACATTGGCCACCGCGGGGAGCGAATCCCAATCCATGAGCAGGTCCAACAGGCGCTGACGCGGGAACGGCACGTACCTGAACAGCCGCGCGTACTCGTTCTCCCGGGTCAGCATCCGCATCCAGCCCCAGTACGAGAAGAGCTTCGACGTCACGCGCTTCAATGACAGTCGCGAGTGCTCCGCCTCGGCCTCGTCCCTCACGCCCTCCCCCGCCACGCCCACCGCCTCCTGCTCGGAGAGGTAGAACTCGGGCTCGAACATGAAGAGGCCGAGCACGCCCTGGGGCTCACGGTCCGCCAGGTACAGCGACGTCGTCGCCGCGCCGCACAGCCCGCCCAGCAGCATCCCGTCCAGGGCGTAGCGGCGCTGGAGCTCGGCCCTCACCGCGTTGGCCACGTCCACGAAGCCGCCATTGCAGACGTGCTGGTAGAGCTCCGACGTCGTCTCCGGCAACACGCCGTCCGAGTCCCCCAACCCAGGCAGGTCCACGCGAAAGCACGGGAAGCCCTTCGCCGAGAGCTGCTCCGCGGCCCGGGTCGACAGGCCACCATGTCCCGTGCGGGGCACATGGCCGGGGTTCAGGAAGAGCACGCCCACCGAGCGACGCGTCCCCGGCGCGGGAGGATGGTACGTCCCCCACAGCCGATGGCCCTTCACGTCGAGTTGGAGCAGCACCCTCATGGCCGAGCCTCCAACGGCACCGAGGTCTTCGCGATGAAGCTCACGCCGTCCTCATAGAGGTTCGTCAGCTCCGGCAAAAGCCGATTGCTCGTGGTCCAGAAGAACGGCCTCGGCGCGCGGACCGAGTGGCTGCGCTCCGGCACGAGGAACCGCTCCGCCGGGCGGCCATCCAGATGGACCACCCGCCACGGCCGAGGCTCCTCCCTGTCCGGAAGCGCCAGTGAGTAACCTTCCGCGCTACGCCACAGCCCGCGAGACCACCCGAGCCCCTCCACCTCCACCGTGCGCCCCGCCTCCAGCGCCGCCACGTAGTCCTCGCGGGAGCGCGCCTGCCCTCCCGTGCCCTCCAGGTTGTCCGCGGCCACCTTGCGGCGAAGGACCTCCAGCAGGTGTGTCTGTCCCGACTCCGGGGGATCCCACATCAGCAGCCCGTCCACGCGCTCCGTCCGGAACACGCGCGCGGCCAGGAGCGCCCCCAGCCGCAGCCCATGCACCATGAGCGGCACGCCCGGACACAGGTTGCGCAGATGATCCAGGCCCGTGCGCAAGTCCTCCTCCCAACGCGGGAAGGTCGCCTCATCGAAGCGCCCCGTGCTCTCGCCACAGCCTCGGTAGTCCAAGCGCAGCACGTCCACACCCCGGGCCGCGAGGTGACGCGCCCAGCGAACCCAGACGACGTAGCCGTGCTCCCGCTCCAGGCCCAACGGCCCCGCGAGCAACACCGCCGCCCTGCGCTCGGTGAGCGCGGCGTGATGAACGAAGTAAAGAGAGTCCTCGCCCTGGGAGAGATACCCAGGAGACTCCACCGTGGCCTGCATGTGAGTGATGAATCCCCCGCCAGAATTCACACGATGCTAGGGACGCGCCACCAAGCGAGTCAAACAGTCATTGCCCGGTGATTCGGAGGCGCGCGCGTGCACCTCGTGGCGTCGCCAGCGACCCGGCGCCGCTCAGCGCATCTCCGCCAGGATCGCGAGGGCGATGATGCCGTTGATGCCAATGCCGATGGAGAAGTAGCCCCCGCTGCCACGGCTCACGCCCAGCGCCATGTTCAGGTGGCCGATGTCCTCCAGGCAGAGCTTCCCTCCAACCTCCCCGCCCATGTTCATGGCGTGGTAGTCCCCCCGCTGCATCGTCCCGAGCATCATCTTGCCGTAGGGGACGAGCCAGTCCGAGACGTAGTGCTGATAGGCGAAGGTGCCGTTGAACTCCGCCGAGCGCCCTCCGCCCAGGACGACGTTGGCGCCAAAGCCGAGCCTCCGGTCGAGGAACGCCATGGGTTGGAGGTTGAAGGACAGCTCGCCTCGGGCCCCGTGCTCGGTCGTGGCTCGGAATGCGTACATCACTTCCGTGGCCGGCTTGTTGAGCGCGGGCGCCGCATGCCGGAGGTCCTTGGCGGCCTCACGGTCCCCGACGCCTCCGCGCGCGTCGTAGACTTCGGCGAGGGCCTCGGCGGCCCGCGCGTCGTCCGTCTCGTACACCTTGAGCAGGGGCTTCACCGCGCCGGAGTAGTCGCCGGCCTCCTTGCGCAGCTGTCCCTCCGTCATGCAGCTCGACAGGTTCCCCGTCTCACAGGACTTGCCGAAGGCCTCGATGGCGCGGGGCCGGTCGCCTTCGCGCAGCAGCTTCGCGCCCCACTCCGCGCACGGCAGCTCCGCGCCCTGCTCGCAGGACCCTGGACCGGTGTACGCGTCCGCCTGGGAGGTGGTCGCGCAGGCTGAGACTCCAAGAAGAACGACCCCGAGAAGGCGCACCGTCATTGTGTTCAGTGTACCACTTTTGGTGCGGTGACGCCGACGCCTTCGGGTCTTCCAGCCTTCCCCTCGTGCCCGAGGCCGGGCCCGCTTCCGCCCACGGGCCCGGACGGCTCCGTGGCTTCGGCGGCATGTGTTGAAAAGACAGTGATTGAGTTCAACCCACGAACGCTCGGGACGTGTCGCGTGTAACAGAGACGCACTTCCTGCGGGGTGGAATCACTGACATTGAACAGGGAGCGCTCTCAATCCGTATCTGAAGCCCGGATTATCGGTATCATTACCTGTATGCCCAAAGCGCTATTCCTGACACTTCTTGTCGTGGTGGTATCCGCCTGCACCAAAACCGGTGAGCAAGGGGAGATAGGACCCCAGGGCCCCCAGGGGTCCGACGGTCCGCGGGGCCCGGCTGGCCCGCACGGTCTTGCGGGGCCTCAAGGCCCTGCGGGCCCCAGGGGTGACGTGGGAGCCCCAGGCCCCCAGGGCGCACCGGGTGTCCAAGGGCTCCCGGGCGCCACCGGCGTCCAGGGCCCGCAGGGTGAGCCCGGCTCATCGAACTACTTCTACGTGGACGCGGACGGGCGGGAGGTCGACGCCGATGTCTACCTCGGCATCTGGCCCGACGACGCCGGGCGCCTCTGGCTCTTCGACGCAGACACCCTCAAGACCTCCGGGAGCTCCATCTCCCTGTATTTCACAGACGTCGACTGCGCGGGACAGGGTTACGCCACGTCGTTCTACCTGCCGCGCCGGGTCTTGAAACATCCAAGGGGTGGCTTCGTCGTGCGCCCGGATGCCGCGCCCACCGTCGCCTTCGTCTATCGCTCCGTGCTCTTTCCGGATGGCACCTGTCAGACCAACCCCGGGGGCAGCGAGTCCCAAAGCAACGGCTTCCTGCTGCCAGCCACGCAGCAGCTGACGCCGCCTGTCGTTCCGTTCCGCGCGCCGCTCCACCTGGAGCGACGTCAGTAGTCGACCGCGGAGCCCGGCTGCCCTCCTGCCGAGGAGGGCCGGCCCCTGTCTCGCCGGGGGCTCTCCCCTGGCGGGTCCGCGGGTGCGCACCGAACTTGAGGGCACTCAGGAGGTTCGGTGGATACCGCCGCTCGCCCGCTCGATTCATCGCTGTGCGCCCCCCGCTCGAGGCACTCCCGCTGGGAGGCCGTATGAAGGTGCCCGAGGTCCTGGAGCACCTGCCGGGCGTGGGCCCGCTGCTCGGCCGCATGGCCACGCCTTCCGATGAGCCGCATCCTCGCGAGGACCCGACGCTCGTCCTGCCGAGCCTCGACGCCTTCACGTTGCCGTCGACGGAGAGGAAGCTGGGGGACGGCCGGACGCTGGTCGTCCGCAATCCCGACGTCCGACCTCCGCGGGGCCCCGGCCTCACCGTCATGACGTTCAACATCCTGCTCGGGGGGCAGCGACGGGAGGCCCTGCTCGCGTACTTCGATGCGCTGGAGGCCGAGGGACGGATGCCAGACGTCATCGGGCTCCAGGAGGCCAACGTCCCCATCTCCGTGCTGCTGTCATCGCGGTATGGCTTTCACCTCGCCTACTTCGGACACGACGGGGGTCCGGGGGCGCGGCTCATCAATGGCAAGGCGTTCCTCTCGCGCCATCCCCTGCTGGAGGCCACCCACCACACGTATGTCCTCTCCGACGCCGAGCGCGCCTCGGCCATCCAGCGGCGGGGCGGAGACCCGTTCGAGCTCGTCGAGGACCGGGGCTCGCTCCGCGTCCATCTGGAGGTCTCGGGCCTTCCTGTCGCCCTCTACAACGTGCACCACGCGCTGGGGGACTCGGGCATCAACGCGCACAACCTGCGGCAACTCAACACGCTGCTGCGCCACCGGAAGGTCCCCCACGCCATCGCGCTCGGCGACTTCAACGCGAACACCGCCATCAAGCGCGGCGGCTCCTGGCTGATGGCCCACCTCAAGTCCTACGACGACACGGACACGGTGGAAGAGTACGCCGTGCGCTACGGCGAGCCTCACGCCAGCGTCGGCGACCACGGCGTGGGGAACATCGCGGACCCTCGGCTGCGACATGAGCTCCATGTGATGGAGCAAGGCCTGCCGGAGACCATCGCCCACGCGGCGGCCACGCGGGTGCGCCTGCCAGGCGGCGCGGTGATGACCCCCAAGCAGGCGCTCACCGAGCTGCGCTCCGGCAAGGTGGCGCGCGGCAGCGAGCACTGGCTGCGATTGCAGGACATCGCCGACAGCGCCACGCTCTCGTCTCTTCCAGACGAGTCCGGCGTCGTTCCCGCCACGGGCAAGCGCTTCGACAACCTCTACGCGAGCCCCGAGCTGGAGCCCATCCTCTTCGAGGTCGACCGGAGCACCGAGTCCTCGGACCACCAGCCCGTGGTGGCGCACTACACTCCGCGCGCCGTGTCCTCGGCATCCCTCACACGAGAACGAAGTCCACGCTCTTGAAGCCCCGCGTCCGGGCGCAGACTTCGTGGCCCTCGTGGGTCCCCTCGTCGTTCGTGTTGGCCTCGATGGTCTGGAAGGTCTCCTCATCCACCTCGGTGACGATGCCCGCCTGGACCCAGTCGCCTCGAGTCCTGCGCCGCAGGAAGAGGCTTCCGGGCCGGATGAGGATGCGGTCCGGGGGCGCGCTCAGCGTGGACAGGAAACGCTCGCGCACGCGGCTCTGCGCGGCCAGCAGGTCGCTCGAGAAGGTCCGCTCCACGGGCATCTCCACGCCCAGCGTCCTCGCGGCCTGATGCAAGCAATAGGTCGCGAAGCCGGCGGACCAGCACCAGGACTCGCCTTCATGTCCGTCCAGATACAGCCGCACCCACGGGCCTCGATTACGCCCTCCCACCTCGCGCGGAAGGTGGCGCAGGTGCTGCGCGGCGTACGCCACGGTCAGCTCGCCCAGGGAGCGGCCCTCGGGGGCGAGCTGCCCGAGCGCGGACCGCAGTGAGGCGGACAGCCGCGCGAAGGTGGCCGCGTCGGCGACGCCCGTGACGGGCAGCCCCGTCTTCGCCTGGAAGCGCTTGAGCGCCGCTTCCGTCGCGGGGCCGAAGTCCCCATCGACGGCGACGGCAAAGCCATTCAGCGTCAGCCATTCCTGGACGCGCCGCACACCCGGGGACACCTCGCCCCGGCGATAGACCTTCTCCAATTCCAGCTCGCTCATGAGGCCCCCAGCAGCCGCTTCATGGCCGCGAGGCGTCACCCTGACGCCCCGCCCGCGGCAACGTGCCACACCGGCCTCGGCACCATCAGCGAGAAGATGCCGACATCGAGACGCAGCGGTCGTCCAGCCAACGTTACCGGTGACCCGAGGCGTCCGGTGTCCCCGCGTCGGGCGGCGAGCCGGAGCCTCCCATCCCTTCCTTGAAGCCCTCGGCCGCCTGCTCGCTCGCGGACTTCACGTCCTCGGCGGCCTCTCGCGCCCCTTCGCGCACATCCTTCGCCGCCTTCCCCACCTGGCGGCCCGCCTCGCGCGACTGCTCATCCTCGCACCCGGGGAAGGCACCCAGCGCCATCCCAAGGCCCGCCACCGTCAGCCAGGTCCAGTGCGTTCGCGACACCTCTCACCTCCCATGACCAGGTCCGCCGAAAGGGTAGGCACGACAGGACGAGAGAGCCGACACGCGGGCGAGCGCCCGGGGCCTCGTCCCCTGCGTCACGGGCTCGAGTGAAGACAGGGGCACTTGCGGTGCGTACCGATAGGGTGTACCACTGGTACACCATGCCTCTTCCTCGCTTCCTCCGACTGCCGAAAGAGCGGCAGCGGGAAATCCTCGCGATTGCGCGCGCCCACTTCGCCCGGGATGGCATCGAGGGTGCGTCGTACAACCAGATCATCTCGGACGCTGGCATCTCGAAGACGGCGGCGTATCAGTACTTCGATGGCAAGGAGGACCTCGCGAGGACGGTGCTCTCGGAGGTGAAGGCGCGGGTCCTGGGGGTCCTGGGGACGTGGGAGGCCGCGCCGTCGGCCCGAGTGTTCTGGGAGCGATTGCGGCTGAGCAGTGCCCGGCTCGTGGACCATCTGGCGAAGAACCCCGAGGACCTCGCGCTCCTGGGGGCGGCGCCGGGTGGTGCGCCCGATGAGGTGGGGTTGGCGTGGTTCGAGGCCGTGGTGGATGACGGGCTCCGGCTCGGGGTCATCCGGAATGACGTGGACCGCTCGCTGCTGCTGGGGGTGACTCGGGCGTTCTTCCAGGCCGCGGATGCGTGGGCCTTGCAAGGGATGCACGCGGGGGCGGCTGTCGACACGTCGCTGACATGGAGCTTGCTGGAAGGGCTGTGGTCACCGCGCAAGGGCGCCAGGCAGGGAGGAACGACATGAGAGAGGATTTGCACGTCGACTGGGTGATTCCGACGACTCCGTCCGGCTGGGCGGGGGGCCTCGAGCGCTTCATGGGCCCGGGGAAGAGCCGGGTGGAGTTCGCCGTGGAGGCGTGGGGCGGCGTGGTGACGGCGTGTCTCCTGGGGCTGCTCATCTGGCGCGCTCCGGAGCGCGAGGCGTGGTCGTGGTTGCAGACGGCGGTGGTGGTGGTGATCGGGTTGGATCTCGTGGGGGGGGTGCTGACGAACGCCACGAATGCCGCCAAGCGCTGGTATCACCGCGAGGCGAATCCTCGCGCGCGGCTTGCGTTTGTCGCTTCGCATCTGCTGCATCTGCTGGGGGTGGGGTTCCTGGTGTTGGGGCAAGACTGGCGTTGGAGTCTGGTCAACGCGGGGCTGCTGCTCTGTGGCGCGGTGCTCGTCGAGCGCATCCCGGCGGAGGGCAAGCGGCCGGTGGCGATGGCGGCGTTCATGGTGGCGCTGGTCGTGAATCTGGCCCTGTTCCCTCTTCCGCCGTCGCTGGCTTGGATTCCGCCGCTGTTCTTCTTGAAGCTGCTCGTGGGGCACCTGGTTCCGGAGGCTCCGCTGTATCGACGGGGTGCGCCTCATGTTTGAGATTCGGGAGGACGTGCCCCTGGCCGAGTGTGCGAACGTGCTGGCACAGGCGTTCGCGAATGAGCCTGGGATGCGCTGGGTTTGTGGTGCGAACCGGGACATCTCGCGGCGTTGGTTCACGGCGACGCTGACGCTGAATGACTCTCGGCCGGGTGCCCGTCGATATGCGGTGACACGAGGTGATGAGGTGCTTGCGGTGGCCATCGTCAGTCCGGCGGCGCCGCCGCCTCGGCTCTTCCAGCAGCTCCGCTGGATGGCGGCGGTGGGGAGTGCCTGTGGATGGCAGTGCGTCCGACGGACGCTCCGCTATCTCGAGCTGACGGAGCCCTTGAAGCCCGCGGGAATGTGGACGCTGGAGTTCATTGGCGTCGCGGAGGGGGCGCGGGGACAGGGACTCACGCGGGTGCTCTTGAGCCGCATCGAGGCGGACCTGCCGGAACATTCGCTGTTCCTCACGACCGCGGACCCGCGCAATGTGCCGATGTACAAACATCTGGGATTCGCCGTGGAGAAAACCCTCGAGTTGGAGAGCCTGGCCGTGAGCGCGATGAGCCGGATTCCACGCCTCATCCTGGAGCGAGGCCACATATCCGCTGAGACCGTGGCCCGTCCTCGCCCCAGATTCGGGTGAGGCGCGGTGAGCCGCTACTGCTGCACGGAGAGGATGCGCCAGCCAACGACATCGATTGCGTAGGTTGCCCCCACGTCCAGGATGGGTGGGCCACCAACGTCGCAGACGTCGGGGTTGGGAATGAGGGTGACGAACATCACGCCCTTGGGTCCAGGGACCGCCGCGACGTCGTAGGCGTCTCGCCGAGAAAGGCACTGCTGAAGCGGCGTCGCGTCTCCTGGCAGCTTGTGATCCCACGGCAGGAAATCATCCATGGCGAGCTGAATCGCTCGAACCATTGCGCCTCTGATGACCTGGCGTCCCTCCGCTGACATCGCGAGCGGAATCTCCACCTTCGCCGATTCTTCGGGAGGCGCATGAACAGGGCGAGGTGGTCGCTGAAACAGGGAACAGCCAGGAAGGACCAGCAGCAGGGCCAGGATTCGTTTCCCAATCAGCGGGTTCAATCGCTCCACCATGAACTCCCCCCGTGCCGCGAGTGACAGGCATTGTGCCTCGTTCGCACGCCCCCCCGAACAGACATCCGTACACTGAACCCATCTCCGGGCTAAGCTCGGAGACATGGACCTCATCGTCGAGAACGGCCTCGTGTTCGATGGTCTGGGCAATCCCCCGCGGAAGCTCAACGTCGGCATCCAGGGCGGCACCGTCACCACCCTCTCCCCTGCCCCCATCCCCCATGCACCGGGGACTCGCGTCATCGACGCCACGGGCCACTGGGTGACTCCGGGCTTCATCGACTTCCACACCCACTACGACGCCGAAGTCGAGCTGGCTCCCTCCCTCTCCGAGTCCGTCCGCCACGGGGTCACCTCCGTCGTCCTCGGGAGCTGCTCACTCAGCCTCGCCCTCGGTACCCCAGAGGACCTCGCGGACATGTTCTGTCGCGTCGAGGCCATCCCCTACGCCACCGTCCGCGCCCTCCTCGAAGAGCGCAAGACGTGGGACTCGCTCCCCAGCTACCTGGAGCACCTCCAAGCCCTCCCCCTGGGCCCCAACGTCGCCTCCTTCCTCGGCCACTCCGCGCTGCGCGCCCACACCATGGGCCTCCACCGCAGCCTCGACTCCGGCGTCCGCCCCAGCGAAGACGAATTGCGCCGCATGGAGTCCCTCGTCCGCGAGGGCCTCGACCTGGGCTACCTGGGCCTCTCCATCATGACCCTCAAGTGGGACAAGATGGGCGGCACCCGCGACATCCGCAGCCGCCCCCTGCCCTCCACCTACGCCCGCTGGAGCGAATACCGCCGCCTCACCCGCCTCCTTCGCGAGAAAGGCCGCGTCTTCCAGGGCGTCCCCAACATCAGCACCAAGGTCAACGTCGTCCTCTTCCTCCTCGAGAGCATGGGCCTGTGGCGCCCGACGCTGAAGACCACCGTCATCTCCATGATGGACCCTCGCGCCAGCCGAGGCATCCATCGCCTCATCGGTGTCCTGTCCCGCGTCGCCAACCGACTCCTCGGCGCCAACTTCCGCTGGCAGGCCCTGCCTGAAGTCTTCGACCTGTGGGCCGATGGCATCGACCTCGTCGTCTTCGAGGAGTTCGGCGCCGGCGCCGCCGCCCTCCACCTCCAGGACGCAGCCTCCCGCACCGGTCTCCTCAACGACCCCGCCTACCGCTCCCGCTTCCGCGCCGAATGGACCAACCGCTTCCTCCCTCGCGCCTTCCACCGCGACTTCAACCAGTCCCGCATCCTCCAGTGCCCCGACCCCACCCTGGTCGGCAAGTCCTTCGCCCAGGTCGCCCAGGACCAATCACGCGATGCCGTGGATGTCTTCCTCGACCTCGTCGCCACGCATGGAGACGCGCTGCGCTGGTACACCGTCATGGCCAATGACCGACGCGAGGAGCTGGAGTTCATCTGCCGCCACCCAGACATCCTCGTGGGCTTCTCCGACGCGGGCGCCCACCTGCGCAACATGGCCCACTACAACTTCCCCCTCCGACTCCTGCGCCTCGTCCGCGAAGCCGAGAAGCGCGGCGAGCCCTTCATGCCCATCGAACGCGCCGTCCACCGCCTCACCGGTGAAATCGGCGAATGGTTCGGCCTCGACGCCGGAGTCCTCGCCGAGGGCCGCCGCGCCGACCTGGTCGTCATCAACCCCGAGGGCCTCGACTCGAGCCTCGATGAAATCGCGGAGGCCCCCATGGAGAACTTCGGCGGCTTCATCCGCCTGGTGCGCCGCAACGACGCCGCCGTGAAGTCCGTCCTCATCTCCGGCCGCGAAGCCGTGAGCCTCGGCGCCGTCTCCCCCGCCCTCGGACGTGAACGAGGCTTCGGCACCGTGCTCCGCGCTCGCGCCTGACGCCTCAGCGCGCGTGCGCCGCCACCAGCGTCACGACCTCCTCCGCGCAGCCCCAGGAGAGCGTGACGCCCGCCCCTCCGTGCCCGTAGTCGTGCACCACCACGCGCGCCCCGGACTCCTCCGCCTCCACCCGCACGGAGGGCCGCCCGGGCCGCAGTCCCACCTTGTGCTCCACGACGTGAAACACCGCACCCGGTGGCAACAACGGCGCATTGCGCTCCAGGATGCCCCGAGCCACCTCCGGGTCCGGCGCCAGGGACGCGTTGCCCTCCTCCACCGTGCCTCCCAGGATGCAGTCCCCCGAGCGCGGAATCACATAGGCAATCCCCTGCTCGCACTCGTCATCGAAGATGAAGCGATGCGTGGGTGGGGGTGTCACACGCAACACCTCACCGCGAATCGGGAAGAGCGTCTCGTCTCCCACCACCTCGCGCGCCCCCAGGCCCGTGCAGTTCACCACCACCGGCGCTCGCGCCCACGCCTCCTCCAGCGAGCGCACCTCGCGCTGGATGATGCGCCCTCCCAGCTCCCGCACGCGCGCCGCCAGGAATGGCAGGTAGCGCGGCATCTCGATGACCGGCGCGGAGAAGTAGTAACCCTCCAACAATCCAGGCGGGAGTTCCTCGGGACGGGCCCTGCGGAAGTCCGGGACGCTGTCGCGCCACCAGGGGTCCTCGACGTGGCGGCGAAACACTTCCACGCCAGGAATCATCAGGATGCCCGCCTCGGGACGCTCGCGGGAGAGTGACTCCAGCACCTCGTAGGTCCGCTTCGCCCAGACATTGACGCGCTCCTGCGGCCACGCCCGGTAGGGATACCAGACAGCCGCGGCGACATCCGATGTCGTGTGCGGCGACAACTCCCGGGCCCAGACCTCCACCGAGTGTCCCGCCTCCAACAAGCGGATCCCACACGTCAGGCCCGACACTCCGCCGCCTAGGATGACAATGAACATATCCACACCCTACCCCTCGGGCGTTTGTCGTGGGTCGGCATGACTCAGTTCGTCATTTCGCCCGAAGGTGCGTTTATTTCTCACGATTTGTCCCGGTCCGCGTTCTTGGCATAAGACCGGGAGTCTTAGCGATGACTCCGCGCCATGGGACGCGGAGTGACGGGGAGGGTCCAGCGGATGGCAGGCGAGCTGGATGCACCAGGGCAGTCCAAACGCGGGCGACGCGTGCCGCGTCTGCGTGCCTGGCATCTCATTCCCTTGCTGGTGTTCCCGGCGATCCTCATCGCGCGCTCGGGTCCCTTGGCCAACCGCCACGCCGAGGTGCTGTGGCTCACCGACACCCGCACCCGTCCGCTGGAGGCCCGCCTCAGCGTCGCGACCGCGGATGTCTACCGCCCCTATTCGCTGCCCCGAGAGGAGCGCCCGTCCATCGCCGTCCCCCTGCGCGAGCTCGCGCGGCTGGAGGAGGCTGGGGACCGACCTGGAATCGCGGCCTCCTACCTGCTCCATGGCGACCCGCAACAGGCGCTCGCGCATCTGTCGCAGGCGCCCGCCTCGGTGAACCGCGACAACGACCAGGCCGTCGCCATCTTCCTGCTCAAGCGGCATGACGAGGCATTGGCCCAGCTCGACACCCTGCTGGAGACAACCCCACGCCATCCCCAGGCCCTGTGGAACCGCGCGCTCGTGCTGCGGGCCATGGGCCTTCAATTGCTCGCGGCCTCTGTCTTCGACGAGGTGGCCCGCCTGGGGGAGCCGGGCTGGAGCACGGAGGCTCGGGAGAACGCCGCCGCCCTCCGCGCGTCCGTGGCGCAGCGGGCCGCGTCCTGGAAGCGCACCCAGTCCGCGTTCACCCGCCTGGCTCAGGATCCACACCTCCCCATCCCCCTGGAGGAGGCCCGGCAACACCCGGGCATCGCGCGCGGCCTCTACTACGACGCCGTCCGCACCGCGCCCACCTCCGCCCGGCTGACGGAGCTGCTCCCGCTGGCGAAGACGCTGGACCGCATCCACGGCGACACGGCGCTGGAGGCCCACACCCGGACCATCGCCACGCGAGACTTCAACCGGCGCGCGCCGCTGGCCGTCGAATACGCGCGCCTGGTCCGAGAGCGTCAGCCCGCGTCGGAGGACTTCCTCACACGCCTGCGGGGCTCGGGTGAGTATGACCTGCTCCTGGGCGCGCGCCTGCTGACGCCCAACGCGAAGGGGCCTCAGGGAGAGCTCGAGCGCGTGGCGGGCGCGTGGAAGGACTCGTGGATTTCGCTCCTCGTCCAGGACGAGCTGGCGCGACAGGAAGACCTGGCGGGCGAGTCCTGGCAGGCGGGGCAGCGCCTCAAGGCCGCGCTGACGGCGTGCCGGGAGAAGAACCTGCGTCCGCGCTGCGCGGAGTTGCTGCGCAAGATGAGCCACCGCGCGACGGCCGCCAATCGCTTGTCGGAGGCCGAGGAGACGGCTCGCGCGAGCTGGCGCGAGGCGCAGTCGATGGGCGAGTGGGACCTGGAGTCCGCGGCCCTGCGCGCCCTGGCCCAGGCCGCGCGCTTCCAGTTCCGCATCGCCTCCGCTCGCGCGTACCTCGCCGAGTACCTGGCCCGCGCACCCGACACCTGCGAGGTGAAGAACTACACCTATCGCAACCTCGCGGCGCTGGAGCTGATGCAGCCTGCGTCCTCGCGACGCCCGCAGCGCCTTGCTGCAAGCCCAGACCTGTCAGCCCGGTTCATCGGCGCGTGGATTCTCGCCGACCTCATGCGGTTGGACCGCAAGCCCGAGGATGAAGCGCAGGTTCGCGCGGAGCTGGAGCGCGTCCGCGCCACGCGCGAGACCCCCGGCCGTCAATTGCTGGCGCGGCTGGTCGAGGCGCGGCTCGAGCTGCTGAAGAACCGGGCCACGGGCAACAAGCTCCTCAACGCCGTCATCCGAGACGCCGAGCCGCTGTTGGCCCTGGACTCGGACGTGAGGGATGCCTCGGCGGTGGCCTATCAAACGCTGGCCGTCACGGCCGGCGAGGTGGATGCATTCACCGAGGTCCCCGGCGTCGTGGCCCGCCAATTGGGCGTCAAGCCTCCGACGCAGTGCGCGCTCGTGGCGGCCATGGAGACCGAGCGCACCGTGGTGGTGGCGCTGGGGCCTCGCGGGCAGGTGCTGGGCCACTACGACGACACGCGCAAGGAGCCCTTGGGCGAGGACCTCACGGGCCTGGTGCCCGAGAAGGTGGTGGCCGCGCTGCGCGCGTGTCCCCAGGTCGAAGTGCTCGCCGCGCCGCCGCTGGACAGCCGCTCCGGACTGCTGCCGCCCGAGATGGCGTGGAGCTACCGCGTGGCGTCGACCGCCGCCTCACCCCAGAAGAAGCAGCCCTCGCCCCTGCATCTGATGATCGCCAACGTGGAGACGCCCGCGGGCCTGGGCCTGGCACGGCTGTCCTCGTGGGACACCACGCCCGCGCCCATCGGCGCGTCGATGGAGCTCTCCGGTGCGCAGGCGACTCCGTCACGTGTGCTGGAGGCGATGGGCCGGGCCACCGACATCGAGTTCCACGCGCACGGCGTGGTGGACCGGAGCCTGTCCGAGGCGCCTGTGATTGCGCTGGCCCCGGAGTACGACGGGCGCTACGCGCTCACGTCCGAGGCGCTCAAGCAGATCCGCCTGGAGGGCGCGCCGGTGGTGCTCCTGGGCGCGTGCAGCGCGGCGCGGCTGCCTCCGCTCCTGCATCAGACCTCCTCCCTGCCCCAGGCCTTCGTGGGCGCGGGCGCGCGCGCGGTGTTCGCGGCGACGGTGGACATTCCCGACTCAGCGGGCCGCTTCTTCCAGGGGGTGCGCGAGCGCATCCACGGGGGGGCGGCACCCGCGGTGGCCCTGCGCGCGGAGCGCCTGCGTTGGTTGCGCGAGGTGAAAAGCGCACCGTGGGTGACTCGCGTGTTGTTGTATGAGTAGGTTCACCGGTGGCCCTTGGGGGCGCCGCCGGATGCCGTGATGCCGTGTCCGTGCCCCACCGGCACGGATGAGGGGGAGGTGGACATGCACTACGCGGAACCGCTGGCCATCTACAGCCTGCACTTCGACCGGGGAGACACGGAGAGCCGCACGATTCCCTTGTGGAATCCCGTGACGGACGCGCGCCTGGGTGAGCAGCCGGAGTGGATTCGCGGCGCACGCTCCGAGCCCGTGGCCTACGTGCGAGGAAGCCGTCCCTCCGTCCGCGTGTCATTGCTGGCCAATCACTTCGTCCCCCCGTCGTTCGAGCTGAGTGCCTTTGGCCCCTCGCTGTGCCCCGCCGCCGCGGTGAACACCTCCGTGCGGTGGCTCGGACCCCATCCGGTGAGCCTGGAGCGCACGGCGGGGTGGAACACGCTGGCGGAGCCCGTGCACTTCAACCGCCCCCTGCCCAATCACATCGGCGTGCACGCGCTGGAGCTCCAGTGGTTCGCGGAGTGGACGGACGCGGACGGCACGCCGCGCAAGCTCTTCCTGGGCAACAGCCACCATGAGCTGTTCACCACGGGCGCGCCCATGCGGCAGGGCGAGACAGGCGCGCCTCCGCGCGGCGCGTACACGCCGCTCCTGCGCTGGTCCTCGCGCTGGTGCGCGGGGCTGGAGTCGCGCAAGGACATCTGCGACGCGCTGCTGCGGGGACTTCCGGAGACGGGGCTGCGCTACGGGGTGCCCGCGTGGACGGTGCGCCACATGCTCGCGGTGGGCGGCGGCATGTGTGGCGGCTGGTACCAGCTCTTCCAGCAGCTCGCCAACTGCCAGGGTGTGACGCTGGAGGGCCGCACCCTGCACCTGCTGCCCCACGAGAATCCGCGGACGGACGAGGTGCGCTGGGAGGCGCTGGTCGCCGTCGCGCCAGGCCTCAACCAGGTCGAGCCCAGCCGGCTGACGCGGCTCAACGGACGCTTCCAGGACAGCCTGCGCTACCCCTTCGCGCCGGACGAGCCAGTGGAGCTGCTCGGCCGCGTCGAGTCCCGGTATGCTTTCATGTCTGGTTGGGATGACGGGCACTGCCTCAACTTCCTGGAGGACTCCGGCCGGCTCTATCTCTACGACGCCTGCTTCCTGACAGAAGCGGTGGAGCTGGACATGCCCCTGCCCCCTGCCGACGGACGGCCCGTCAGACTGAGCCAGGAGTCGTCCTTCCGGCGTCGCTACCTGCACCCGACGCTGCCCCGGCTGATGGGGACGCTGCGCGCGAACGGACGGCTCTGGGAGGTGGACCTGGAGCGCAATGAGCTCGGCATCACCGTCGGGACGGAGCAGGTCCCAGAGATAGACATCATGTGGACACGCTAGGAGTTGTCATGCCGACGACACGCGAGCAACTCAGGCGGATGGTGGCGGAGCGAAAAGCGCCACCACACGGCTTTGCCTGGGGGGAGCTGATGGAGGCACTGGAGCAGATGTCGGACGCGGCGAGGAATCGAGCGGTGTGTCCCTTGGGGGATGAAGACGTGGGCGTGCTCGTGGACCTGCTGTCGCAACGAGGCCGCATCCCGTTGCGCGGCCAGCCCCCCATCCCTCACTCCATGCCTCCCGAGGAGCTGGTGCAGTTCCGAGCGTTGAAGATTCTCGAGCAGGCCGGACGACTCGACACCATCCGGGACTCCCTGGAGCGGCTCAATCGCGAGCCGGGCTCTCCCGCCCTGCGAGGGCTGGCGCGGCAGCTCCTCCAGCGGCTCGAGGACGAGGGGGAGGCGTAGGCTCTCGGGACTCCGGCCGGGGGGTCCACATCACATTGGGTTCGGGCGCGGCGAAGGCGTCGAAGGTGACGGCGACTCCTCCCTCCGGCGAGCGGAACGCGAACCACCAGCCCACGGGCAGCAACAACAGCTCACCGGGCGACAGCTCCACGTCCCAATGCAAGACACCCTCGGGAACCGCCGCCGCGTCCCGCACGCGATGCAAGGCATACGCGGGCACGAGCACGAAGAGCGCGCGGCCTCGCACCTGACACACCAGCGTGTTGCGCCGCGAGGGCGTCAGGGGAAGCTCCGTCCCCGCCGCGTCACGCCACAGCCCCACGGGGGAAGGCCACGCCACGATTCCCCGCGGAGGTGCCAGCGGAAGGCGCTCATCCCACGCGGCACGCGTCGCCGTCCCCAGACGCTCCAGCGCCGTCTGGAGCACGGCGTCCTCCACCACCGTCGCGCGGCAGACCACGGGCAGGTTCTGGAAATAGTGGTGCTCGAAGAAGTCGCGCGGCGTGAGGGCTTCGTGCCGGGTGATGTGTGGATGGCTTTGCGATTGGCGGTGGAGGTCGCCATAGAGGTCGAGCAGGCCCTCCAGCTTCCGCTGCATCGCGACGGCCCGCGCGGCGCCCTGGAAGCAGGGGTCCTCCATCTCCGCATGGATGGCGGAGCGCGCGAGCGCTTCGTCGACGCCCGCCCGCGCCAGCACGGACACCAGGTCCTCCGCCTCCGCGCCGCGCAGGAGGTTCTCCACCACCCAGCGCCGCCACTCCGGCGCCAGCGGGTGCCTCGTGCTCGCGTCATGCATCGCCGACTCCCTCATCGCTGGACCTTCTCCGGCCGGGGGCCAATCCAATAGTCACGCCACTCCACGTTGCGCTCCGGCCTGTCGAAGCAGACGAACGTCACGGACAGGCTCACGTCCAGCGCCTGCACCGCGTGCCACCAGCCCACGGGAATCAAGAGCGCGTCCCCGGGCCCCACCACACACGAGTGCAGCGAGGCCCGCGCGAAGTCCGGGAAGCGGCGAGGGTCCGGCGCGCGGATGTCCACCGCGCTGTAGAGGCCCCGGTCGTTGTAGAGGCGCGGGGTCTCACAGGGAGGCAGGAGCCAGAAGCGCTTCCGCCCCAGCACCTGGCAGAAGAGGATGTTGAGGTGGTCATGGTGCAGGTTGGACAGCGTCCCCGCGGGGCCGAACCACAGGTGGACGCTGTCGGGCGCACTCAGGTCCGGATGGATGAAGCCAGACGGAGGACGCAGGTCCTCGAGCAGGGAGCGAAAGGCTGGCTTCAACAGCAGGCTGTTGCGCGCCACGAGATAGACATCATCCGACGCGGGCGTCCCACGCACCTGCGCCACCAGCGCGCGCATGGACTGCGTCCTCCGCAGCCGCTCCGCATGGAAGTCCGGGTCTGGCTCGGCGCCTCGGCCCGCCATGACCTCCACCTCCTCGTCGCCGAAGCGCTGCGCCAGCCACTCCGGTGTCCAGCGCTTCAGCGCGGGCCAGTCCTCCAGCAGACCCTCGACGATGACAGGCTGGTTGCGCGCGAAGTAGTGCTCGAAGAACACCTCCGGGCGCAGGCCGCGCCGGCGCTCGACGTCGAGGGGGGCAGACCCGGGATGGTGTTGGGCATGCAGCAGGGCGCGGGCCGCCAGCAGGGACTCCAATTCCTGACGCCGGTGGGAGGACTGGAGGCCGTGACGCACCGCGGGGTGCTCGGCCACCGCCGCCACGGCCCGGTCCGCCTGTGTCTGGGACAAGCCCCATGAGACCAGTTCCAGGGCGAGCCGGGACGGCGCCACCCCCGAGGTCAAGTTTTCCGCGAGCCAGGAAAGCACCTGGGGCGGAAGGCTCTCGCGCTCGTCAGGAATCATGATTCACTGGGTGCGATATACCACCGGTGCAAACCCACACGTCACACAGGGGAACGCATGACGACGCCCAAGGCTCCTGATCCGAAGAACGCTCCGCTTCAGCCGCCCAATCCCGCCACGCGTCAGGCGCCGCGCATCGTCCCCAATCCCGGAGGTCACATCGCGCCTCCTCGGGAGCGCACCCCTCCCACCGAGCCGCCCACCACGCCTCCGCTCGAGAAGTGAGCGCGCGGCGCGAAGCTGTCATCCCAGCTTCCACCAGGTATTGCCCTCCGGGACGTCGAACTCCTGGAAGGTGACGGACACGCTGACGTCCAGCGCATGCACCCAGTGCCACCACCCCGCTGGAATCAACAGCATGTCACCCGGCTCCACGATGACCTCGAGCACGTCCGCCTCGCGATACGCGGGGAAGCGTGTGAGGTCCGGCCGCTCCGCGTCGACCTGACTCCACACCTCGAGATGGCTATAGACGTGGTGCGTGTGGAACGAGGGAATGAGGCGAAAGCGTTTGCGCCCGAACACTTGTCCGAAGAGGACCGTGCCCAGGTCGTGATGCAGCCCCGTCAGCGTCCCCGCGGGGCCCACCCAGAGCTTCACCGCGCCTGGACGCGCTGACTTCCGGAGCAGCCCCGGAGGGTAGCGCACGTCGTCCAGCAGCCCCCGCAACTCCTCCCGCTCCAGCGCGAAGTTGCGCGCCGTCAGGTAGAGGTCATTGCTGGGTCCCCCCTCCTCCAGCCTGCGGATGAACTCCGCCAGGCGCATCACCGTGCGGCAGGCGTCCGGCTCCAGGTCATGGTCCGCGCGAGCCTCGCGCCCCGCCATCACCTCCACCGCGACCTCCCCCCGCGAGGTTGCGAGGGATTGCGGTGTCCAGCGTTCCATCAAGGGCCAGTCGCGCATGAAGCCCTCGAGCAGCACCGGGCGGTGGGCCAGGTAGTAGCGCGTCATCACCTCCGCGACAGGCAAGTCCGCCTGCCGCTCCACCTGGCGATGGGCTCCGGCCTGGCGATGGAGCCAGACGCGCGTGTCGAGCAGGGACAGCGTGTCTTCGTGCAGCCGCGTGTGTCCAAGCCCCGCCCGCACCGCGGGGTGCTCTCGCGTGGCGCAGACCTCCGCGCACGCCGTGGCGGGGGAATGCCCCGCGGCCACGAGCGTGTCGACCAGGCGCTCCACGTCCACGCCCCGCACCACGTTCTCCGCCAGCCACTCCCGCCAGTCCGCCCCAAGGCTGGGTGCCACGTCCGCCATGCCCTCTCCACGGCCGAGGAAGGGCCTCACTGTACAGGACCCCGAGTGCGGGCACGGATGTGGGGAGAAAAATGACAGCGGAAACTCTCGCGCACATCCGCCGACAATCTTTCCAGAGTGTCCCAGCGCGGGTCGCCTCCGGGCCCCGCCCCCTCAGGAGAGAAGGCGCCATGATCAAGCGAATCAGCAACCACGTCATCACGAACCCCGCGCGCAAGGAGATCGACGCGACCACGCAGGGGAAGAAGAGCGACTACTCCCAGCAGGTCCAGGGCGTGAACATGGTGCTGGATGCCTTCAACTACGGCATCTCCAAGAACTCCCAGAAGAGCGTCATCGACAACGTCAAGAAGGTGGAGACCGGCGACCGCAGCGAGTTCACCGCGCACGGGCTCGAGTCCATCTCCTTCCTGAAGGACGGCACGAAGAACCTCCTGAAGGGCGAGCTGCGCCAGGGAAGCATCGAGCTCCTCGGCGCGACGCTCAACGCGGCGGGCGCGGTGTACAAGACCTCGTACACGCAGACGCCGTCGGAGAAGAAGGGCGTCGACCCCTGGTGATGCGCGTGCGAGCATGACGCCGCAATGACCTTCTTCCTGTACCTGCGACTCATCTTCTTCGGCGCCTTCGGAGCCCTGGCGTCGCTGCGCGCGCTCGAGCAGATCATCTTCGGGGGGCGCGGTGGCTTCGGCCCCATCCTCGTCCAGGCGGCCCTGGGAGCCGGTGCACTGATGGTGGCGAAGCGCGCGCTGGACAAGCTGCGCGCGCAGCGCCGCCCGGCCCCGAGCGAGGATTCAAACCCGTCGTAGCCCGCGCGGAGCGTGAGGCCGACCGTTCGAGGAAGCGGCCTCACCTCCGGCTGACGCACCCCGCGCGGGGCCCTGCCTAGATTCCAGGCACGAGGCCCGCGATGACCCCAGACAACTCGAGACGCCCGTTGTTTCGCCACCTCGCGGGCCTGGGAGGACTGAGCCTGTTGCTCGGCCCCCTGGCCCCTGGCGGTGCGTTCGCGCAGGAGGATGAGGCCAAGGAGGCCACCGCTCCACAGGTCTCCTGCTACACCGCCGCGACCCAGGCGTCGGACGACTACACCGCCACCCAGCTGTGCCGAGGCGCTCGCTCCACCGCGCCCGCGGAGTGCTTCCTCCGCGTCCAGAAGGAGGGCTCGCTGACCCAAGGCCAGGCCCTCCAGCTCTGCCAGTTCGCCACGAGCGACGATGACCCGGCCTCGTGTTTCCTCCAGGCCCAGAGCAAGAGCTTCGGCGACGACGCGCGACTGCTCCAGCTCTGCCAGCCCCCCGTCACCGAGTTCCTGCGCTACTGCCCCGTCTACGTGCAGTGAGCACCGGCGCAGCGCACCCGCCCGCGGAAGCGACTAGGGTGGGGCCATGACGGTTCAGCCGCCCCACGAGGAAGAGCTTCCCACGGCGCGTGAGCTGGAGCTGGACGAAGCCAGCGCCGCCCCCACGACCCGCGTGCTGACGCCGCCGGGCAACGAGCCCCTGGCCATGCTGGCGCGCCGAGGCTTCCAGGCCACCGTGGCCCCGCTGGACCTGCCCTTCCCCGCCGACGTGCGAGGCCCTCGCGCGGAGCAGCTCGTGGATCGGCTGGGCCACTACGCCTTCCGCCTCTTCCTGCGCGGCGCCATCCTGCGCCAGGGCAGCTTCACGCCGATGGAGGCCACGCGCTACCTGGAGCCCGCGCGCGCCACCGACTTCGCCGAGGACCTGGTGGCCATGGACCTGGCCGTGCGCGAGCCCGAGGGGCGCTACCGGCTGCGCCACCCCGCCGCCAGCTTCGGCGGCACGCTGGAGTGGTACGTCGCCCACGAGCTGCGCGTCCGCTTCGGCTTCGACGTGGCCGCGGGCGTGAAGTTCCATGCCCCCGACGTGGGAGGAGACCTGGACGTCGTCGCCACCGCGGAGGGTCGGCTCCTCTATCTGGAGATGAAGTCCTCGCCGCCCAAGCACCTGGCGCCCGACGAGGTGGGGGCCTTCTTCCGCCGGGTGCGCGCGCTGCGTCCACACCTGAGCATCTTCGTCATGGACACCGCGCTGCGGCTCTCCGACAAGGTGCTGCCGCTGCTGCAAGCCGAGCTGAGCACCCAGCCCGCCCCCGCGCCCCGCCGCATCCAGCGCGAGATCTGGGCGCTGACGCCGCACCTGTACGTGGTCAACGCGCGGCAGGACCTGATGGGCAACATCGGCGTCGCGGTCGCGGAAGGCCTCCGCGCGCTCGCGCCACCTGCTCCGTGAGCCCGCCGTCCTCGCGGGCCCACGAAGGGATGCGGCGGTGACTCAGTGGCGGGCGGCGCGGGCTTCCTTGCCCCGCGCGCGAGACGCCTTGGAGAGCGCGTCCGCGCCCTGCTCGTCACCCTTCATCCACTCCTTCATCGCCGGGACGACCTGCTTGCTCCAGGTCTTCCCCACGCGCACCTTGAGGAAGGCATTCACGAGCGCGTCCACCATCGCCGAGAGCTGCTCGGTGAGGTAGAGCCGCTCGTTGAGCTGGTCATCCTCCTCCTCGCTCATCAGCGCGGGCAGCTTCGCGGCGCGGACATCGAGGAACTCGGAGTCGAGCGTGGCCTCGTACTCCTTCTCCCCGTGGGTGAAGCGGATGCGCGCCTGGGCGACGAGGAGGCCCTTGTCCAAGGCCTCCTTCACCTGAAGCGAGTACGGCGCCAGGGTGCCCTTCGCGCTCATCTCCGTGACGTCGCCCGCGACGCCGCGCAGGATGATGCGGCCCATGAAGAGCACGTTGACGCCCGCGCCCTCGTGCTCCACCAGCGCGTCGCCCGTCTCCGAGCGCCACAGGAGCCACGTCAGCAGCTCGCGACCCAGGTAGGCGCGGCCTCGGAGCAGCTGCTCGCGGGCTTGCCCCTTCTCGACCTCGGCGACGTCCTTCGTCTCCTCGGTGGCGGCGCCGTCGACGCCGACATCACCTCGCGCGAAGGCGGCATCCGCCCGCGCCTGATCACGCTTCCCCATGCGCCACCTCCGCCGTCGCCGGCAGGTCCATGCCAATCAGCTCCGCGGTGGGCCCCAGGGCCCCCTCGTCGAGTCCCGACGTCTGCGCGATGGCCGCGGGCGTCAGGCCCACGAACTTCAGCGACAGCGCGTTCTCCAGCGCGATGATGATCTCCTCCACCACCTTGCGAGACGCGGCCCAGATCTGCATCTGCTGCGTCGTCTGGTTCCAGCTCACGTCCAGCACGTTGGTGCGAGGCGTGGCGCGCGTGCGCAGCATCTGCTTGATCTGCGCCTTGGCCTGCGTCTTCTCGCCTCGGCTGGCCGGCCGGTCATTCTCCTGCTCGAAGTTGGCGGACCACTTCGCCAGCTCCGCCTTCATCGCCGCCGCGGGCACCTTGAGCGAGTCGATGCGGAAGGAGAAGAGCGCGTACTCGCCATAGAAGACGCGGCCGGCGGAGAAGTCGACAGCGTCGGCGTTCTCCAGCTCCACGAAGCCCGCGGCGCGGTCATCCTCGGAGCGGCGGTCGATGGGCTCGAACGCGTGCGCCTTGAGACCACGGGTCAGCCAGCGCTTGATGTCGGAAGGCGCTTCCTTCGCGTGTTCAACGCGGAAGCGCGAGAAGGTGACTGCACCACGGAGGACAGGCATGGGGCGCGGCAGGATGGGGGGCGCGAGCGGCCGCGTCAAGGCACTCTTGGTGCTTGCCTCCGGGCCGAATCCGCGTCCAGGCCGTACGCGCATGCGTCCCGACATCACGCCAGGACCCCGCCCCCGAGCCCCGTCCCCCCGCGCTTCACGCTGCGTCAACCCCTCTCGGCACGGTGGATGCAATCGCTTGCAGGCCCCCCTTCCGGAGGTCTGCCCCCATGTCCCAGTCCACGCGCCCCAACATCCTCCTGCTGACGGTGGATCAGCTCATGTTCCCCCGGTTCGCCTACGGGCCGGACGGGGGGTTCCTCCCCGGCATCAAAGACATCCTCGGCTTCATCGACGAGGGCGGCGAGGACAATCCCTTCCGGAAGTTCTTCCCGGGCTTCGCCGCGTTGAGGAAGAACGCGGCCGTCTTCCGCAACCACACCATCGCCGCCTCGGCCTGCATCCCCAGCCGCGCCGCCATCTACACCGGCCAGTACGGCACGCGCACGGGCGTCACGCAGACGGACGGGCTCTTCAAGAGCGGGGATGCCTCCGCCTTCCCCTGGCTGTCTCCCGAGGGGATTCCCACCATCGGCCACTGGTTCCAGCAGGCCGGCTATCACACGCACTACTTCGGCAAGTGGCACGTCAGCAACCCGCCCGAGCACTCGCTGAAGCGCTATGGCTTCGACGACTGGGAGCTGTCGTATCCCGAGCCGCATGGCTCCTCCGTCAACAACCTGGGTGCCTTCCGGGACGTGGGCTTCGCGGACCTGGCCTGCACGTTCCTGCGTCGGATGGCGCTGGGACAGCCCTACAACCGGACGCTCGGGGAGCAGGACTATGTGGCGCCGCTCGGCAACCCGCCCTCGACCGAGCCCCAGCCGTGGTTCGCCGTCGCGTCCTTCACCAACCCGCACGACATCGCCACCTACCCCATCCTCCCGCGGCAGCTCGACTCCACGTCCGCGCCCGTGGGTCCCCTGTCCGTGCCGGGCCAGACGGCCCGCTCCGTCGTCCCCGTCGCGGGCACGATGTCGTTCGCGCTGAACCCGCTCGACTTCCCGCAGCACAACGCCCACCTGCCGCCCAACGTGCACGACCCGCTGGTCAACAAGCCGAGCTGCCAGCGCGACTACGCCTACAAGATGGGGCTGGCGCTCGCGTCGAAGACGGGGCTCTCCCTGCATCAGGCGAAGGAGGGCATCGACCCCGTCACCGTCACGCTCAACTCGGGCATCCCCTTCCAGCTCACCGCCGCGCCGGACGTGTCCACCCTGCGCTTCAACCAGTACTACACGTGGCTCATCCACCTGGTGGACGGCCACATCGCGCGCGTGCTGAACACGCTCGAGGAGAGCGGCCAGGCGGACAACACGCTGGTGGTGTTCCTCTCGGACCACGGCGAATACGCCGGAGCCCACGGCTACATGATGGAGAAGTGGCACACGGCCTATCAGGAGGCGCTCCACGTGCCGCTGGTCGTGCGCTTCCCGACGAAGGACGTGCCCGCGAAGACGCGGCAGATTGACGCCCTCACCAGCCACGTGGACGTCCTCCCCACGCTGCTGGGACTCGCCGGCATCTCCCGGGGCGAGGTCGCGGAGCTGCGCACCGAGCTGCGCCTGCACCGCCCCGTGCCGCCCTTCGTCGGCGCGGACCTGAGCCCACTCGCGCGCGGTGAGACGAACACCGTGACGGAGCCCGATGGCAGCACCCGCGAGGGCGTGCTCTTCGTCACCGACGACGAAATCACCGAGCCGCTGCCGCCCAACGGCGACCCGCACCAGGAACACGACGAGGCCCTGTTCTCCGTGTTCGTCCGCTCCGTCGAGGCGCTGCGCGAAGGCACCACGCGCGCGGGCAAGGTCCCCTTCCTCGCCTCGGGCGCGGTGTGCCAGCCCAACCACGTCCGGTGCGTCCGCACGCCGCGCTGGAAGCTGGCGAGGACGTGGGACCCGTCGGGGACCCACGCCGACCAGTGGGAACTCTACGACTTGCAGAACGACCCACTGGAGCTGGAGAACCTGCTCGTCTTCGACGGCGCGTTCCCCACGCTCATCGCCAACCTCCCGAAGGGGCTCGGCCGCACGGAAGTGGAGACGGCCGCGCGCGCCACCCACGCGCTCCTGCAGAAGTACGAGCGCGAGAAGCTGTCGCCCTGGCCCGGGTAGCCCCAGGCCCCAGGCCCGCTACGGCTGTGTCTCCGCCGTGGCGGGCGGGTCGGCCTTGAGCTCCGCGTAGACACCGTCGCGGAAGCCGTAGCGCTCGCGCTCCTTCGACTTCTTCTCCTTGCCGGCCTCGTCCTCCTCGGTCCGGCTGTGCACGACCGTGAGCTCCTTCGCCCCCGACTGGAAGGTGACCTCGTAGGAGGAGACATTGGGCGGGTCCGACAAGCCCGCCACGTCGAGCGCGTTCTTCGCCTGGCCCAGCACGCCCGGCTTGTTCTCGGGCACCTGGTAGCTCACGTAGGTGGTCTTGTAGTCGCTGCACGCCTCGGGCTTGGAGTCGACCTGCAACAGGGTGACACCCGCAACCTTCGCGGCGATGAGCTTCACGACCACCGGCCCGCCGTCGACGTTGAGGTAGCTCTGACCCGCGGGCATGACGTCCACGCTGGTGACGCGGCGCGAGGGCTTCGCCTTCGGCTCCATGAAGCGGATGCGAATCTTGAAGTCGTTGCTCATCACCACGGTGGCGACCTCCTTCTCGCCGTCACCGTCGAAGTCCGCCTCGAAGCGGAAAGGAGTGAGCGTGTTGCCGAAGAGCCAGCCTTTGAAGGTCTGCTTCTCCTTCGTGTACTCCACCGAGTACCAGTGGTTGACGTACTCCCCCACCTTCAGGCGGTCCTTGCCTCGGGAGACGACGCGGACCGCGGCGCCCAGGGGCAGCGTGGTGACCACCGGCGCATCGGCGGAGGCCGTCTGCCGCAGGTTCGCTTCATCCACGCCGACGAAGAGGTTCACCTTCTTCTCGGCGGGCTCCCACTGCGTGAAGTCATAGCTCTCCAACGTGCGGGGGCCGGCCTCCTCCTCCAGGAAGGCGGTGTAGTGCAGCGAAGGTGCTTCTGATTGGGCCAGGAGCAGCGACAGCAGCAAGGCGGGAGTCATGCGGAACCATCCAAGGATGAATGCACGCAGCGTAGCGCGTCGGCCGCCGGACACGACAGGCCACTCGCGTGTCGGCGGACCGCGTTGACGGAAGCCTCCGTCAGGGCCCTCGTTCCACCGACACGCTTCGAAGCTCCATCGACACCGAACCGAGAGGAGAAGAACCGTGCCCCACCGCAAGTTCACACCGGATCAAGTCGCTTCCGCACACAAGAAATTCGAGCGACTCCGCTCCGTCGCGCCCCCCGAGGCGCGCGACAACAGCGCGTTCTTCGTCGACACCCAGACCGGCGCCAGTCTGGTCGCGAAGGAGCGCGCGAAGAAGGTCCTCGACTATCCGCTGGGAGGCATCCAACCCCTCTCGGATTCCCCGATCGCCACCTGCTCGTTCCACTACCGCTACCACGACAACGAGGGACGGGGAGCGCTGAAGTACGACCCCGTGGGTTGCTCCGAGACACTGAACGCGGAGACCTGCGAAGAGCTGCGGAGGCGGCGGGGTGGCGGCTCCGTCTCATTCACCTTCCTGCCCCTGCTCCTGCCCATCGACCGGAGCCTCGAGCAGGACCCGAGGCTCGACCGCAAGGTGTTGACCATCCCCTCCGTCGGCTGCCCGAGGATGCTCACGGATCGGGACTTCGTCGGGAAGCTGGTCTGGGCCGCGCGTGCGGCCACCCGCCCGACGATGCTCGTCGTCCATGCCTCGGAAGCCGCGACCTACATGAAGCACCTCGCGGACATCCTGGAGGAGTTCCAGGTCGGTCTGGTGGCCTGGCGATGTCTCGAGCCCGTGGTCGGGTTCGGCATGTCACGGCTGGCGGCCCAGACCTATGGCCAGCTCCTGGGCAACCGGACAGACGTCGTCTTGTGTGACGTCAACGTCCTCGACTCGGACGCGCTGCCTGACGGCTATGACTCCGACAACGAGGAGTCCTTCGGGGTGAAGAGCCAGCAGCGATACACCGGGGCGGGATTGGGCAGTGGCATCGCGCGCTTCGACTACCTCCCGACAGGGCAGTTGAAGAAGACCAAGGCCCAGCCAGGCGGGGCCACCCGGCCCATCGAGCAGGTCGTCACCGTCAGCCACGGGATGCTCTATGACCCGTGCTTCATCACCTCTTCGGAGGACGCGGACCTGACGCAGAGATTCCTCGACAAGGAGGTCCGCGCCGGCGCCAAGGCGTCCGTGACGAGTGTGAGTTACAAGTGGGGGAAGAACCGCATCGAGAAGGTCGCCATCGAGGCGCGGGGCTTTCTCTGCACCCAGTACATGAAGCTTCGGGACAGCTACCTCCGGACGCTCGTCCACGAAGACGCCATCCTCATCACCTACCGGAAGAGCATCGTCGTCCGTCGCAAGAAACAGATGGTCAACCGGCGTGTGACTGTCGGAGAGCTGGCCACGGAGTTCGCACGCGAGCTGCGTCTGGAGCAGCCCGTCATCCGCTCCTTGATCATCGAGAAGATATTGCTTCGGTACAAAGCGGAGCAGCTGGGGCGATGACTCCAGCGGGCCTTGGTATAGCGTGGCGTCGTGATGAGCCGAGCCCTGCCCCTCTCCCTTCTCCTGGCCGCCACCGCCCTGCACTCCGGCTGCCGCCACACACAGCAGCCCCAGACTCCATCGTCCGTGGACGCGGTGGCCCAGGGCCTCTTCTCCACCCTGGAGGACGAGGGAGCGCTCGCCAGTGCCTACGTGCTGGATGCGACCACCGGAGAGCCCCTGTACGCGCACCGCGAACACGTGCGCCTGCTGCCCGCGTCCACCATGAAGGTCGTCTCCACCGCGTCGGTGCTCTCCGCGCTCGGGCCGGACTTCCGCTTCCAGACGCCCGTCTCCATGGAGGGCTCGCTGGTGGAGGGCTTGTTCCTGGGGGACCTCGTCGTGGAGCCCTCGGGAGACCCGTCGCTCGGCTCGTGGAGATTCCCCGAGACGGCGACCGCGTGTGAGCAGGTCGCGGACGCGCTCCACTCGCGCGGCGTGCGCCAGTGGAAGGGACAGGTGCGCGTGCGCGGCGCGGAGGACATGGACGTCGGCTTCGGTCCTGGCTGGGCCTGGGATGATGCCGCGTATGCCTACAGCGCCGCGCCCACCGCGTTCGTCTTCCGGGAGAACGTGGTGGACCTCGCGCTGTCCCGCGCGGAGGGCTCCGACTGCACGCTGCCTCCGACGCTGCAGGTGACGCCCGCCTTCGCCACCTTCACCGCCGTGGTGCGCGTGGAGGCGAACGCGGAGCGCGCCAACCTCTCCTGCACGCGCCTGCGCGCTGGACCCGGCGTGAGGTGCGTGTGGCGCTCCTCCGCGACCCAGTGCCCTCGCTCCGCCACGGTGAAGCTCTCCGTGGATGAGCCCCAGGTGCTCTTCGCCGCGTGCGTGGAGGAGGCCCTCACCCGGCGCGGCGTGCCCCGCCTGCCCTTCACCCTGGAGGCCCCCGGCCCGCTGCGCCCCCCGACGCCGGAGCCCCTGGTCACCCTGGTCAGCCCGCCGCTGTCGGAGCTGGTGAAGGTCACCAACAAGCAGTCCCTCAACCTCTACGCGGAGCGGCTGGGCCTGCGCTTCGCGCGCGAGCGGGGCGGACTGGAGGGCTACTCCGCGCTGAGCACCGCGCTGGCCCAGGAGCTCACCCGCCGAGGCATCCCCGCACGCGACCTGCGCCCCGTCGATGGCAGCGGCCTGTCGCGCTACAACCTGGCCACCGCGCGGGGCCTGGCACGCGTCATCTTCACCAGCCTGCGGGAGCCCTACGGCGCCGCGCTGGTCGACAGCTTGCCCATCGCGGGGGTCGACGGCACGCTCGCCACCCGGCCCGTCACGCCCCTCACCGCGGGCCGCATCCGCGCGAAGACCGGCACCCTCTCCGGACAGAAGTGCTTCACGGGCGTGGTGGACCGGCCCGGTGACGCGGAGCATCCCCGCGTCGTCTTCGCGCTGATGCTGGGCAACATGGACGAGGGCACGACGCTGCCCGCCAACGAGGCCTTCGACCGCTTCGCCGCCGCACTGGTCGAGCTTCCCCTGCGCGCGCCGTGACGTCGGGCAGCTTGGGATTCCCGGGGCACGCTTGACGCACCGCGCGCCTGGGCGCAACCCCAGGGAACGCGCGTCCAAGGGTGACATTCCCCAGCGGGGAACGTGCGCCATGGCGGGAAGAGACGTGGCAGGCTGCGTCCGCTTTCACCATTCCCCCGAGGTGCAAATGAAGCTGACCACCGCATTGGCCGCGGCGACCCTGCTGCTGCCACTGGCGTCCCCCGCCGCGGGCAAGGGCCCGTCCAAGCCGCCCGCGACGGAGAAGAAGGAAGTGGTGGACACCTACCACGACACGCAGGTCCAGGACCCGTACCAGTGGCTGGAGGCGTCCGACGACGCGGGCGTGAAGCAATGGAACGACGCGCAGAACGCCCACACGCGCGCCATCCTGGACAAGCTCCCCGGCCGCGAGCCGCTGCGTCAGCGCATCACCCAGCTGCTCACCTGGAAGTCGCCGGGCTACGGCAAGCTGACCGAGGCGGGCGGCACCCTCTTCGCGGGGAAGTTCCAGCCGCCCCGACAGCAGCCGTTCGTGGTGGTGCTCGACTCGGTGGAGGACGCGTCGAAGGAGCGTGTGCTGCTGGACCCGATGGTGCTGGACCCGGCGGGCCACACCACCATCGACTTCTTCGTCCCCACGCGGGACGGCAAGAAGCTGGCGGTGTCGCTGTCGAAGAAGGGCACCGAGAGCGGCGACGTCGTCATCTATGACGTGGCCACGGGCAAGCAGCTGCCGGGTGAGCTGGTGCCCCGGGTCAACGGCGGCACCGCGGGCGGCGGTGTCGCCTGGAACGCGGACGGCACGGGCTTCTTCTACACGCGCTATCCGCGCGGCGAGGAGCGCGCCCCCGCGGACCGCGACTTCTTCCAGCAGGTGTACTTCCACAAGCTGGGCACGCCCACGGAGAAGGACACGTACGCGCTGGGCAAGGACTTCCCGCGCATCGCGATGACCGACCTGGAGTCGTCTCCGGACGGCAAGTACACCTCCGCGCTGGTCGCCAACGGCGACGGCGGCGAGTTCATGCTCTTCCTCCACGGCCCCGAGGGGAAGTGGACGCAGGTGACGAAGTTCGCGGACAAGGTCATCGGCTCGCAGTTCGGCCACGACGGCAACATCTACCTGCTCAGCCGGCAGGACGCCCCGCGTGGCAAGGTGCTGCGCCTGCCCCTGGCCACGCCGTCACTGGACAAGGCCACCGTGCTGGTGCCCGAGGGCCAGGCCAGCATCCAGGGTGTCTACGCGGCCAAGACGCGCCTCTACATCAACGAGCAGCTCGGGGGCCCGTCGCAGGTGCGCATGGTGGACCTGGCGGGCAAGGACCTGGGCCTCGTCCCGACGCCGCCGGTGTCGTCGGTGGGCGGGCTGGTGAGCGCGGGGGGTGACGACGTCTACTTCAGCAACGTCAGCTTCGTGCAGCCGCAGGCCTGGTACCGCTTCACCGTCAAGGACGGCCAGGTGGCGAAGACGGCCCTGGCGCGCACCAGCCCGTTGGACGTGAGCGACGTGGAGGTCATCCGCACCGAGGCCACGTCGAAGGACGGCACCAAGGTCCCCCTCACCATCCTCAAGAAGAAGGGCACCAAGCTCAACGGCAACAACCCCGCGCTGCTCACGGGCTACGGCGGCTTCAACATCTCCATCTCCCCGGGCTTCAACGCGCTGGCGGGCCTGTGGCTGGAGCAGGGCGGCGTCTACGCGGTGGCCAACCTGCGCGGTGGCTCGGAGTTCGGCGAGCAGTGGCACGCCGAGGGCTCGCTGACGAAGAAGCAGAACGTCTTCGACGACTTCTACGCCTGCGCGAAGCTGCTGGTGGAGAAGAAGTACACCCAGCCCAAGAAGCTGGCCATCCAGGGCGGCAGCAACGGCGGCCTGTTGATGGGCGCCGTCGTCACGCAGCACCCGGAGGCCTATGGCGCCGTGGTGGCCCGCGTGGGCCTCTACGACATGCTCCGCTCGGAGCGCACGTCCAACGGCCAGTTCAACGTCACCGAGTACGGCACGGTGAAGGACGCCGAGCAGTTCAAGGCGCTCCTCGCCTACTCCCCCGTCCACAACGTGAAGGACGGCGCGAAGTACCCGCCCGTGCTCTTCACCTCCGGCGCCAATGACCCGCGCGTGGACCCGTTCCACTCGCGGAAGATGGTGGCGCGGATGCAGGCGGCCACGTCGGCCAAGGGCCCCATCCTCCTGCGCGCCGACGCGGAGACGGGCCACGGCTCCGGCACCCCGCTCAGCGCGCGCATCGAGGAGGAGGTGGACGCGTACTCGTTCATCTTCAGCCAGCTGGGCGTGAAGTACCTGCCGCCCGCGAAGAACCTGCCCGCGCCCGCGCAGAAGTAAGGCAACGGACGCCCCGCTGTCCCACGAGGCCCGCCTGGTCCTGGAGGAGACTCCGGACACCTGGCGGGCCTTGTCGCGTCCGCGCGTTCCACTGGAGCCGCACCGCGCGCGGTGTCAGCATGCGCGGCATGGAGAACGCCTCGCTCGCAGCGCTCATGACGCCCGCCGCCCTCGTGGACCTGGAGCGCGTGGAGGCGAACCTCCAGCGCGTGTCCCGCTACACCCGCGAGCACGGGCTCCGCTGGCGACCCCACACGAAGACCCACAAGACGGCGGAGCTCACCGCGCTCCAGCTCGCCGCCGGCGCCGTGGGCGCCACCGTCGCCACCCCGCGCGAGGCCGAGGTCATGGCCACCGTCACCCCGGACATCCTCTTCGCCTACCCTCCCGTGGGCGCGGCCCGGCTCGCGAAGCTCCTGTCCCTTCCAGCGCGCACGAAGCTCACCGTGGCGCTCGACTCGCCCGAGTCCCTGGCGGCCCTGAGCCGCGCGGCCGGGCAAGCCGGACGCGACATCGGCGTGCTGGTGGAGCTGGACCTGGGCATGCGCCGCGTGGGCGTCGAGACTCCCGAGCAGGCCGTGGCGCTGGCGCGAGCCATCCAGACCTCCCCGGCGCTGACCTGGCGCGGGGTCATCTTCTATCCCGGGCACGTGCGCGCGCCGCTGCACCAACAAGCCGAAGCCGTGCGCGAGCAGAACACGCGGCTGGGCGCGTTCCTGGAGGCATTGGCGCGCGCGCAGCTGAAGCCCGAGGTCGTCAGCGGCGGCTCCACGCCGATGCTCTGGCGCTCGCATGAGGTGAAGGGCCTGACGGAGATCCGCCCGGGCATCAACGTGCTGAATGACCGCAACACCGCGTCCATCGGCGCGTGTGCGTGGGACGACTGCGCCTTCTCCGTGCTGGCCACCGTGGTGAGCACCGCCGTGCCCGGACAGGTGGTCATCGACGCGGGCTCCAAGGCGCTGGCCAAGGAAGAGGGCCTGGCCCCCGAGGGAGGCTACGGCGCGCTCCTGGACCGGCCGGACATCGTCGTCCGCAACGTCTCCGAGGAGCATGGCCTGCTGGACGTCTCCGCCATGTCGTGGCGCCCGCGCGTGGGAGACCTGGTGCGGGTCGTCCCCAACCACGTCTGCGCCTCCGTCAACCTGCACGAGCGGCTGCACGTCCTGCGCGGCGGCACCGTGACGGACACCTGGGCCGTCGCGGCGCGCGGCTGGTAGTCACGTCACGCGGGGCGGCCGAAGTCCATCCGCTCCAGCTCCCGCGTCAGCAGCGTCTCCAGCTCCCGGATGTTGCGGTAGACGATGCACCGGTACGAGGCCACGTCGAAGCGCAGCTCCTTCACGTCCCGCACCAGCAGCAGCGTGGGCCGGCCCTTGCCCCACGCGTAGCCGACCTCCAGGTACACGTTGGGGTTGGCCAGCGACAGGTCCGCGATGACGACCTTCGCGGTGTCGATGCGCTCCTTGATGCGCTGGATGATGGGCCCGTCGAACACGGCCTGGTCCACGCGCTCGCACAACAGGCCCACCGACTTCACCGGCCCCTGGATGCCGTAGTGGTACGTGTCCTCCAGCTCGGGCGTGAAGGGCATGGCGACGAAGGCATGGGGCTTCGCCATCGACACCGCGCCCGCGGTGGCCATCACCGGCGCCTGCACGAAGGCCCGGTCCCTGCGCACCCGGAAGCCGCCTCCCTGCAACGGCTCCACGCCCGCGGTGCCCCCCAGGCCCTTCTCCAGCGCGCGCCGCAGTCGCAGCGCGCGGCGATTGTCCAGCTCCACCAGCGTGAAGCGCTCCAACCCCTGAGGTCCAGTGCCTCGCTGGAAGGCTTCGATGAGCCCGCCGACGAGCGCCAGCACCGCCTCGTCCTCGTCCAGGCCGTAGTTGGGCCCGTGCACCGTGCTCACCACGTGCTTGAGCCCCGGGCGTGACTCCATCGCCTTCAGCGCGCGCTGCGTGAACTGGCGAATCTCGTGGTAGCCGAACGCACCCAGCCGCACCGTGCCCAGGAAGAGCGCCAGCGGCGAGCCCACCACGCCCCGCGTCTCCACGAAGCGGAACTCCCCCGGCTCCACCATCACCTGCGCGGGCGGAACCCCCACGACCTCCAGCCGCCGCGCCACCGACTCGGCCGCGCCGTACAGCCTTTGTGCATATTTGAACAGGGCGACATCCGCCGTCACTTCGGTGACGTCACCGACCTCCAACACCACATCCAGGGCCGCGCTCATCCCTCGACTGTACGGTCCCCGACGCTCCGCCCCCAACCTGGAAGCACTCCATCCGGTCGCGAACGGGTACAGGGGGACCCGTCTGGTCCTGAGACTCAGTGTATGGGGAAATTAAAGAACTCCACCCGCATTGTGATATGCAGCCCCGCACACCCTGGAACACCTGGGGAACCCCACATCCCGGGGAGACGCTTCCCCGACCTCGGTCTTTCGACTTGGAAAAAGTGAAGGAGAGGCAGATGGCGAGCATTGGAATCGTTGGAGCCGGCACCGCGGGTCTGCACCTGGGTCTGAAGCTTCTCGCCCAGGGGATTCCGGTGACCCTCTACTCGGAACAGGAGCCGGACGCGGTCCGCACCGGACGACTCCTGAACACCGTGACGCACCATGCGCCCACGCGAGCACGTGAGCGGGAGGTGTGGGTGGACTTCTGGGGGGTGCCGGAGCTGGCGATGAAGCGGCTCAGCATCCACGTGCATGCCCCGCAGCCCTTCTCCGTGCAGGGCCGGCTGAGCGACCCGAGCCTGTGCGTGGACTATCGCGTCTATCAGCCTCGGCTCGCGGAGGCCTTCGTGGAGCGCGGGGGGCGGCTCGAAATCCTGCCGGTGGACGCCGTCATGCTGGAGAAGCTGGCCAGCCGCCACACGCTGATGGTCGTCGCCACCGGACGCAATGGTCTCACCGGGCTGTTCCCGCGCATCCCGGAGCTGTCGCCGCACACGAAGCCGCCGAGGGTGTTGTTCGCCGCGCTGCTCGAGGGCCTGCGCATGCCGCAGCCGACGAGCATGCACACGAACCTGATTCCGGGTCAGGGCGAGGTCTTCGAGTCGCAGATCATCACGCGCCACGGCCGCGTCCCCAGCACCCTCATCGAGGCGATTCCCGGCACGGAGCTGGCGGCGCTCATCTCCCGCAAGCGCGACGACGACCCGGCCGCGCTCGACGCGTCGCTGCTGGAGGTCATGCGCCGCTTCGCGCCCGCCACGTATGAGCGCATCGACCCGACGGAGTTCGGCGTGCGCGGTCCGCTGGACTTCCTCCAGGGAGGCTTCACGCCCGCCGTGCGCCGCGCGTGGGCGCCGCTGGGCGAGGGCCGCTTCGTGATGGCGGTGGGCGACACGCACGTGACGAACGACCCCGTCGCGGGACAGGGCGCCAACGGCGCCTCCGCGTCCGCCTTCGCCCTGGCCCACGCCATCACGGACGCGCTCCTCGCGGAGCGTCCCTTCGACGAGGCCTTCTGCCGCGACACCGACGCGCGCATGTGGGCCGCCGTCGCGCCGACGACGCACTGGAGCAACGCGCTGCTCGAGCCGCCTCCCGCGCACCTCATCGACCTGCTGGTCACCGCGAGCCGCGACACGTTCGTGGCGGATGCCTTCGTCAGCGACATGATGATTCCCGAGCGCATCCTCCCCATCTGCGCCTCCCCCGAGGCCACCGCCGCCTATATCTCCGAGGCCCGGACGCCCCGCGCGGACCTGCTGGCCGCCAGCGGCGCGCTCGGCTGGGACACGGGCACGCGAATCCGCCCGCTCGCGGGCTGAGCCCGGCCTGACGCGGGAGGACCCCTGGCGCGAGGGCGCTCGCGAGAAGTCCAGGTCCTCCCCCGGAAGCCCCGTGGCGTGGCGGCGCCGCTCCGCTATCCTCTCCGGCCATGCGATTCGCCATCGTGGGCTCAGGTGGAGTGGGCGGCTACTACGGCGCGCGGCTGGTGCGCGCGGGACATGACGTGCGCTTCCTCGCGCGAGGGGCGCACCTGAGTGCCATGCGCTCGCGTGGGCTCACCATCCTGAGCGTGGAGGGAGACTTCACCGTCCCCGTCCGCGCCGAGGAGGACGCCGCCCGGCTGGGGCCCGTGGACGTGGTGGTCCTCGCGGTGAAGAACTACGACGTCGCCAGCGTGCTCCCGCAGGTGAAGGCCCTGGTCGCCGCGTCGGAGCGGCCCGCGCTGGGAGGCACCGGCGCCGTGGTCGTCACGCTCCAGAACGGCGTGGACAGCCCGTCGGAGGTCGCCGCCGCCGTGGGCGAGCTCACGGTCGTCGGAGGGACGACGTACATGTCCACCGCCATCCACGAGCCCGGCGTCATCCGCCAGGTGGGCACGCTCCACCGCATCGTGCTAGGCGAGGCCTTCGGCGACACGTCCCGCGTCTCCGAGCGCGTGCGGGTCCTCAAGGAGGAGCTGGCCCGCGCGGGGCTCAACGTGGAGGCGGTGGCGGACATCCGCGGGCCCCTCTGGGAGAAGCTGGCCTTCCTCGCGTCGATGTCCGGGTTCTGCACGGCGGGGCGCTCGGCGGTGGGCGTGCTGCGCGAGGGGCCCTTCTTCCGGGAGATGTTCCGCGAGGCCGTGTCGGAGGTGCTGCGCGTGGCCGCGGCGGAGGGCGTCGTCACCACCACCCGCGCGGAGGACGTGGTGCGCTTCATGGAGGACCTGCCCCGCGAGATGCGGCCGTCGATGATGGTGGACTTCGACGCGGGCAAGACCTTGGAGGTCGAGTACCTCCAGGGCACGGTGGCCCGGCGTGGCCATGCCCTGGGCATCCCCACCCCCGTCATGAGCACGCTCTATTCCGTCCTGATTCCCCACGCCCGGGGCACGCGCCAGGGCTGACGTCCTCGTTCCCATGCAATGGGGCGCGGGATTTCGCATAGAGAGAGTCAATGACCGAGCCAGGCCCTCACTCCCCGCCCAGCGCCCCCTCGTCCCCTCCCCTGGGCCGGGTGGCCTTCCACGCCGTCGCCGCCGGGCTGACGCCGCTCATCCCGGTGCCCTTCCTGGATGACTACGCGCTCTTCCAGGTGCGCGAGCAGCTGGTCCGCTCGCTGCTCGAGGAGCGGGGCTTGCGTGCCCCCGACAAGGCGGTGGAGGCCCTGGCGGGCTCCGGCCTGGGCCGCACGATGGGCGGCCGGCTGGTCAGCTACCTCAAGGGGCTGATGCTGCTTCCGGTGAAGAAGATGTTCCGCAAGGTCTTCTTCGTCCTCTGGGTGAAGGACTGCGTGGACGTGGCCTCCGTGTCCCTGCACCACGGCTACCTCCTGCACCATGCGCTCGCGCGAGGAGACCTGGACGCGCACAGCCTCACCGGGGACAAGCCGGAGACCATCCACGTCGCCATCGTCGCCGCCTGCGCGGAGGTGGATGCCCGGCCCGTCAACCAGGCCCTGCGCCGCATCTTCGAGAGCAGCCGCGTGCTGATGGCGGAGGCCCTGCGCGTCTTCGCCGCCCGAGGCAACGCCGGGCCCCGCACGCCCGAGGCCGGCGAGGGCGCGGAGGTCAAGTCGCTGTCGGACCGGCTGCTCGCCATCCTCTGGGAGGAGCGCGGCTACTTCACGGCGCTGGAGGCCCACTACGTGCGCCACCTCGAGGCCCGGCTCGCCTCCGCCCAGGGCCAGGCGTCAGGGGGCTGAGGCCGCGCGCGGCGCTTCCGGGTCGCGGATGCGCTGGGAGAAGTCCAGCGCGTTCGAGGCCGCCCACGCGCGCTCGTTGATGCGGTGCCGGGCGCGCACCACCTCCAGCGGAGCGTCCGTGTCGATGAGCCCCAGCTCGTACGCGAGCGCGTCGGAGAAGGCCGGCAGCAGCGTGCGGTGGTCATACGGCACGTCCACCGCGCTCACCTTCTCGAAGTGCTTCACCAGGTTGGTGGTGCAGTTGTTGGAGACCGAGTCGTAGAACTCCGGCCGCGCGTGCAGCGCGTTCATCCGCGCCACCATGTCCATGAAGAAGTCGGCGACGCGCTCCTTCGACGCCTTCACGGGGTAGAGGTACACGTCGTCCTTGCGGTGGTTGGAGCGCAGCTGCACCAGGTCCCGCTCGTCCCCCACCACGTAGACGAGCTCGAACTGGCGGAAGAGCCCTCCCAAGGCGGAGAACGTCTCGCCCTTCTCCCGGCGGATCTCCACGGAGAAGACGACGTAGCGGCCGTCCGCGAAGCCGAAGCTCACCATGGTGTGCGCGGCGCCGAAGAAGCCCGAGAAGGGCTCGACGATGAACCACGCGCCCGTCAGCGCGTTCGCGTCGTAGGTGCCCGAGAACCAGGACGCATCCCAGTCCGTCGTGCTCCGGTAGCGGAAGTCCCGCATGTCATGGAACGTCACGCGGGTGCCGTCGACATCGGCGCGCGCCACCTTCTCCAGGTCCGGCGCCCAGTCACGCTCCGTGGAGGGCTTCACCGTGCGCCCCCAGAGCGAGACACCCACGCAGCCGGCCACCACCCACGCCACCGCCCCCCACCGGGAGCCCCTGCGCCACGCGACGAAGCACGCCCCGGCCAGGAGCACCCCCGCCCCCAGGGCCCGCCACCCGTGGGCCCCCTCGGGCCCCGCCCCCGTCAAGGCCAGCCCGAGCCCAGCCCAGGCGCTCCCCAGCAAGAGCACCGCGGTGGTGAGAATCGTCACAAGCAGTCGCATCTCATCCTTATCGCCCACCCCTGACACGGCCGCCACTCGCGTCGTGCCCGGTTGCTCCTGGAAACAACGTGTCCCCCGGGTATCACTTCATGCGGCAATGACATATGAAAGCGGCGATGGCTCGTATCTCCGAGCCATCCAGGTCTCCTGGAGCCGTCGTGTCATTGCTCGCCCTGCTCTTCCAGAAGTCCAAGCTGCCCATCATCTTCGCGGCACTGCTGGGCATCCTCACGGGTGCCTCCAGCGCGGCGCTCGTCGCGGTGATGAATCAGGCGTTGACGTCCCGCACGGTGGCGGATGCCCTGCTGCTGGGGCCCGCGTTCGCCGGGCTCGCCGCGGCGGTGCTCGTGCTGCGCATCGTCTCGCAGATGCAGCTCAACTCCCTTCAGCAGATGGCGCTCCTGGACCTGCGGCTGTCGCTGTGCCGGCGCATCCTGGAGGCCCCGCTGCGCAAGCTGGAGGAGTCCGGGCAGCACAAGCTGATGGCGGCGCTGACGGAGGACATCGCCGTCATCAACACCACCATCGCCGTCATCCCGAGCGTCATCATCTCCCTGGCGACGCTGGCCGGGTGCCTCGTCTACCTGGCGTGGCTGTCCGGCCCGCTGCTGGCGTTGGTCCTGTGCGTCGTCGCGGTGGTGCTCGCGAGCGTGGCCCTCCCCAACCGCTACGCCTACTCGCAGTTCTTCCGCCGCCGCGAGAGCCACGACGCGCTCTACTCCCACTTCCAGACCCTCATCGACGGGTCCAAGGAGCTGCAGCTCCACCAGGCGCGCAGCGAGGACTTCTTCAACAAGGAGCTCCAGCCCACCGCGGAGGAGGTCTCCCGCATCTCGCGCGTCACCAACAACCTCTTCATCATCGCCGGAGGTTGGGGCGGCTTCATGGTGATGGTGGTCATCGGCATCATCCTGTTCGTCGTCCCCCGCTTCCAGCCCGTGGACATGCCCACCCTGGCCGCGTACGCGCTGGTGGTGCTCTACCTCCAGCAGCCGCTCGACGGGCTGATGCACCAGTGGCCGAACCTGTCGCGCAGCCACATCGCGATGAAGAAGCTGGAGAAGCTGGGCCTGTCGCTGCAGGACCCGCAGCCCCCGTCGCGCGACGCCGTCATCAACCCGCGCTTCGAGCGCATCGAGCTGGCGGACATCGCCCACAGCTACTACCGCGAGCATGACGGCGCGACCTTCACCCTGGGCCCCATCAACACGACGGTGCGCCGGGGCGAGCTCGTCTTCCTGGTCGGCGGCAACGGCAGCGGCAAGACGACGCTGGCCAAGCTCTTCACCGGGCTGTACGTGCCGGAGAAGGGGGAGCTGCGCGTGGACGGAGTCCCCGTCGAGGCCGCCACGCGGCGCGCCTACCGGCAGCTCTTCTCCGCCGTCTTCTTCGACTTCCACCTCTTTGAACGAATGCTCGGTCTGGAGCATCCCGGCATGGAGGACCAGGCCCGCGCCTACCTGTCACGGCTGCAGCTCGAGAAGAAGGTGCGCGTGGAGAACGGCCGGCTCTCCACCGTGGCGCTCTCCCAGGGACAGCGCAAGCGCCTGGCCCTGCTCACCTCCGTCCTGGAGGACCGCGCCATCTACGTCTTCGACGAGTGGGCCGCGGACCAGGACCCCGTCTTCCGTGAGCTGTTCTACCGGGAGCTGCTGCCCTCGCTGAAGCAGCAGGGGAAGCTCGTCTTCGTCATCAGCCACGATGACCGCTACTTCCACCTGGCGGACCGCATCCTCAAGTTGGAGTCCGGGCAGCTCGTGTCGGACCAGGTCGCCACGCCTGCTGTCACACCCACCATGCAGGTTGGGTGACTCCATACAAGACGGCTGTCCAGCCTCTCCGTAACAAGATGTCTATACAGAAAGTCGTGCTATTCAAATCTAGCTTGAAATAGATATCTGGCGCGCCCGCCCAGAGATTCCTGGCTGGCCATGTCCCCGTGATTCGAGGTCTTGAGCATGGAGTTCTCGAGAGTGGAGCATGCCGAGCTGTTCGTGGGTGACGCGGTCCTCTCCTCCTATTTCTTCTGCCATGCGCTGGGCTTCCGGATGGTGGCCAGCGGCGGGCCGGAGACAGGGTTGCCGGGCCGGCGCTCCTTCGTGCTCGAGCAGGGCGCCGCGAGGCTCGTCGTCACCTCGGCCCTGGACGCGGACAGCGAGGTCGCGGCTTTCGTCCGCACGCATGGAGACGGCGTGCGAGACATCGCGCTGGGGACTCCGGACGCGCACGCGGCCTTCACCGAGGCGGTGCGCCGGGGCGCCAGGCCCGTGGCGGAGCCCGTCACGTACGAGTCCCACGGCCAGCGCGTGGTGAAGGCCACCATCGCGGGGCCCGGGGACTGGGTGCACTCGTTCATCCAGCGCGACGCCTCCTCGTCCGACGTCCTGCCGGGCGTCTACCTGCCGGTGGAGGCGGGCCCGTCAGGTGGCGCGTCCCTCTTCACCGCGGTGGACCACTTCGCCTTCGCGCTGCGCCCGCACACGCTGATGGACACCGTCGGCTTCTACGAGTCGGTCCTCGGCTTCGAGCAGACCCACCGCGAGGACGTGCGCACCGAGTACAGCGGGATGAGCTCGCGCGTGGTGCAGTCCGTCGGGGGCCGCGTCTGCTTCCCGCTGCAGGAGCCGGTCAGCGGCACGCGGCGCGGACAGTTGGAGGACTTTCTCGGCGCCCATGGCGGCGCGGGCGTGCAGCACATCGCCTTCCTGTCGAACGACATCGCCCGCGCGGTGGACGCCCTCCGTCAGCACGGGGTGAGCCTGCTGGACGCGCCCCAGGGCTACTACGAGAGCCTGGAGGCGCGGCTGGGCACGCTGAGCCCCTTCGAGCGCGAGCCGCTGCAGGCGCGCAACATCCTGATGGACCGCGACGCGTGGGGCGCGCTGCTGCAGGTCTTCACCCGCTCGCAGCACGCCCGGCGCACGCTCTTCTTCGAGGTCATCCAGCGCCACCAGGCTCGCGGCTTCGGTGGCGCCAACATCCAGGCGCTCTACGCGGCCAAGGAGCAGGAGGCCGTGCGCGCCGCGAGCTGAGCGGCGCGCTTCAGGGCCGGGGCTCGAGCGTCATCGGGAGCCCGCCCCGGGGCAGCAGTGAGATGCCCGGATGGATGTCCACCCGCCGACCCGGAATGCCGCGGAGGCGGAAGCGCTGGGAGACCATGGCCAGCACCAGCGCGCCGAACATCAGCGACAGGTTGTTGGCGATGCAGATGTGCTGGCCTCCACCGAACGGCAGGTAGGCGAACTTGTGCCGTGCGGGGCCCCCGGGGGCGAAGCGGTCCGGGTCGAAGACCTCCGGCGAGGACCAGAACTCCGGATGCCGGTGGATGATGTACGAGATGGCCATGAAGACCGTCCCGGGCGCCACCGGATACGTGCCCAGCGTGTCCGCCGCGCCCGCCACCCGCACCAGCTTCCAGGCCGTGGGATAGAGCCGGAGCGACTCCTCGAACACCTGGGTGGCGTAGCGCAGCCGGGGCAGGTCCTCCAGCGTCGGCGCACGGCCGCCCAGCACCGCGGCGCTCTCGGAGGCCAGGCGGTCGGCGATCTCCGGGTGGAGTGACAGCAGGTGCCAGCCCCACGCGAGCGCGGCCCCGGGTCCCTCGTTGCCCGAGAACAGGTTCATGAACTCGTCCCGCAGCTCCTTCTCCGTCATGGCCTCGCCCGTGTCGCGGTCTCTCGCCGCGACGAGCATCGCCATGATGTCGTCCTCGGGGCCGCCCTCGCGGCGCCGCTCGACGACCTCCTTCGCCTTGCGGCGCATCAGCCGCTGCGTGTCGAAGAAGTCCGCCCACTTGCGCCGGTAGAGCGGCAGCCGCTCCAGCCGGAGCACCCGCGCCAGCAAGCTCTCGCGCGCGTTGAAGGTGTGCATCATCCGCCGGACGGCCGCGGTCGTCGGTGCGTCGGGCACCTCCGAGTACAGCGCGCGCGTCGTCATGTGCAGGGAGAGGATGCCCATCTCCTCCGCGATATCGAGCGGCTGCGCGGCCCGCGTGCGCTCCTCCCACGACTTCAACATCCCGTCGATGAGCGCCGCCATGCCCGACAGCAGGCCGTTGAGCCGCTCCCGGTGGAACGAGGGCTGGACGAGCCGCCGCTGCCGGCGCCAGTAGGTGCCCTCGCTCACGAACAGCCCGTTACCCAGGAAGGGGTCATTCACCAGCGGGGGCTTCGAGTAGTTGTTGGCGTTCTCCGTGAGGAAATACCGGACGTGATCCGGATGACTCACCAGATAGGTCGTTTCACCCCCGAGTTTGAGACGGACCACATCGCCATGCTTGCGGAAGCTCTCGACGGCGAACCCCAGGGGGTCGCGATCATGGCGCAACAGGTGGCCCCAGAGCGGTAGCCCCCAAGGGCTGGGCGGGTGCGACGGAACTTGAGTCGAATCCATGGGGTCTCGCGAGCGTTTCACTTCATTTCAGTGAAGCCCCGGAGGCGTGAAAACCACGGGCTTGCTCCAATTTTGGGCTCACTGGACAATCACGATAAAACAAGAGATGAAGCTATAGGGCATGCCGCAACTTCGACCTTATTTTCTTTGTTCGCGGCTCTGGAATACAGCGACGTGACTTCGTGCGGCAGCGGGCCACTCGCGTCAGACGAGGGAGAGATGCTCGGCCAACCTCTCGATGAGGTGGTTTGCCGGAGTCTCGCGCTGCCAGGGGAACGAGGACTTCACAGGCATTTCTTTCGTGAAGTCGCTTGGGGAGAAAACAACTCCCTGAGCACACGGCACCATCATCTCGAGCCGTCCGCCGGGGAGTACGTATGAATCAGCGCAACGAAAAGTCCGTGGGAGACTTCCACAACCTCGTCGACCTGCTGAGCTATCGCGCGCAGGTGCGCGGAGACGCGTTGCTCTACCGCTTCCTGGAGTCGGGCGACGTGGACGGCCCGGTGGAAGAGTGGAGCTACGCGAAGCTGGACGCGCGGGCGCGGGCGTTGGGCGCGCGGCTGCGGGCTTCGGGTGCGACGGGTGAGCGTGCGCTGTTGCTGTATCCGCCCGGGATGGAGTTCGTCGCGGGCTTCATGGGGTGCCTGTACGGCGGCGTCATCGCGGTGCCGTGCTATCCGCCGGACCCGACGCGGCTGGAGCGCACCCTGCCCCGCCTTCGCGCCATCGCGCAGGACTGCGGCGCGCGCTACGTGCTCACCACGCAGTTCATCGTGGACATGTCGGAGCTGTTCAAGCCGCAGGCGCCGGAGCTCGCGGAGCTCGAGTGGCTGGCGAGCGACTCGGTGCCGGAGGACCTGGCGGCGGACTGGCGCCGTCCGGAGCTGGAGGGGAACACGCTGGCGTTCCTCCAGTACACCTCCGGCTCCACGGGCAACCCCAAGGGCGTGATGGTGAGCCACGCCAACATCCTCCACAACGAGGCGTTCATCACCCGAGGCTTCGGGCTGGATGCGTCGCGCTCGTCGGGCATGGGCTGGCTGCCCATGTTCCATGACATGGGCCTCATCGGGAAGGTGCTCCAGCCGCTCTACCTGGGCTTCCCCTGCACGCTGATGTCGCCCATCTCCTTCCTGCAGCGTCCGCTGCGCTGGCTGGAGGCCATCTCCCACTACCAGGCCACGTGCAGCGGAGGTCCCAACTTCGCGTACGACTTGTGCGTGAGGAAGGCGACCGAGGAGGACCGCGCGAAGCTGAAGCTGCACAGCTGGGACCTGGCCTTCAACGGCGCGGAGCCGGTGCGGCGCGAGACGCTGGAGCGCTTCGCGGAGACCTTCGCCCCCTGCGGCTTCCGGCGCACGGCCTTCTACCCGTGCTACGGCCTGGCGGAGACGACGCTCATCGTCACGGGTGGAACGAAGGGCCAGCCCTACGTCCATGGCCAGTTCGTGTCGGACGCGATGGAGCAGGGCCGGGCCCAGGAAGCGGACGCGGACGCGCCTGGGACTCGCACGCTGGTGGGCGCGGGCATCAGCGCGCCGGATCAGCGCGTGCTCATCGTCCACCCCGAGTCGCGCGAGGTGCTCCCGGCGAACTCCGTGGGAGAGATCTGGGTCTCCGGCCCCAGCGTGGCGCAGGGCTACTGGGCGCGTCCGGAAGAGACGGCTCACGCGTTCGACGCGAAGCTGTCCTCGGGCGAGGGGCCCTTCCTGCGCACGGGCGACCTGGCGTTCCTCTCGGCCTCGGGCGAGCTCTTCGTCACCGGCCGCTTGAAGGACCTGCTCATCATCCGGGGCCGCAACCTGTATCCGCAGGATCTGGAGATGGACGCGGAGCGGGCGCACCGCGCGGTGCGCGCGGGCTGCAGCGCGGCCTTCAGCGTGGACGTGGAGGGCGAGGAGCGGCTCGTCATCGCCCTGGAAGTGGACGTGCGCGACGGGTTCGACGCGTCCGCGGTGGTGGCGGCCGTGCGGCAGCGGCTCGCGGAGCAGCACACCGTACACGCGCATGGCATCGTGCTGCTCCAGGCGCGCAGCATCCCCAAGACGTCGAGCGGGAAGATCCAGCGCCGGGCCACCAAGGCCGCGTACCTAGCCGGCGAGCTGGAGGTCGTCGAGCTGTCGGTGGCGGAGACCGAGCCCGTCGCGGCGCCCGTGGCTCCGACGCTCCCGCTGAAGGAGCTGCTCGTCACGGCGTCCGAGACGGAGCGCCGCACGCACGTGGAGGAGTTCCTCAAGCACGCCGTGGCGCGGACGCTGCGCGTGGATGTCCGCAAGCTCCAGGGAGACTCGTCGCTGGCGAGCCTGGGCCTGGACTCGCTGATGGTGCTGGAGCTCCACGGCATGCTCGAGTCGGAGCTGGGCGTGGCGCTCCCCGCCGCCTTCCTCTGGATGAGCCAGACGCTGGAGGCCGCGGCCGACAAGCTCCTGGAGGCGTGGCAGGGCGTGCGGCCGGACTTCTCGCTCGCGGCGCCCCCGCTGACGGCGGGCCCCCGCGACGGTGAGCTGCCCCTGTCGTCGGGCCAGCTGCGGCTGTGGTTCCTGGACCGGCTGGTGCCGGACAGCGCGCTGTACAACGTCCACTTCCAGCTCCACCTCGGCGGGCCGCTGGATGTGGAGGCCCTGCGCCGCGGCCTGGATGCGCTGCTCACGCGCCACCCGCTGCTGTGCGCGTCCTTCCCCGAGGTGGAGGGCCAGCCGCGCCTCGTCGTCCGCGCGCCCACGTCGCTGCCCTTGCCGCAGGTGGACCTGCGCTCGGAGAAGCCCGAAGCGCGGGACGCGGCGCTGCGGCGGCTGGCGCTGGAGCAGGCGCGCGAGCCCTTCCGCCTGATGGAGGGCCCCACCGTGCGCGCGTCGCTGGTGCGGCTGGGCGAGAACGACCACCGGCTGCTGATGACGCAGCACCACATCGTGACCGACGGCTGGTCCGTGGGCGTGCTGGGCCGCGAGCTCGCCGCGCTGTACCGCGCGCAGGTCGCTGGCGGCACCGCGAACCTCCCCCCTCCCCGCCTCCACTACGCGGACTACTCGCGCTGGCAGCAGGGCCTGGGCCCGCTGCTCGATGGGCAGCGTGCGTACTGGGCGAAGCAGCTCGCGGGGTTGCCTCGACTGGAGCTGCCCACGGACTTCACGCGGCCGCGTGAGCCGCGAGTCCAGGGCGCGCTGCACCGCCTGACGCTGGACCGCTCGCTGGTGGAGTCGCTGCGCGCCTTGGGCCGCCGCGAGGGCTGCACGCTCTTCATCACGCTGACGGCGGCGTGGACGGCGCTGCTCCACCGCTACAGCGGCCAGGAAGACTTCGCCGTGGGCACGGTGGTGGCGAACCGCGAGCGGCCGGAGCTGCGCGACGTGCTGGGCTTCTTCGCGCACACGCTCGCGCTGCGCGCGGACCTCGCGGGCCAGCCGAGCTTCCGTGAGCTGCTCACCCGCACGCGGCGGACGTTCCACGAGGCCCTGGCCCACGCGGACCTCCCGTTCGAGGACGTGGTGGCCTCCGCGCGGGTGCCCCGTGGCGGCGCGGACAACCCGCTCTTCCAGACGGCCCTGCTGCTCGAGGCGCTCCCGCCCACGGACCTGACGGTGCCGGGCATGGAGTGGCGCCCGGTGCTCCCCGTGCCGGACGGCGCGGTGGAGGGCACGTCGAAGTTCGACCTCCAGCTCTCCCTCGTCGAGACGGCGGACGGACTGTCCGGGGCACTCGAGTACCGCACGGACCTCTTCGCTCCCGCGACGGTGGCGCGGCTCGCCACCCACCTGGAGACGGTGCTGCGCGCGGCGGTGGACGCCGTGGAGCTGAAGGTGGACGACCTGCCGCTGCTGGGCGCGGAGGAGACGCGCCGGTTGCTGGTGGACTGGAACGACCTCACCCCCGCGCAGGCCGACGACGCGGCGCTGTGCATCCATGCGCAGTTCCGCGCGCAGGCGGCTCGCACGCCCGACGCGGTGGCGGTGGCGGGTGACGACGCGACGCTCACGTACGCGGAGCTGGAGGGTCGCGCGAACGCGCTGGCCTGGCGGCTGAGGGACGCGGGGGTCGGCCCCGAGGTGCGCGTGGGCCTGTGCCTGGAGCGCTCGGCGGCCATGATGGTCGCCATGCTGGGCGTGCTCAAGGCGGGCGGCGCGTACGTGCCCCTGGACCCGGACTATCCCCGCGAGCGGCTCGCCTTCATGCTGGAGGACTCGGGCGCCGCGGTGCTGCTCACCGAGACGCATCTGCAGGGCTCCATTCCTCCCGGGCGCGCGCGCGTCGTGCTGCTGGACGATGCCTCCGTGGATGCTCGCGAGGCGCGGGACGTGCCGCCCGCGTCGGGCACGAGCACGGCGAGCCTCGCGTACGTCATCTACACCTCCGGCTCCACGGGACGTCCCAAGGGCGTCATGGTGCCGCACGGGGGCGTGGCCAACTTCTTCACCGCGATGGATGCGCGCCTGGGCCATCAGCCCGTGGGCTCATGGCTGGCCGTCACCAGCATCTCCTTCGACATCTCCGTGCTGGAGCTGCTGTGGACGCTCACGCGCGGCTTCAAGGTCGTGGTGCAGGGAGAAGGCGCGCTGCTCAAGGCTCCGTCCCGCGTCGCGGCGGCGCGGCGCAAGCCGATGGAGCTCAGCCTCTTCTACTTCGCGGACGACGCGGAGAAGTCGACGGGGGACCACTACCGCCTGCTGATGGAGGGTGCGAAGTTCGCCGACCGCCATGGCTTCGCGGCGGTGTGGACGCCGGAGCGTCACTTCCACGCCTTCGGTGGGCTGTACCCCAGCCCCGCCGTCGCGAGCGCGGCCATCGCCGCCGTGACGGAGCGCGTGGCCATCCGCGCGGGCAGCGTCGTGTTGCCGCTGCACCACCCGGTGCGCGTCGCCGAGGAATGGGCGTTGGTGGACAACCTGTCGAAGGGCCGCGTGGGCATCTCCGTGGCCTCCGGCTGGCACGCGAATGACTTCGTCTTCGCACCCGAGCGCTACGAGAAGCGCCGCGAGCTGATGATGGAGGGGCTGGAGACGGTGCGCCGGCTCTGGCGCGGAGAGACGCTGCGGATGCAGGGCGGCGCGGGCGCGCAGGTGGACGTCACGCTGCGGCCCCGTCCCCTCCAGAAGGACCTGCCGGTGTGGCTCACGGCGGCGGGCAATCCCGACACGTTCATCACCGCGGGGCGCATGGGCTGCCATGTCCTCACGCACCTGCTCGGCCAGACGTGGGAAGACCTGGAGAAGAAGCTCGCGCTCTATCGCGACGCCTGGCGCGCGGCCGGTCACGCGGGTGACGGACACGTCACGCTGATGCTCCACACGTTCATCGGCGAGGACGCCGCGCAGGTGCGCGCGGTGGTGGAGAAGCCCTTCCGCGACTACCTGCGCAGCTCCGCCGACCTGATGCGCGGCCTGGGGCGGACGCTGGGCGTGGACCTGGACACCGCGACGGAGGCAGACCTGGACCGCCTCGCCGCGCAGGCCTTCGAGCGCTACTTCGAGACGAGCGGCCTGTTCGGCACGCCGCGCTCCGTGCGCGAGCGGATGGAGCAACTCCGCGCGCTGGGCGTGGACGAGGTCGGCTGCCTCATCGACTTCGGCATCCCCGCGGAGACGGTGCTGGCCAGCCTGCCCCGCCTGCACGAGGTGAAGTGCCAGGCGGACCGCGATGGCCGCCGCGCGAGCACCGCGCGCTCCATCCCGCTCAACCTGCGCGAGCACGCCGTGACGCATCTGCAGTGCACGCCGTCGCTGGCGCGCGCGCTCATGGCGGAGCCCGAGTCCGTGGAGGCGCTGTCCGGCCTGCGCCGCCTCATGGTCGGCGGCGAGGCGCTCCCGTCGTCGCTGGGGACGACGCTGCGTCAGGCCCTGGGCGAAGGGGCCCGGCTGCTCAACATGTACGGCCCCACGGAGACGACCATCTGGTCCTCGACGCACGACGTGCGTGACGAGAGCAGCCCGGTGGCGTCCATCGGCTCGCCGTTCTCCCGCACGCAGTTCTACCTGCTCGACGCGAAGCTGCGGCCGGTGCCGGTGGGAGTCCCGGGCGAGCTCTTCATCGGTGGAGCGGGCGTGGTGCGGGGCTACCTCTCGCGGCCGGAGCTGACCGCGGAGCGCTTCGTGCCGGACCCGTTCTCGCGAGAGCCGGGCGCGCGCGTGTACCGCACGGGAGACCGGGCGCGCTGGCGCGACGACGGCACGGTGGAGTTCCTGGGCCGCGTGGACCACCAGCTCAAGGTGCGGGGCTTCCGCATCGAGGCCGGTGAAATCGAAGCGGTGCTGAGCGCGAGGCCGGAGGTGCGCGAGGCGGTGGTGGTGGCCCGCGAGGACTCGCCGGGCGACGTGCGGCTGGTGGCCTACGTGGTGGCGCGCGACGGGCAGACGGTGGACGCGACGGCGCTGCGAGACGCGGTGGCGCTGCGGCTGCCGGAGCACATGGTCCCCTCGCTGCTGGTGACGCTGCCGGCGCTGCCGCTCACGCCCAATGGCAAGGTGGACCGCAAGGCCCTCCCCGCCCCCACCGCGGCCCGCGCCTCGCGCGCGGCCTACGTGGCGCCGCAGAGCCAGCTCGAGCTGCAGATCTCCGACGTGTGGAAGCAGGTGCTCAACGTCGAGCAGGTCGGCGTGGACGACAACTTCTTCGACCTGGGTGGGCACTCGCTGCTCATGGTGCAGGTGCATGCGCGGCTCAAGGCGGTGCTGGGCTCGGAGCTGCCCTTGCTCAAGCTGCTGGAGCACCCGACGGTCAGCGCCCTCGCGCGCTACCTGCGGCAGGGTCCCGCATCGAATGTCACCCCGGTCGAGTCTGCTCAGGACCGGGCGAAGCGCCAGCTCGAGAGCATGAAGCGGCAGCAACAGCGCGCCAGGAAACAGGGGTAGGTCTGTCATGGGGAGTCATGTGGAGTACCAGGGGGACTCAGGACTGGCTGTGGCCATCGTGGGCATGGCGGTGCGTGTACCTGGGGCACGGGACGTGGCGGCGTTCTGGCGCATGCTGCGCGCGGGCGTGGAGGGCATCACCTTCTTCTCCGACGAGGCGCTGAAGTCCCTCGGCGTGGACCCGGCGTTCCTGGCCAATCCCAGCTTCGTGCGTGCCGCTCCCGTCCTGGAGCGGCCAGGCCGCTTCGACGCGGCCTTCTTCGGCTACGCCCCGCGCGAGGCCGAGCTGCTGGACCCGCAGCACCGCGTCTTCCTGGAGTGCGCGTGGACGGCGCTGGAGCATGCGGGCTACGCCCCCGGGAAGGTGCCGGGCACCACGGGCATCTTCGCGGGCTCCAGCCTCAGCAGCTACCTGCTCTTCAACCTGCTCTCGCGCGCGGAGTTCCAGCAGGCCGAGGACACCTTCCCGGCCATGGTGGCCAACGACAAGGACTTCCTCGCCACGCGCGTGGCCTACCACCTGGACTTCAAGGGCCCCGCCCTCACGGTCCAGACGGGCTGCTCCACGTCGCTGGTCGCCACGCACCTGGCCTGCCAGTCCCTGCTCGGCTACCAGTGTGACGTCGCGCTCGCGGGCGGCGTGTCCGTGCACGTGCCCCAGCGCACGGGCTACACGTACCAGGAAGGCGGCATCACCTCGCCGGACGGCCACTGCCGCGCGTTCGATGCGAAGGGCCAGGGCACGCTCTTCGGCAGCGGCGCGGGGGTCGTGGTGCTCAAGCGCCTGGACGACGCGCTCAAGGACGGCGACACCATCCACGCCGTCATCCGCGGCTCGGCCATCAACAACGACGGCGCGGTGAAGGTCGGCTTCACGGCGCCCGGTGTGGAAGGCCAGATGGAGGTCATCGCCCGGGCCCAGGCCATGGCGGACGTGACGCCGGACTCCATCTCCTACGTGGAAGCCCATGGCACGGCCACGCCGCTGGGAGACCCCGTCGAGGTGCAGGCACTCGATGGCGTGTTCCGCGCCGGCACCGACAAGCGCGCCTTCTGCGGGCTCGGCTCGGTGAAGACCAACGTGGGCCACCTGGACGCCGCCGCGGGCGTGACGGGGCTGGTGAAGACGGCGCTCTCGCTGGAGCACGCGGAGCTTCCTCCCAGCCTGAACTACGAGGCGCCCAACCCGCGCATCGACTTCGCGAACAGCCCCTTCTACGTCAATGCGACGCTGGCGCCCTGGCCGGTGGGCGCGACGCCGCGCCGTGCGGGCGTGAGCTCGTTCGGCATCGGCGGCACCAACGCGCACGTCATCCTGGAGGAGTCGCCGTTCATCCCCCCGGGTGATGCGTCGCGCGCGTGGCAGGTCCTGGTCCTCTCCGCGCGGACTCCGACGGCGCTGGAGGCGCTGACCGCGTCGCTGCTCTCGCACCTGAAGGAGCATCCGGAGCAGCCGCTCGCGGACGTGGCGTGGACGCTGCAATCGGGGCGCAAGGCGCTGGACCTCCGACGCGTGGTGGTCTGCAAGGACCGGGACGATGCCGTGCGCGTGCTGGAGTCGAGAGACCCTCAGCGCCTCTTCACGCTGGCGCCGAGCTCCTCGACGCCGTCCGCCGTCTTCATGTTCCCCGGCGGCGGTGCGCAGTATCCGGACATGGGCCGAGGGCTCTACGCCGCCGAGCCCGCCTTCCGCGAAGCGGTGGACCAGTGCTGTGCGCTGCTGCGTCCTCGCCTGGGCTTCGACCTGAAGCCCCTGATGTACCCGGACGCGGACTCCGCCGCGAACGCGGGCCAGCGCCTCAAGCGGACCTCGCTGGCCCTGCCCGCGCTGTTCACCGTCGAGTACGCGATGGCGCGCCTGTGGGAGTCCTGGGGCCTGAAGCCCGAGGCGGTCATCGGCCACAGCCTGGGTGAGTACACGGCGGCGTGCCTCGCGGGCGTCTTCTCGCTGGAGGATGCGCTGGCGCTGGTGGTGCTGCGCGGCAAGCTCTTCGAGGAGCTGCCCGGTGGCGGCATGCTCAGCGTGCCCATGCCCGAGGCGGAGGTGCGGCCGCTGCTCGGCGACTCCCTGTCGCTCGCGGCGGTGAACGGCCCCTCGCAGTGCGTGGTCGCCGGCACGGTCGAAGCCGTCGAGGCGCTGGCCGCGGAGCTGGCTCGCCGCGAGGTGGAGTTCCGGCACATCCCCATCGACGTGGCGGCGCACTCGCACCTGGTGACGCCGATTCTCGCGCGCTTCCAGGAGTTCATCGGGACGCTGAAGCGCAACGTCCCCACCCTGCCCCTGATGTCCAACGTCACCGGCACGTGGATGACACCCGAGGAGGCCGTGGACCCGGCCTACTGGACGCGGCACCTGCGGCACACGGTGCGCTTCGGCGATGGCATCCGCACGCTCGCGGAGCAGCCTCACCGCGTCTATCTGGAGGTCGGCCCGGGCCGCACGCTCGGCACGCTGGCGCGGCTGCAGCTCACCGGCCCCAACGCGCCGCCCGTGCTTCCGTCCCTCCGCCATCCGCAGGACCCGGTGGCCGACGAGGAGCTGCTCGCGGGCACCCTTGGAAAGCTCTGGGCCGCGGGTGTGAGCGTGGACTGGGCCGCGGTGCGTGGAGACGCGCGACGGCTGCGCGTTCCCCTGCCCACCTATCCCTTCGAGGGACAGGACTACTGGCTCGCTCCCGAGGCGCCCTCCGCCGCGCGGCGTGGCAGCGCGCGAAAGAACGCGGACGTGGCCAGCTGGTTCTACGTCCCCTCCTGGCGGCGCGCCCCGCTGTCACCTCCCAAGGCGGGCGCCGTCACCGCGCGAACCTGGGTCGTGTTCCAGGACTCGACGGGACCTGGCGAGGCGCTGGTCAACGAGCTGGTGCGCGCGGGCCAGCGCGTCGTACGCGTCACGCCGGGCACCCATCTCCAGGAGCTGGGTGAGCACCACTTCAGCCTGGACCCGACGGCCCCCGAGGAGACCTTCTTCCTGCTCAACGCCCTGAAGGCGAAGGGCCTCGACGTGGAGCGCGTGGTCCACCTGTGGAGCCTGGATGGCTCCAGCACCACCGACTTCGACAGCGCCCAGGAGCGCGGCTTCCACTCCGTGCTCCGGCTGACGCGTGCGCTGGTGGAAGCGTCACTGCCCAAGCGCGTCGAGCTGACGGTCGTGGGGCGCATGGCGCTGGAGGTGGAGAGCACGGACGAGGTCCAGCCCGCGCTCGCCACGGTCCCCGCGCTGTGCAAGGTGATTCCCCAGGAGCACGACGGCGTCGCGTGCCGGTACGTCGACCTGGGCCGTGGCACGGGCCTGTCCACCGTGAGCGCGCTGGCGCGAGAGCTGCTCTCCGACTCCGCCGAGCCGGTGGTGGCCCTGCGGGGAGCCCAGCGCCTCGTGCAGACGCATGAGCCGCTGCGGCTCGAGCAGGACGCCATGGCCGCGCAGCCCCTCCGGACGCGCGGCGTGTACCTCATCACCGGCGGCTTGGGCGGCGTGGGGCTGCTGCTCGCGGGTGAGCTCGCGCGGAGCCATCAAGCGCGGCTGGTCCTCGTGGGCCGCTCCGGGTTGGAGGTGGACCCGGGAGGCCACAAGCAGCGCGCGGTGCGGGAGCTGGAAGCGGCGGGCGCGGAAGTGCTCGTGGTGCGCGCGGACGTCGCGGACGAGTCGCGGCTGCGCGGCGTGCTCGCGGAGGCGGAAGCGCGCTTCGGAGCGGTGCACGGTGTCATCCACGCCGCGGGCCTCGCGGGTGAGGGCGCGGTGGCGCTGCTCGCCGGCCTGGACGCGGCGGCCTGCGCGCCCCACTTCCGCGCGAAGGTCCATGGCACCTATGCGCTGGAGCGGGCACTCGACGGACGCTCGCTGGACTTCGTGCTGCTGGTGTCCTCCAACGCCGCCGTGCTCGGGGGCCTGGGGCTTGGGGCCTACGGCGCGGCCAACGCCTTCCTCGATGCGTTCGCGGCCTCGCGCACCCAGGCGGGCACGACGCGCTGGCTGAGCACCAACTGGGATGGCTGGCCCGTCGCGGAGGAAGGCACGCCGGGCGCGAAGACGAGCCTGGACGCGTTCGCCATGTCCTCGACCGAGGCCGTGGAGGCGTTCCGCCGCGTCGTGGAGTCCGCGCAGGGTGGCCAGGTGGTGGTCTCCACCGGCGACCTGCCCGCGCGGGTGGCGCGCTGGGTGCGGAAGGAAGGTGCGAGCGCGGAAGCCCCCACGGGCACGGTGCATGAGCGGCCTCAGCTCGGCACCGAGTACGTGGCGCCCACGGATGACGTGGAGCTGGCGCTGGCGAAGGTGTGGCAGGAGCAGCTCGGACTGGCGCAGCTGGGCATCCACGACAACTTCTTCGACCTCGGCGGGAACTCGCTGCTGTGGCTCAAGATCGTGGGTCGGCTGAAGCGGGAGCTGGGGCGCGACATTCCCCTCACCTCCGTCTTCGAGGCCCCCACCGTCGCCACGCTGGCGAAGAAGCTGGGAGGGCCGGCCACCGCGGCCCAGCCCCCCGGCTTCGAGACGAGTCAGAACCGAGGCGCGCAACGCAGGGAGCGGCGGAGTCGCCGCGAGTGATGCACCGAAGGAGCAGATGACGTGGACGAGAAGCAGACTCCAGACATCGACGACGCAGACCTCGCCATCATCGGCATGTCAGGGCGTTTCCCGGGTGCTCGGGACACGGCGGAGCTCTGGAGCAACGTCCGGGGCGGCGTGGAATCCATCCGGTTCCTCTCACCCGAGGAGTGTCGCGCCGCGGGCGCGTCGAAAGAGCAGGTCGAGGACCCCGACTTCGTGCGCGCCTCCGCGGTGTTCCCGGAGCCCGAGTCCTTCGATGCCGCGTTCTTCGACATGCCCCCTCGCGAGGCGGAGCTGACCGACCCCCAGCACCGGGTCTTCCTGGAGATCTGCTGGGAGGCCCTGGAGCACGCGGGCTATTCGCCTCGGGACTACTCCGGCGCCATCTCCGTGTACGGCGGCGCCACGCTCAACACCTACTTGCTGATGAACCTGGCGAGGAATCCTCGCGTGCTGGGCTCCGTGGAGCCCGTGCAGGTCAACATCGGCAACGGCACGGACTTCCTGGCCACGCGCGTCTCGTACAAGCTGAACCTCCGCGGCGCGAGTCACGCCGTGCAGAGCGCGTGCTCGACGTCGCTGGTCGCCGTGCACCAGGCCTGCCAGAGCCTGCTCAATGGGGAGTGTGACATCGCGCTCGCGGGTGGCGCGTCCGTCAACGTGAGCTTCCTCAACGGCTACCGCCACGTGGAGGGCGGCATGGCGTCCCCGGACGGGCGCTGCCGCCCGTTCGACGCGAAGGCCCGAGGCACGCTGTTCGGCAGCGGCGCGGGCGTGGTGGTGCTCAAGAAGCTGCGGGCCGCCGTGCGCGACGGCGACACCGTACACGCGGTCATCAAGGGCTCGGCCATCAACAACGATGGCTCGCTCAAGGCGGGCTACACGGCGCCGGGCGTGGAGGGACAGGCCCAGGTCGTCGCCGAGGCGCTCGCCGCGGCCGGCGTGGATGCGGACACCATCGGCTACGTGGAGGCCCACGGCACCGCGACGCCGCTGGGGGACCCCATCGAGGTGGAGGCGCTCACGCGGGCCTTCCGCTCCAGCACCCAGCGCAGGCGCTTCTGCGCGCTCGGCTCGGTGAAGGGCAACGTCGGTCACCTGGACGCGGCTGCGGGCATCACCGGCCTCATCAAGACGGCCCTCGCGTTGAAGCACGGTGAGCTGCCGCCCAGCCTCCACTACGAGCGGCCCAACCCGGCCATCGACTTCGACGGCAGCCCCTTCTACGTCAACGCGACGCTCAAGCCCTGGCCCACGAGCGCGCTGCCCCGGCGCGCGGGCGTCAGCTCCTTCGGCGTCGGTGGCACCAACGCGCACGTCGTCCTGGAGCAGCCGCCGCGCGCGGCCGACAGCGCTCCTTCGCGGCGCGCGTGGCAGCTCCTCCCGCTGTCGGCGCGCACGTCGTCCGCGCTGGAGTCCAGCACGGGCCGCCTGGCGAGGGCGCTCGAGGGCACCTCCGACAAGGCCCTCGCGGACGTGGCGTGGACGCTCCAGGTGGGACGTCAGCGCTTCGGCCAGCGCCGCTTCGTCCTCGCGCGAGGCGTGAGCGACGCGGTGGCGGTGCTCTCCCAGCCGGACAGCCCTCGCGTGCACACCGCGACGGAGGACGGCGTGGAGCGCCCCGTGGCGTTCCTCTTCCCTGGCCAGGGCTCGCAGCACGTGGGCATGGGTCGCGCGCTCTACGACGCGGAGCCCGTGTTCCGCGCGGAGGTGGACCGGTGCGCGGAGCTGCTCAAGCCGCACCTCGGCGGCAAGGATCTGCGCGACGTGCTGTACCCGAGGTCGGGTGACGCCGCGGAGAACGAGAAGGCGCTGGCGCGCACGGAGCTCACCCAGCCCGCGCTCTTCACGCTCGAGTACGCGACCGCGTGCCTCTGGATGTCGTGGGGCGTGAAGCCCGCCGCCATGCTGGGGCACAGCATTGGCGAATACGTGGCCGCCTGCCTCGCGGGGGTCTTCACGCTGGAACACGCGCTTCAGCTCGTGGCGGCGCGGGGCCGGCTGATGCAGTCCCTCCCCGCGGGCTCCATGCTCGCGGTGCCCCTCAGCGAGGAGGAGCTGCGGCCTTCGCTCGGCACCGAGCTGAGCCTCGCGGCGGTGAACGCCCCCATGCAGTGCGTCGCCTCCGGGCCCACGGAGGCGATCGAGCGACTGCGTCGGCAGCTCGAGGAGTCGGGTGTGCGTTGCCACGTGCTCGTCACGTCGCATGCGTTCCACTCCTCGATGATGGACCCCATCCTCGACGCCTTCACGGCGCGAGCGGCGGCCATGCCCTTGCGTCCCCCCACCCTCCCCTTCATCTCCAACGTGACGGGGACGTGGATCACCACCGAGCAGGCGACGAGCCCTCGGTACTGGGCGCAGCACCTGCGCGGCGCGGTGCGCTTCGCGGATGGCTTGCACGCCCTGCTCTCCGACCCCAAGCGCGTCCTGTTGGAGGCGGGGCCGGGTCAGGTGCTCAGCCGTCTGGCGCGGCGTCATCCGGCGTCCACGCCTTCGCGCCCCGTCCTCGGCTCCATGCCGATGCCCCAGGACACCGTCGCCGACGGCACGCCGCCGCTCGCGTACACGACGCTGGGCAACCTGTGGCTCGCGGGCGTCAACATCGACTGGCGGAGCTTCCACGGCGACGAGCGGCGCCAGCGCCTCCCGCTCCCGACCTACCCCTTCGAGCGGCAGCGCTTCTGGGTGGAGCCCGAGGAGCAGAGCCCGCGCGGTGGAGCCACCGTCGCCCCGGCTACGTCCGAGAGCCTCCCAGCGCCCGAAGCGCAGGCCCCGCTGGAGAACTGGTTCCACGCGCCCTCCTGGAAGCGCGCGCCGCTCGCCCCCGCGAGCACCTCCAAGTCTCCGGGTCCGCGCGTGTGGCTGGTGTTCGAGGATGCGGCGTCGACCGCCGACTCGCTCCTGGCTCCCGAGCCCGGCGCTGAGCAGGGGGTGGTGCGTGTGAAGCCCGGAACCGGGTTCCAGCGCCACAACGACACGGACTTCACCATGGCGCCCGGCTCCCAGGCGGACCTGCGCGAGCTGGTGACCACGCTGCGCGAGTCAGGCCGACTCCCGGACGCGGTGCTGCATCTGTGGAGCCTCACCGCGGAGCCGTCCGCGTCCTTCGCGCAGACCCAGGCCAGCGGCTACCACACGCTCGTGGCCCTCTCGCGCGTCCTCGTCGAGCTCACTCCCGAGCGCCCCTGCACCGTCTTCGTGGTCTCCAACCACGTCCACGACGTCACCGGTGACGAGGTCCTCTCCGCCGACAAGGCGACGGTGCTCGGCCCCTGCCGCGTCATCCCGCAGGAGCACCCCCACCTGCGCTTCCACCACGTGGATGTGGTGACGGAGGCCGGGGTTCGACTGTCGCCCGCGAGCCTCCAGGCGCTCCGCACCGAGCTGCGCGCCGCGCCTCGCGAGGCGGTGGTGGCGCTGCGTGGAGCCCACCGCTGGGTCCCGGTCCTGGAATCGCTGCCGCTGCCCGAAGCTCCCGCGCCGCATCCGACCGCGCGCGCGGGCGGCGTCTATCTGCTCGTGCATGGCCTCGGAGGTGTCGGAGCCATGAACGCGAGGGCGCTCGCGAAGCTGTCCCCGGGTGCGAAGCTCGTGTGCCTGGAGCCCGTGGGCTTCCCCGCCCGTGACGCCTGGGACGCACCGGTGTCCACGCCCGACGCGGGCGAGGACCAGGCCCAGCGCATCCGCCGCGCGCGTGAGCTCGAGGCGATGGGCGCGGAGGTCCACGTCGTCTCCGTCGACCTCACGAACGAGGAGGCCCTTCGCGCGGCCGTGGACTCGACTGTCACGCGATGGGGCGCGCTCCACGGCGTGGTGCATGCGGCGTGGCTGCCGCGACAGAAGGTCGCCCGCCTCGTCTCCGAGACAGGGCCGGACGAGACGGCGTGGCACTTCGACCCTCGCGTCCGCGGCCTGGCGCTGCTCGACACCGTGCTCGGGGATCGCCCCCTGGACTTCCGCGTGGTGGCGTCGTCCATCTCCGCGGTGCTGGGCGGCATCTCCACCGTCGCGCACACCGCCGCGAGCGCCTGGCAGGACGCCTTCGCACAAGCGGCGACCCGAGCGGGCCGGCGCTGGACGAGCGTGGGCTGGGACGTGGTGCGAGTGGAGGACTACGGCGCGCACCTGGGGGCACGCGGCGAGGCCATCGACCGACTCGCCGTCGCGCCCGAGCAAGGCGCGGAGGTCCTGGACCGCATGCTCGCGCACGCGGCCGGGCCGTGGCTGGTCATCTCCACGCATGACGTGAAGGCGCGACAAGCACCGCCGCAGCCGTTGCCCGCGCAAGCGGAGGTCGTGGCGCGTCCGCTGCACCCCCGTCCGTCGAACCTTCGCAGTGCCTATGTGGCGCCCACGACGGAGCTGGAGCGGCTGCTCGCGGACCTCTGGCAGCAGATGCTGGGCGTGACGCCCATCGGCATCCAGGACAACTTCTTCGAGCTGGGCGGCGACTCGCTCGTCGCGGTTCAGCTCACCGACCAGCTCAAGCGTCGGCTCAACCTCAGCGTGCCCGCGTCCAGCCTCTACGAAGGCGTCACCGTGAAGGCGCTGGCGGCGCTGATTCAGCCGCCCGACGCGAACCCGGGCGCGGCGCAGGGCGAAGCGGACGAGCGCGAGTCCACCGTCCAGCGCCGCAAGCAGAACCTCCAGCGTCAGCGCTCGCGCCGGCGCGCGGAGGATGAGGACGCGGAGGAAGGCAGCTGATGCGCGCCATCCTCACCAACTTCGGCACGCTCGGAGACGTCCAGCCCTTCGTGGCGCTGGCCGTCGAGCTGCGTCGGCACGGGCATCACCCCGTGCTCGCCGCCGCGCCGTCGTACCGTTCGCTCGCGGAGCAGCATGGCCTCGAGTTCCTGCCCGTGGGCCCGGACCTGCGAGCGGCCCAGAGCGGAATCACGCAGGCGATGATGGGCAGCCCCGACGTCATCCACGACGCCAGCGGGATGCTCCAGCTCTTCCAGCCGCTCGTGGAGTCCCTCCCGCGCATGCTGGAGGACCTTCGCGCCGCGTGCCGGGGCGCGGACGTGCTCATCAGCGGACGCGTCCAGCCGGCCGCGCGCATGGTGCACGACCTGACACACGTCCCCTTCGTGACGGTGCTCGTGGAGCACAGCGGCAGTGGCGGCGGTGGCCCCGCGTTCCAGGCCGCCGTGCGAGGACTGGTCAACCCCCTGCGCGAGTCCCTGCGCCTGCCGCCGCTCGACAACCCGCTGGTGGATGGGCTCTCACCGCAGCTCGTGCTCACGGCGCTGAGCCGCCACGTGCGGCCGCCCGCGGCGGACCTCCCGCCGCACCACCACACCGTGGGGTACTGCCTGCTCGAGGAGCCGGCCTTCACGCCCGACGCGGACCTGGCGGCGTTCCTCGCGGAGGGCGAGGCCCCGGTCTGCATCACCTTCGGCAGCATGACCCACGGCGACCCGGTCGCGCTGACGAACACGTTGGTCGACGCCACGGTGCGCGCGGGACGACGGGCCCTCATCCAGCAAGGGTGGAGTGGACTGGGCCAGCGCGCCCTCCCCTCCACGGTGCGCGTCGTGGGACAGGTGCCTCACTCGTGGCTCTTCTCGCGCGTGTCGTGCGTGGTGCACCACGGCGGCGCGGGCACCACGGGCGCGGCGTTCCGCGCGGGGGTTCCGCAGGTCGTGGTGCCGCACACGTATGACCAGTTCACCTGGGGCGAGGTCGTCCAGGAGCTCCGCTGCGGCGGAGCGGCGGTCCCCATCGGTGAGCTGAGCGTGGAGCGGCTCGCGCAGGCACTCGGCGCGGCGCTGAGCCACGAGGAGCCCAGGGCCTCCGCGGCGCGCGTGGGTGAGCAACTGCGCGCGGAGCACGGCGCGGCGAAGGCACGTCACCTCATCGAGGACCTGGTCCGTCGAGTGGGACTGGCCTCGCCAGCGAGCGAAGGGCCCGAGGCCCCGGAAGAGACAGAAGACGAGGAACGGCGCCAGCGCCGCAGGAGCGCGCTGAAGCAGCAAAGGGCGAGGAAGGTCGACACTTGAGCGGGATTTCGGAGAAGAGCATGGCCACGGATTCGTCCGACACGGACACCACGGGTCTGGAGATTGCTGTCATCGGCATGGCGGGGCGGTTCCCGGGGGCGAAGGACCTGGAAGCGTTCTGGCGCAACCTGAAGGACGGCGTGGAGTCCATCCAGTTCCTCACGGACGAGGACCTGGAGCCCAGCGCGCTCGACACGGCGGCGATCCGCTCGGACCCCAACTACGTGAAGGCCGCCGCCATCCTCGAGGACGCGGACCTCTTCGACGCGGGCTACTTCGGCGTCACCCCCAAGGAAGCGGAGGTGATGGACCCACAGCAGCGCGTCTTCCTGGAGTGCGCGGTGGAGGCCCTGGAGCACGCGGGCTACGACGCCGAGCGCTTCAAGGGTCGCATCGGCGTCTACGCCGGCGCTCGCACGGACACGTACCTCTTCAACCTCTTCTCCAACCCTGCTGCCGTCGGGGGACTGGACCCCTTCGAGATTGGCCTGGGCAACGACCTGGCCTTCCTCACCACGCGCGCGGCGCACCGGCTCAACCTACGCGGGCCCGCGTACTCGGTCCACACCGCGTGCTCCACGGCGCTGGTCGCGCTGCACCTGGCGGGACAGGCCCTGCTCGCGGATGAGTGCCGGATGGCCGTCGCGGGCGGCGTGGCCATCAACGTCCCGCAGAAGGTCGGCTACCTGTACCAGTACGGCGGCATCGCCTCGCCGGATGGCCACTGCCGCGCGTTCGACGCGAAGGCGGCGGGCACCATCTTCGGCAGCGGCATCGGGCTCGTGGTCCTCAAGCGCCTGGAGGACGCGCTCGAGGATGGCGACACCATCCACGCCGTCATCAAGGGCTCCGCCATCAACAACGACGGCGCCGTGAAGGCCAGCTTCACCGCGCCCAGCGTGCAGGGCCAGGCCACCGTCATCAAGGACGCGCTCGCCGCCGCGGAGGTCTCCGCCGACTCCATCTCCTACGTGGAGACGCACGGCACGGGCACCGCGCTGGGAGACCCCATCGAGCTGCGCGCGCTGACCAAGGCGTTCGGTGGAAAGAGCCTGGGGCGCCGCACGGTGCCCATCGGCTCCGTGAAGACGAACGTGGGCCACCTGGACGCGGCGGCCGGAAGCGCGAGCCTGCTGAAGGCCATCCTGGCGATGAAGCACCAGCAGCTCCCGCCCAGCCTCCACTTCGAATCCCCCAACCCGCAGATCGACTTCGACAGCGGCCCCTTCTTCGTGAACACCACGCTCCAGCCGTGGGCGCGGGGACGGACGCCTCGCCGTGCGGGCGTCAGCTCGTTCGGCATCGGCGGCACCAACGCCCACGTCATCCTGGAAGAGGCTCCCGCCGCTCAGCCCTCAGCCGCGGGTCGGCCGTGGGAGCTGCTGGTCCTCTCCGCGCGCAGCCACACGGCGCTCGACAGCGCCACCGCGCGGCTCGCGCAGCACCTGGAGTCGCATCCGGAGCTCTCGCTGGCGGATGTGGCGCACACGCTCCAGGTCGGCCGCAAGGCGCACGCCCACCGCCGCGTGGTGGTGGCCCGCGACACGCGCGATGCCGTGCGTGTCCTGCGCATGGCGGAGCCCCGCCGCGTCCTCTCGGGCACGCATGAGACGAGCAATCGTCCCGTGTCGTTCCTCTTCTCCGACGCCGGAGTGGCGACGTCGCTGGAGGCGCTGTACCGCGCGGAGCCTGCCTTCCGCGACGAGGTGGACCGCTGCGCGAAGCTGCTCCAGCCGCGCCTGGGCGCGGACCTGCGCGCCGTGCTGTATCCCGAGGATGGCGGCCGTCCCGCGCGCGCGGGAGCGGTGGACGCGGCCGCGCGCTTCGTGGAGCCGTATGCACTGGCGCGCCTCTGGATGTCGTGGGGCATCCACCCGGAGACGCTGCTGGGCGAAGGCCTTGGCGCGTGGATCGCCGCCTGCCTCGCGGGGGTGCTCCCGCTGGAAGAGGCCCTGAACCTGACGCTGGCCCGGAGCGAAGGCCGCACGGCGATGCCCGAGGCGGCGAGCCTGAAGGCCCCGGAGGTGCCGCTGTACCTCGCGGCCACGGGCGCGCTCGTCACGGCCGCCGAGGCGCTGCGCGCGGAGACCTGGCGGGACGCGGCGAGTCCCGCGCCTCGCATGGACGACGCGCTTCGCGAGCTGATGAAGGAGCCCACGCGGGTCGTGCTCGCGATGTGCGCGCCGGGAGCGCTCGTCGAGAGCGCCCGCACGCATGCGGGCACCGCGGGGACGCGTGCGCTGCGCACGTGTGTGCCCGCGTCCGGAGACAACCCGCCCGCGCTGGTGGCGATGCTCGAGACGTTGGGCCAGCTCTGGCTGGACGGCGTGGAAGTGGACTGGGAGGCGGTGAACGAAGGGCGCGAGCGACGGCGCGTGCCGCTGCCCACGTACCCCTTCGAGCGTCAGCGCTACTGGGTCCCTCCCGCGGCACGCGTGGAGGCGTCGCAGGCGCAAGGCCAGGTTCCGCAGGGGAAGCTGGTGGACATGGCGGACTGGTTCCACACGCCCACCTGGCAGCGCACGGCGCCCATCGCCCTGGACCGCAAGGCCCTGGCCGAGCGCCGCTGCTGGGTGGTGTTCGTGGACGGGCTCGGCGTCGGTGAGGCGCTGTGCCGTCGGCTGGAGGACTCCGGCCAGGACGTGGTGCGAATCCGCCAGGGAAGCGCCTTCATGCGCGACGCCGCGCGCCGCTACGCGCTGGACCCGCGTGTTCGCGGCGACTACGCCACGCTGTGGAAGGACCTGGCGGACCAGGAGCTGAGCCCGTCGGTGGTGGTCCACCTGTGGAGCCTCGGCGCCTCGGGCGCGGGGCGCACCGGGCCCGAGCTGTTCCGCGACGTGCAGGACCTGGGCTACTACAGCCTCTTGCACCTGGGTCAGGCGCTCGCGACGGGAGACGCGTCGCGTCCCGTGCGGCTGGAGGTCGTGACGGATCGGCTGGCCAACGTGGCCGGAGAGAGCACCGCGCTCCCGGAGAAGGCCACCCTGCTGGGACCGTGCAAGGTGATTCCGCAGGAGCAGGAGCACGTCAGCACCCGCTGCATCGACCTGGTGGCGCCCGAGCCGCGCAGCGCGGGCGTGGAGCAGTTGGCGGAGCGGCTGCTGTCGGAGCTGAGCCAGCGCTCGAAGGACGCCGTGGTGGCCTGGAGAGGCAACCTCCGCTTCGCCCAGGCGCTCTCGCCCCTGCGGCTGGAGCCGTCCGGTGACGCCCCCGCGCCGCTGCGTGAGCAGGGCGTCTATCTCATCACCGGTGGCCTGGGCGGCGTGGGCCTGATGCTGGCCGACCATCTGGCGCGCACGTTCAAGGCGCGGCTGGCGCTGCTGGGCCGGACCGCGATGCCCGCTCCGACCGAGTGGGATGGCTACCTGGCCACGCACGCGAAGGACGACGCGATGGCCCAGCGCATCCTCCGGGTGCGCGAGCTGGAGAAGGCCGGCGCGCAGGTGATGGTCGTGCACGCGGACGTCGCGAACGCGGAGCAGCTCGAGGCGGCCGTGGCCCAGGTGGAGGCACGGTTCGGCGCGCTGAACGGCGTGCTCCACTGCGCCGGTGTCACGCATGGCTCGTCGCTCTACAACCCGCTGACGGACATTGGCCGGAGCGAGTCGGAGACCCAGTTCGGCCCCAAGGTCTACGGCACGTATGCGCTGGAGAAGGTGCTGAGCCGCCGCGCCGCGGACTTCGTGCTCCTGTTCTCCTCCAACGCCGCGGTGCTCGGTGGCCTCGGCTACCTGACCTACGCGTCGTCCAACCTGTTCATGGATGCCTTCGCGCAGGCCCGCGCGGGCCACACGGGAACGCGCTGGGTCAGCGCGTCGTGGGACCCGTGGCCGGAGGAGACGAAGCACACGAACGTGCGCACCAGCATGGACCAGTACGCGATGACGCCCCGGGAAGGCGCCGAGGCGGTGCAGCGACTGGTGACGCTCGGCGTGGACGGACACGTGGTGGTCGCCACGGGTGACCTGGCGCAGCGCTGGCGGCTGTGGATTCAGCGCGACACGTCCAAGCCCGCCCAGGGCGCGCGCACCGCGGGCAAGCCACGCCGCTCGAAGACGCCCTTCGTTCCTCCCGCCTCGGACCTGGAGAAGCAGCTCGCCACGCTCTGGCAGGAGATTCTCGGCGTGGACAGCGTGGGCCTGAACGACAACTTCTTCGACCTGGGCGGACACTCGCTGCTGGCCACGCGTGTGGCGGGACGCCTGCGGACCCAGTTCAACTTCGACATTCCCCTCGCGAAGCTCTTCGAGGCCGCCACGGTCGCGGCCCTGGCGAAGCTGGTGGCGGACCACCAGTCCTCGCTGGAGGACGCCGCCAGTCAGGCGGCCCTCGATGAGCTGGCGAATCTGAGTGACGAAGAGATTGAAGCCGAGCTCGCGCGACGCTCGCAGTAGCCGGCCCTGATTCGCCACGGGGCCGGTGGAGGACTCCTTCACCGGCCCGCCCCATTTTTCGCCTCCGCCCTGGGCAATCCCCGGTCACCGGAGCCCCTGGAGTACAGAGATGAGCGGCAGCTCCAAGAATCTCGACAAGCTCTCCCCCAAGCAGCGTGCGCTGTATGAGCTCCTCCTCAAGGAGAAGAAGGGACAGCTCCAGGAAGCGTCGACGAAGGCCGTGGAGCGGACCATTCCGCGCCGCACCGATACGGCACCCGCGCCCGCGTCATTCCCCCAGCAACGCCTGTGGGTGGTGGACCAGCTCGAGGGCGGCCGCGCCTTCGCGTACAACGTCCACATCACCGTCCAGTTCACCGGCACGTTGGACATCGCCCTGTTGGAGCGGTGTGTGAACCAGGTCGCCCGGCGCCACGAGTCGCTGCGCACCGTGTTCGCCGCGCGCGAGGACGGCATCCCCGTGCAGGTGGTCGTGCCGGAGATGCACCTGTCGGTCCCCGTCGAGGACATCTCGCACCTGCCGAAGGAGGAGCAGGACGCGGAGGTGGATCGCCGCACCACCGAGGAGTCCCAGCGCCTGTTCGACCTGGCGCGTGGGCCGCTGCTGCGCGGCAAGGTGTTGCGCCTGGGGCCCGACAACCACGTGGCCCTCGTCACCATGCATCACCTGGTGACGGACCGGTGGTCGCTGGGCGTGTTCGTCCGCGAGCTGATGGCCTTCTACGCCGCTGAGGTCACCGGCCAGTCGCCCGACCTGCCCGTGCCCGCCATCCAGTACTCCGACTTCGCCGTCTGGCAGCGCGAGCGCATGCAGGGCGAGCGGCTGCGCAAGGAGCTGGAGTTCTGGAAGCAGCACCTGCGCACGCTGCCCGCGCCGCTGGAGCTGCCCACGGACAGGCCCCGTCCTCCCGAGCAGACGTACCGAGGCTCCCGCCAGTTCGTCACCTTCCCGGTGTCGCTCACGCGCGCCCTCAAGGAGGTCAGCCAGCAGGAGGGCGCGACGCTCTTCATGACGCTGCTGTCCGTCTTCCAGACGTTGATGCACCGGCACTCGCGGCAGACGGACATCACCGTCGGCTCGCCCATCGCCGGCCGCAACGTGCCGGAGCTGGAGCCGCTCATCGGCTTCTTCGTCAACACGCTGGTGCTGCGCAACGATTTGGGCGGCAACCCCACCTTCCGCGAGCTGCTTCGCCGCGCGAAGGACGTGTGCATGGCGGCGTACGCGCACCAGGAGCTTCCGTTCGAGAAGCTGGTGGAGGAGCTGCGCCCGCCGCGCGACTTGAGCCGTCACCCGCTCTTCCAGGTGATGTTCAGCTTCCAGAACACGCCCCGGCAGGACCTGTCGATGCCGGGGTTGCAGTCCACGTACCTGCTCGTGGACCCGGGCTCCGCCAAGTTCGACCTGCTCCTGGAGCTGCGCGAGGACCGGCCGGACGAGATCTTCGGTTGGCTCGAGTACAACACCGACCTGTTCGACGTCGCGACCGTCCAGCGGATGCGCGGGCACTTCTACACGCTGCTCGGCGCGGTGGCGGCGAACCCGGACATGCGGCTGTCCGAGCTGCCCATCCTCACCCAGGAGGAGCAGCTCCAGCTCCTCTCCGAGTTCCAGGGACACGGGGACGACTTCCCGCGCGACGTCTGCCTGCACTCCCTCATCGAGGCCCAGGCCCGTCGTACACCCGACGCGGAGGCCCTTCACTTCGAAGGCGCCTCGCTCACCTACGCCCAGCTCGACGCGCGCTCCAACCAGCTCGCCCGCCACCTGCGCGCGCTCGGTGCCCGTCCGGGCTCCCTCGTCGGCATCTCCCTCGAGCGCTCACTCGACCTCGTCGTCGCGATGGTCGCCGTCCTCAAGTCCGGCGCGGCCTACGTCCCGCTCGACCCGGCGTACCCCCGTGAGCGCATCGCCGGGATGCTCGAGGACACCCAGGCCCCCGTCCTCCTCACCCACCAGCACCTCCTCGCGGTGCTGCCCGCGTCCTCCGCGCACATCCTCTGCCTCGACACGCAGTGGGACGCCGTCGGCGCGCACTCAGCCGAAGCCGTTCCGCTTCTTTCCGGCGCGGACGCTCCCGCCTACGTCATCTTCACGTCCGGCTCGACGGGTCGCCCCAAGGGCGCCATCAACTCCCACAAGAGTGTCGTCAACCGGCTCCTCTGGGGACAGCGCGAGTTCTCCCTCGCGCCCTCGGACTCCCTCCTCCAGAAGACGCCGTTCTCCTTCGACGTCTCCGTCTTCGAGTTCTTCTGGCCGCTCATCTCGGGCGCGCGGCTCGTCCTCGCGAAGCCAGGCGGACACCAGGACCCCACGTACCTCGCACGGCTCATCGCCGAGGCACGCATCACCACGGTCCACTTCGTCCCCTCCATGCTCCGCGTCTTCCTCGACGAGCCGGGCCTGGAGTCCCTCACTTCGCTCCGCCGCCTGATGTGCAGCGGTGAGGCCCTCCCCGCGGAGCTCGTCCGCCGCGCGCACTCGCGCCTGCCCGCCTCCGTCGAGGTCCACAACCTCTACGGCCCCACCGAGGCCGCCGTCGAAGTCTCTCACTGGCACTGCGCTCGCGGAGACACGCGCCACTTCGTCCCCATCGGCCGCCCCATCTCCAACACCCAGCTCCACGTCCTCGACGACACGGGGCGCCCCTCGCCTGTCGGTGTCCCCGGTGAGCTCTTCATCGGCGGCATCCAGGTCTGCCTCGGCTACCTCAACCGCCCCTCGCTCACCGCCGAGCGCTTCATCCCGGACGCCTTCTCGGCCACGCCGGGCGCGCGCCTCTACCGCACCGGTGACGTCGCGCGCTGGCTGCCCGACGGCTCCATCGAGTACATCGGCCGCGCCGACTTCCAGGTGAAGCTGCGCGGCTTCCGCATCGAGCTCGGTGAAATCGAAGCGGCGCTCCTCGCCTTCCCCGGCGTCTCCGACTCCGTCGTCGTCCTGCGCGAGGACAACGCCGCTCCCCGCATCGTCGCCTATCTCGTCGCCTCCTCCGACATCGACCCTCAGGCCCTGCGCGCCTCCCTCGCCGTGCGCCTGCCTGAGTTCATGGTGCCGTCCGCGTTCGTGACGCTGCCCGCCCTGCCGCTGTCACCCAACGGCAAGGTCGACAGGCGGGCCCTGCCTGCGCCGGAGCTGAAGGCGCGCGACGCATCGGACTACCTCGAGCCCAAGACCGCGCCGCAGCAGACCCTGGCCACCATCTGGGCGGAGCTGCTGGGCGTGTCCAGCGTTGGCCTCCACGACAACTTCTTCGAGCTGGGCGGCGACTCCATCCTCGCCATCCAGGTCGTCTCGCGCGCACGCCAGGCCGGGCTGCACCTGTCCGCCAACCAGCTCTTCCAGCACCAGACGCTGGAGGCCCTGTCCCGCGTCGCGAAGCAGGCCGACGGGCCGCAGGCCGCGCAGTCCTTGGAGCTCGGCACGTCGCTCCTGACGCCCATCCAGCTCGACTACTTCGAGGGTGAGCGGCCCCAGCCGCACCACTTCGCGCAGGCGTTCATGCTCGCGTCGAGCGAGCCCGTGGACGTCCCGTGCCTGGAGACCGCGCTGCGCGCCGTCGTCTCCCATCACGACACGCTGCGGCTGCGCTTCATGCGCCAGTCCGATGGCACCTGGCATCAGGAGTTCGCTCGACCGGAGACCGCCGTCCGCCTGGTGCAGGTGGACCTCGCGTCCGTGTCCGACGCGGAGCTGCCCTCGGCCCTCGAGTCCGCGGGCTCCCGACTCCACGCCAGCCACACGCTGGAGGAAGGGTTGCTCCTGCGTGCCGCCCTCCTCCACCTCGGCGCGGAGCGCGGCTCCCGCCTCCTGCTGTCCGTGCATCACCTGGGTGTGGACGGGGTCTCGTGGCGCACGCTGCTGGAGGACCTGGGCACGGCCTACGTGCAGTCGCGTCAGGGCCGTCCGGTGTCGCTGCCTCCCAAGTCCACGTCGTTCAAGACGTGGGCGTCGAAGCTGACCGAGTTCGCGCGCTCCGAGGACATCGCGCGCGAGCGCACCTACTGGCTGGAAGAGGGCCGACGCGAGGTCCCCGCCCTCCCCACGAATGGGCCCGGCGGCGACACGTCCGTGGCCTCCGCGCGCACGGTGGAGGTCTCGCTGGACGAGGCCCAGACGCGCCTGCTGTTGCAGGAGACGCCGACGGCCTGGCGCGCGCACATCAACGACGTGCTGCTGACGGCGTTGGCCGAGAGCCTCACGGACTGGATGGGCCAGCCGCGCGTGCGCGTGGACCTGGAAGGTCACGGCCGCGAGCCGTTCTCCGACGACGTGGACCTGTCCCGCACCGTGGGCTGGTTCACCACGCTGTACCCCGTGACGTTGGATGTCTCGGGCGCCGCGAGCCTGGGTGACAGGCTGCGCGCGGTGCGTGACTCGATGAGGCGCCTGCCTCGGAAGGGTCTGGGCTACGGCCTGCTGCGCCACCTCGCGGGCGAGGAGCAGGGCCTCGAGCTCCGTGCGCTTCCGCGTGCCCAGGTGCTCTTCAACTACCTGGGCCAGTTCCATCAGCCCTCCGGTGATGGCTCCGTGCTGAACCCGTTCACCGCGACGCGTGAGCCCCTGGGCGCCCTGCGTGCTCCCACGGCCCCGCTCTCGCATCTGCTGGAGATCAACGGCTACGTCTTCGAGGGCCGACTGACGCTGGTCTGGACGTACAGCGAGGCCGCGCACCAGGCGCGGACCATCCAGTCCCTCGCCGAGCGCTGCATGCACGCGCTGCGGCAGCTCATCGATGCGCGGGGTTCCGCCGATGCTCGCCGCTTCACGCCCACGGACTTCCCGTTGGCGCGGCTGTCTCAGTCCGTGCTGGACCAGGTGTTGCCCTCGGGGAAAGGGGCGGATGACCTCTACCCGCTGTCGCCCATGCAGCAGGGCATGCTCTTCCACACGCTCGCGGCCCCGGGCTCCGGCGTCTATGTCACGCAGCTGTCGTGGACCTTCGGCGGCGCCGTGGACATGGCCGCCTTCCGCCGCACATGGGAAGTGGTCATCGAGCGTCAGCCGCTGCTGCGCACGTCCTTCATCGCCGAGGGCGCCGACGAGCCCCTCCAGTGGGTCCACCCGGAAGCCACCCTCCCGTGGGAGGAGCACGACTGGCGCGGCGTGGATGAGGCCACGCGGCAAGGCCGCTTCGACGCCCTCGTGGCCGAAGACCGCGCCCGTGGCTTCGACCTGCACACGCCGCCGCTGTTGCGTCTGACCGTCATCCGGACGGAGGACACCACGTGGCGCGTCCTGTGGACGCTGCACCACCTCATCGTGGATGGATGGAGCCTGGGCCTCCTCTTCCAGGAGCTCTTCACCACCTACGAGCAGGTGCGCTCGAACAGGCTCACGTCCAGGAGCGAGTCGACCTCCTTCCGCGACTACATCGCCTGGTTCCAGCGCCAGTCGCTGGATTCCGCGGAGACCTACTGGCGCAAGGCGCTGCGCGGGTTCACGGCGCCCACGCCACTGCCCGGTGCGCTCCCTCGAAACACGCAGGCCGCGCTTCGGCGTCAGAACCTGAACCTCTGGGTGCCGGCGGAGACGACCTCCGCGCTCCAGTCCTTCGCCCGTCAGCATCACCTCACGCTCAACGCGCTGGTCCAGGCCGCCTGGGCCCTGGTGCTCTCACGTCACACCGGCGAGCGGGACATCCTCTTCGGCGGCACCACGTCGGGCCGCTCCGCCGACATCGCCGGCATCGAGCAGGCCGTCGGCCTCTTCATCAACACGCTGCCCGTCCGCCTCTTCGTCGACGAGGACACCACCGTCCTCTCGTGGCTCCAGCAGCTCCACACGCAACAGCTCGAGCTGCGCCAGTTCGAGCACACGCCCCTGGTGCGCCTGCACGGGTGGAGCGACGTGCCGCGCGGCACGCCCCTCTTCGAGTCCCTCTTCATCGTCGAGAACTTCCCCGTCGACGCCGCGGTCAACTCGGCCAGCGCGGAGCTGGGCATCCGCGACTTCAGCGCGCGGGAGCAGGCGGACACCCCGCTGGAGGCGTACGTCATCCCAGGTGACTCGATGGAGCTGCGTCTGCTCTTCGACGCCGCCCGCTTCGAGTCCTCCACGCCCGAGCGCCTCTTGCGGCACTGGGGCGTCGCGCTCCAGACCCTCGTCTCGAATCCGAATGCCCGCCTGGGGACGCTCTCCCTGTTGACGGGTGAGGAGCGCGAGCAGGTCGTCCGCACGTTCAACACGTCCGCACGCCCGGTCGACCCGTCCTGCCTCCACCTCCAGTTCGCCGCCCGGGCCACGAGTACGCCCGACGCCGTCGCGCTCTCCTTCGGCGACGAGTCGCTCACGTACGGACAGCTCCACGAGCGCGTCCTCCGCATCTCCCACCGGCTCCAGTCGCTCGGCCTCCGCCCGGACGCGCCCGTCGGCCTCTTCCTCCACCGCTCCACCGACATGGTCGCGGCCATGCTCGGCATTCTCCACGCGGGCGGCGCCTACCTGCCGCTCGACCCCGACTACCCCACGGAGCGGCTCTCCTGGATGCTCCAGGACTCGCGAGCGCCCTTCGTCCTCACGTCCCGCGCGCTCGTCGACTCGCTCCCGTCTTCCGACGCGAGTGTCCTCCTCATCGAGGAGACCGGCGACACGGCGGCGCGGGCCCCGGGCAACGCGTCTTCCGCCCACCTCGCCTACGTCATCTACACGTCGGGCTCCACCGGACGGCCCAAGGGCGTCATGGTGCCGCACGGCACCGCGGCCAACTTCTTCGCCGCCATGGATGACCGCCTCGGCGCGGCGTCCGGCACCTGGCTCGCCGTCACCTCCATCTCATTCGACATCTCCGTCCTCGAGCTCCTCTGGACGCTCTGCCGAGGCTTCCACGTCGTCCTCCACGACGAGCGAGCCGCCTCCCGCCTCGGCACGGCGCTCACGCTGCCGGAAGTCCTCCACCGTCACCCCGTGACGCATCTGCAGTGCACGCCGTCGTTCGCCCGCTCCAAGGTGCTCGACCCGGAGTGTGTCCCCGCGCTCTCCGCCCTCCGCTTCCTGCTCGTCGGCGGTGAGGCGCTCCCCGGGCCGCTCGCGTCCCAGCTCCGCGCTTCGCTTCCGCAGTCCGCGCTCCTCAACATGTACGGCCCGACGGAGACCACCGTCTGGTCGTCCGCGCACACCGCGTCGGCCGCGGACGAGGGCGTGTCCACGCTCTCCATCGGCACGCCGCTCGCGAACAACCGCCTCTTCGTCCTCGACCCGTCGGGACAGCCCTTGCCCATCGGCGCACCGGGCGAGCTGTTCATCTCCGGCGACGGCGTGGTCCGGGGCTACCTTGGCCGTCCGGACCTCACCGCCGAGCGGTTCCTCCCGGATGCCTTCTCCGGAGTCCCGGGCGCGCGCCTCTACCGCACGGGCGACCTGGCTCGCTGGCGTGCCGATGGCTCGCTCGACTTCCTCGGCCGCGTCGACTTCCAGGTGAAGCTGCGCGGCTTCCGCATCGAGCTGGGTGAAGTCGAAGCGGTCCTCTCACGCCACCCGTCCGTCCTGCAGGCGGTCTGCGGCGTCCACCTCGACGCCTCGGGTGACGGACGTCTCGTCGCGTGGCTCGTCCCGCAGCCGGGCCTCACGCTCGAGTCCTCCGCGCTCCGCGACTTCGTCCAACGGCACCTGCCCGAGCACATGGTGCCGTCCGTCCTCCTCTCCCTCCCGTCGCTCCCGCTCACGCCCAACGGCAAGGTCGACCGCAAGGCGCTTCCCGCGCCCGTGCAGACGGACTCGGGACCGCGCTACGTCGCGCCGCGCACGCCGACCGAGGAGCTGCTAGCGGGGGTGTTCGCGCAGGTGCTGGGTGTGGAGCGCGTGGGGGCAATGGACAGCTTCTTCGCGCTCGGGGGGCACTCGCTCCTCGCGGCGCAGCTCGTCTCGCGCGTCCGTGCCTCGTTCCACCTCGAGCTCCCGCTCCGAGTCCTCTTCGAGGCCCCCACGGTCGCGCTCCTCGCCGAGCGCATCACGCGGCTCGCTTCGTCCGCGGCCGTCGACGTGGCCCCCATCGCGCGAGCCGACAGGGCCCGGCCGCTCCCTCTCTCCTTCGCGCAGCAGCGTCTCTGGTTCCTGGATCAACTCCAGCCGGGGAGCTCGGCCTACAACCTCCCCTGGGCCATCAAGTTCAGCGGCGCGCTGAACACGCACGCGCTTCGTGAATCCCTCCGTGCCTTGGGACAGCGCCACGAGGCCCTGCGGACCCGATTCGCCGTCCACGAGGGACAGCCCGTTCAGCTCATCCAGGAGCAGTTCCCCCTGGAGCTTCCCGTCATCGACCTCTCGTCTCTCCCCGAGCAGGACCGGGACGCCGAGGCGCTGCGGCTCGCGGCCGCCGAAGCACTGCGCCCGTTCAATCTGGAACAAGACCCGGTGCTCCGAGCCTCGCTCATCAAGCTGAGCGAGTCACAGCACCTACTGCTCGTCACCGTCCACCACATCGCGGCGGACGGCTGGTCCATTCCGATCATCGTTCGCGAGCTCGCGGCCTTCTACCAGCACCACAGCGGGGGCGAGTCCGCGCGGCTTCCGACGCTGCCCATCCAGTACGCGGACTTCTCCGTCTGGCAGCGGCAGTGGCTTGCGGGTGACCTCCTCGACCAGGAGATCGCCTGGTGGCGTCAGCACCTGGAGGGGGCTTCGCCCTCTCTCGAGCTGCTCACCGACAGGCCCCGTCCCGCCGTCCAGACCTACCGAGGTTCGGTCCTTCCCTTCACGTTGTCTCGGGAAGTGACGCAGGCCGTGAAGGCTCTCGCCCAGCGCGAGGGTGCCACGTCGTTCATGGTCCTCCTCGCGTCGTTCCAGCTCCTGCTCTCCCGCTACTCGGGCCAGGACGACATCTCGGTCGGCTCTCCCATCGCCAACCGCAATCGCGCGGAGACCGAAGGCCTCATCGGCTTCTTCGTCAACACCCTCGTCTTCCGCTCTCGCCTCCAGGGCGTCCGCTCGTTCCGTGAGCTGCTTGCTCAGGTTCGCCTCAACACGCTCGCCGCCTACGAGCACCAGGACGTCCCCTTCGAGAAGCTCGTCGAGGAACTCCAGCCGCAGCGCGACCTGAGCCGATCTCCGCTCTTCCAGGTCACGCTCACGCTGCTGAACACTCCAGAGCCTTCGCTCACGCTTCCGGGGCTCGTCCTCGAATCCCTGCCCGTCGAGATCAACACCTCGAAGTACGACTTCAGCCTCATCCTCGAGGAGAGCGACCGGCTCTCGGGCACGCTCAACTACAACACGGACCTCTTCGACGCCTCCTCCATGGAGCGGCTGCTCGCCCACTTCTCCGGCCTTCTCGAAGCGGTTGTCGCACAGCCTGAGCTCCAGCTCTCTTCCCTCTCGCTCCTCACTTCCTCCGAGAAGCAGCAGGTCCTCTCCTCCTGGAACGACACTGCTTCGGCCTATCCGCGTGACTCCTCCATCCACGCGCTCTTCTCTCAGCAGGCCGCTCGGTCTCCTGACTCCATCGCTGTCTCTTCCGCTGGCGAAGCCCTCACCTACGCCGCGCTGGACTCTCGCTCCAACCAGCTCGCCCACTACCTGCGTTCATTGGGCGTCCTCCCCGGCTCTCGCGTCGCTCTCCGCCTCGACCGCTCGCCCGACCTCATCGTCTCGCTTCTCGCCATCCTCAAGGCGGGCGCCGCCTACGTCCCCCTCGACAAGGCCTGGCCCTCCGAGCGCCTCTCCTTCGTCCTCCGTGAGTCCTCCGCCGGCGTCCTCGTCTCCCACTCCGACGTCGCTGACGACCTCCCTTCCTCCTCGTCCGTCCTTCTCCTCCTCGACGAGCAGGCTCGCCTCATCTCACGTCAGCCCTCTTCGCCTCTCGCACACTTGGGCTCCGGTGAGGACCTCGCCTACGTCATGTTCACCTCGGGCTCCACGGGCGAGCCCAAGGGTGTCTGCATTCCCCACCGTGGCGTCACCCGCCTCGTCTCTTCTTCCTTCATCCGCTTCTCCCCCTCCGACGTCTGGCTCCACGCGGCCCCCGTCCGCCTTCGACGCCTCCACCCTCCGAAATACTGGGGCGGCTCTCCTCCACGGCTCCAAGCTCGTCCTCGCTCCTCCTCACGCCCTCTCTCTCGACGAGCTCGCTTCCCTCCTCCTCCAGGAGCGCATCTCTTCTCTCTGGCTGACGGCTGCCCTCTTCGAGCAGATGGCTTCTCTCCAGCCCTCCGCTCTCGCCTCCGTCTCCCAGCTCCTCGCTGGTGGCGACGCTCTTCCTCCTTCTCGCGTCCGCGAGCACCTCTCTCGCCTCCCCCTTGGCCACCTCTTCGTCAACGGCTACGGGCCCACCGAGAACACCACCTTCTCCGCCACCTTCCCCCTCCGCCACGGCGACTCCTTCTCCCTCACCGAGAAGGGGTGAGGAATGAAGCGCTCAGCGGTGAGGTCAGGACGGTTGAGGTAACCCCAAGCGAGGCCGTCACCGCCGACGAAGAGCTCACCGGGGAGTCCAGGAGGAAGAGGGAGGAGAGAGGAGGAGTCGAGGACGAAGGCGGAGGAGTTGGAGAGAGGGGCGCCGATGGGGACGGAGCTCCCGGCGCTCGCCTCTACCGCACCGGCGACCTCGTCCGCTGGCTCCCCGACGGCTCTCTCGAGTTCCTCGGCCGCTCCGACTTCCAGGTGAAGGTCCGCGGCTTCCGCATCGAGCTCGGTGAAGTCGAGGCTGCTCTCCGCCTCTTCCCAGGCGTCCACGAGGCCGCTGTCCTCGCTCGTGAGGACATCCCCGGCGACAAGCGCCTCGTCGCCTACTTCACTTCCTCCGAAGGCCAGGGCGTCGACTCCTCCTCCCTTCGCTCCTTCCTCCTCCAGCGCCTGCCCGAGTACATGGTGCCGGCCGCTCTCGTCTCTCTCTCGTCCTTCCCTCTCTCCACCAACGGCAAGCTCGACAGGAAGGCCCTTCCTCCTCCTGACTTCGCCTCGGCCTCTGCTTCAGAGGACTTCACTCCTCCCTCCTCTCAGGCCCAAGAGCGTCTCGCCTCCATCTTCTCCGACGTCCTCGGCCTCCCTCGCGTCAGCGTCCACTCCGACTTCTTCGAGCTGGGTGGCCACTCCCTCCTCGCCACTCAAGTCGTCTCCCGCATCCGCTCCGGCTTCAACGTCGAGCTCCCCCTCGGCGAGCTCTTCTCCTCTCCCACCGTTGCTCTTCTCGCCGAGCGCCTCGAGAGCCTCTCCTCTTCTCGCGTCCTGCCTCTCGTCCCCGCCGACAGGACTCAGGCCCTCCCGCTCTCCTTCGCCCAGCAGCGCCTCTGGTTCCTCGACCAGCTCCAGCCCGGCAACTCCACCTACAACATCCCCTGGGTCCTCAAGCTCTCCGGCTCCCTCAACCCAGACGCGCTCCTTCAGTCCCTCCGCGCCCTGATTCAGCGCCACGAAGTCCTCCGCACCCACTTCAGCGTCCTCGACGGCCGTCCCGTGCAGGTCATCCAGGACCATGCTCGCCTGGACATGCCTCTCGTCGACCTCTCCGCTCTTTCCGAGCAGGAGAGAAACACCGAGACGCAGCGATTGATCCGTCAGGAGGCCCTGCACTCGTTTGATCTGTCTCGCGGACCTCTCATCCACGCGACGCTGGTGCGCCACGGTCAAGACGAGCACCTGCTGCTCGCCACCGTGCATCACATCGTCTCTGACGGTTGGTCCATCTCCGTCATCGTCCGCGAGCTCGCGGCCTTCTACCGTCAGTATTGCGGTGGTGAGTCCGCGCAGCTTCCTGCGCTGCCCATTCAATACGCAGACTTCTCTGTCTGGCAGCGGCAGTGGCTCGCCGGCGATGTCCTGGAGCAAGAGATCGCCTGGTGGCGTCAGCATCTCGACGGGGCGTCGCCCTCTCTCGAGCTGCTCACCGACAGGCCCCGTCCCGCCGTCCAGACCTATCGCGGCGCACTGCTGACTTTCTCTCTGTCTCGTGAAGTGACGCAGGCGGTGAAGGCCCTCGCCCAGCGCGAGGGTGCTACGCCCTTCATGGTTCTCCTCGCGGCCTTCCAGCTCCTGCTCTCTCGCTACTCGGGCCAGGACGACATCTCGGTCGGCTCTCCCATCGCCAACCGCAATCGTTCAGAGACCGAAGGCCTCATCGGCTTCTTCGTCAACACCCTCGTCCTGCGCGCTCGCCTCCAGGGCATCCGCTCGTTCCGTGAGCTGCTCGCACAGGTTCGCCTCAGCACGCTCGCCGCCTACGAGCACCAGGACGTCCCCTTCGAGAAGCTTGTCGAGGAGCTGCTGCCGCAGCGTGACCTCTCTCGCTCCCCGCTCTTCCAGGTCACCCTCACGCTCCAGAACGCGCCAGAAGGAGAACTCTCGCTCCCTGGTCTCATCCTGAGCGGGTTGCCCTCCACCATCGAGTCTTCGAAGTACGACTTCAGCCTCGTCCTCGAAGAGGGTGCCCATCTCTCAGGCACGCTCAACTACAACACGGACCTCTTCGACGCCTCCTCCATGGAGCGGCTGCTCGCACACTTCTCCGGCCTGCTCGAAGCCGTCGTCTCTCAGCCCGAGCTTCAGCTCTCTTCCCTCTCGCTCCTCACTTCCTCCGAGAAGCAGCAGGTCCTCTCCTCCTGGAACGACACCGCTTCGGCCTACCCGCGTGACTCCTCCATCCACGCGCTCTTCTCTCAGCAGGCCGCTCGGTCTCCTGACTCCGTCGCTGTCTCTTCCGGCGGTGAGTCACTCACCTACGCCGCCCTGGACTCCCGCGCCAATCAGCTCGCCCACTACCTGCGCTCATTGGGCGTCCTCCCAGGCTCTCGCGTCGCTCTCCGCCTCGACCGCTCGCCCGACCTCATCGTCTCGCTTCTCGCCATCCTCAAGGCGGGCGCCGCCTACGTCCCCCTCGACAAGGCCTGGCCCTCCGAGCGCCTCTCCTTCGTCCTCCGCGAGTCCTCCGCCGGCGTCCTCGTCTCTCACTCCGACGTCGCTGACGACCTCCCTTCCTCCTCGTCCGTCCTCGTCCTCCTCGACGAGCAGGCCCGCCTCATCTCCCGCCAGCCCTCCTCGCCTCTCGCATACTTGGGCTCCGGCGAGGACCTCGCCTACGTCATGTTCACCTCGGGCTCCACGGGCGAGCCCAAGGGTGTCTGCATTCCTCACCGCGGCGTCACTCGCCTCGTCTCTTCTTCCTTCATCCGCTTCTCCCCCTCCGACGTCTGGCTCCATGCGGCCCCCGTCGCCTTCGACGCCTCCACCTCGAAATCTGGGGGCTCTCCTCCACGGCTCCAAGCTCGTCCTCGCTCCTCCCCACGCCCTCTCTCTCGACGAGCTCGCTTCTCTCCTTCTCCAGGAGCGCATCTCTTCTCTCTGGCTGACGGCGCCTCTTCGAGCAGATGGCTTCTCTCCAGCCTTCCGCTCTTGCCTCCGTCTCCCAGCTCCTCGCTGGTGGCGACGCTCTTCCTCCTTCTCGCGTCCGCGAGCACCTCTCTCGCCTCCCCCCTGGCCACCTCTTCGTCAACGGCTACGGGCCCACCGAGAACACCACCTTCTCCGCCACCTTCCCCCTCCGCCACGGCGACTCCTTCTCCCGCTCCGTCCCCATCGGCGCCCCTCTCTCCAACTCCTCCGCCTTCGTCCTCGACTCCTCTTCTCTCCTCCCTCTTCCTCCCGGCCTCCCCGGTGAGCTCTTCGTCGGCGGTGACGGCCTCGCTTGGGGCTACCTCAACCGTCCTGACCTCACCGCTGAGCGCTTCATCCCTCACCCCTTCTCGGTGACTCCCGGCGCTCGCCTCTACCGCACCGGCGACCTCGTCCGCTGGCTCCCCGACGGCTCTCTCGAGTTCCTCGGCCGCTCCGACTTCCAGGTGAAGGTCCGCGGCTTCCGCATCGAGCTCGGTGAAGTCGAGGCTGCTCTCCGCCTCTTCCCAGGCGTCCACGAGGCCGCTGTCCTCGCTCGTGAGGACATCCCCGGCGACAAGCGTCTCGTCGCCTACTTCACTTCCTCCGAAGGCCAGGGCGTCGACTCCTCCTCCCTTCGCTCCTTCCTCCTCCAGCGCCTGCCCGAGTACATGGTGCCGGCCGCTCTCGTCTCTCTCCCGTCCTTCCCCCTCTCACCCAACGGCAAGCTCGACAGGAAGGCCCTCCCTCCTCCCGACTTCGCCTCTGCGGCCTCTTCCGACGCGGACTTCGTCGAGCCTTCCTCTCCTGCGCAGGCTCGGCTCGCCTCCATCTTCTCCGACGTCCTCGGCCTCCCTCGCGTCAGCATCCACTCCGACTTCTTCGAGCTGGGTGGCCACTCCCTCCTCGCCACTCAAGTCGTCTCCCGCATCCGCTCCGCCTTCAACGTCGAGCTCCCCCTCGGCGAGCTCTTCTCTTCTCCCACCGTTGCTCTTCTCGCCGAGCGCCTCGAGAGCCTCTCCTCTTCTCGCGTCCTGCCTCTCGTCCCCGCCGACAGGACTCAGGCCCTCCCGCTCTCCTTCGCCAGCAGCGCCTCTGGTTCCTCGACCAGCTCCAGCCCGGCAACTCCACCTACAACATCCCCTGGGTCCTCAAGCTCTCGGCTCCTCACCCAGACGCGCTCCTTCAGTCCCTCCGCGCCTGACTCAGCGCCACGAAGTCCTCCGCACCCACTTCGCCCTCGTTGACGACCGGCCTGTTCAAGTCATCCAGGACCACGCGCTCCTGACATGCCGCTCGTCGACCTCTCCGCGCTTTCCGAGCAGGAGAGGACCGCGGAGACCCAGCGGTTGATCCGTGATGAGGCCGCGCACTCGTTTGACCTGTCTCGTGGCCGCTCGTCCACGCGACGCTGGTTCGCCACGGTCACGACGAGCACCTCCTGCTCGCCACCGTGCATCACATCGTCTCGACGGTTGGTCCATCTCCGTCATCGTTCGCGAGATCGCCGCGTTCTATCGCCAGTACGTGGGTGGCGCGCAGGCACAGCTCGCTCCTCTGCCCATCCAGTACGCTGACTTCGCCGTCTGGCAACGCAAGTGGCTTGCCGACGACGTCCTCGAATCGCCTGGTGGCGTCAGCACCTCGACGGGGCGTCGCCCTCTCTCGAACTGCTCACCGACAGGCCCCGTCCCGCCGTCCAGACCTACCGCGGCTCGGTCCTTCCCGTCTCATTGCCTCGGGAGCTGTCTCATTCCGTGAAGGCCCTCGCTCAGCGCGAAGGGGCCACTCCCTTCATGGTCCTCCTCGCGGCCTTCCAGTCCTGCTCTCCCGCTACTCGGGCCAGGACGACTCTCGGTCGGCTCCCCATCGCCAACCGCAATCGCCAGAGACCGAAGGCCTCATCGGCTTCTTCGTCAACACCCTCGTCTTCCGCTCTCGCCTCCAGGGCGTCCGCTCGTTCCGCGAACTCTTGGCGCAAGTGCGCCTCAACACTCTCGCCGCCTACGAGCACCAGGACGTCCCCTTCGAGAAGCTCGTCGAGGAACTCCAGCCTCAGCGTGACCTCAGTCGCTCCCCATTCTTCCAGGTCACCCTCACGCTCCAGAACGCCCCTGAAGGAGAACTCTCTCTCCCGGGCCTCACCCTGAGCGGACTCCCGCCCACGATTGAGTCCTCGAAGTACGACTTCAGCCTCCTGCTTGAAGAGGCGAGCCAGGGCCTCGTCGGCCTGCTCAACTACAACACGGACCTCTTCGACGCCGCCTCCATGGAGCGGCTGCTCGCCCACTTCTCCGGCCTGCTCGAAGCCGTCGTCGCCCAGCCAGATCTTCAGCTCGCCTCCCTCTCGCTCCTCACTTCCTCCGAGAAGCAGCAGGTCCTCTCCTCCTGGAACGACACCGCTTCGGCCTATCCGCGCGACTCCTCCATCCACGCGCTCTTCGCTCAGCAGGCCGCTCGGTCTCCTGACTCCATCGCTGTCTCTTCCGGCGGTGAGTCACTCACCTACTCCGCCCTGGACTCCCGCTCCAATCAGCTCGCCCACTACCTGCGTTCATTGGGCGTCCTCCCCGGCTCTCGCGTCGCTCTCCGCCTCGACCGCTCGCCCGACCTCATCGTCTCGCTTCTCGCCATCCTCAAGGCGGGCGCCGCCTACGTCCCCCTCGACAAGGCCTGGCCCTCCGAGCGCCTCTCCTTCGTCCTCCGCGAGTCCTCCGCCGGCGTCCTCGTCTCCCACTCCGACGTCGCTGACGACCTCCCTTCCTCCTCGTCCGTCCTTCTCCTCCTCGACGAGCAGGCTCGCCTCATCTCACGTCAGCCCTCTTCGCCTCTCGCACACTTGGGCTCCGGTGAGGACCTCGCCTACGTCATGTTCACCTCGGGCTCCACGGGCGAGCCCAAGGGTGTCTGCATTCCTCACCGCGGCGTCACTCGCCTCGTCTCTTCTTCCTTCATCCGCTTCTCCCCCTCCGACGTCTGGCTCCATGCGGCCCCCGTCGCCTTCGACGCCTCCACCCTCGAAATCTGGGGCGCTCTCCTCCACGGCTCCAAGCTCGTCCTCGCTCCTCCCCACGCCCTCTCTCTCGACGAGCTCGCTTCTCTCCTTCTCCAGGAGCGCATCTCTTCTCTCTGGCTGACGGCCGCTCTCTTCGAGCAGATGGCTTCTCTCCAGCCCTCCGCTCTCGCCTCCGTCTCCCAGCTCCTCGCTGGTGGTGACGCACTTCCTCCCTCCCGCGTCCGCGAGCACCTCTCTCGCCTCCCCCCTGGCCACCTCTTCGTCAACGGCTACGGGCCCACCGAGAACACCACCTTCTCCGCCACCTTCCCCCTCCGCCACGGCGACTCCTTCTCCCGCTCCGTCCCCATCGGCGCCCCTCTCTCCAACTCCTCCGCCTTCGTCCTCGACTCCTCCTCTCTCCTCCCTCTTCCTCCTGGACTCCCCGGTGAGCTCTTCGTCGGCGGTGACGGCCTCGCTTGGGGTTACCTCAACCGTCCTGACCTCACCGCTGAGCGCTTCATTCCTCACCCCTTCTCGGTGACTCCCGGCGCTCGCCTCTACCGCACCGGCGACCTCGTCCGCTGGCTCCCCGACGGCTCCCTCGAGTTCCTCGGTCGCTCCGACTTCCAGGTGAAGGTCCGCGGTTTCCGCATCGAACTCGGTGAAGTCGAGGCTGCTCTCCGCCTCTTCCCCGGCATCCGCGAGGCCGCTGTCCTCGCTCGTGAGGACATCCCCGGCGACAAGCGCCTCGTCGCCTACTTCACTTCCTCCGAAGGCCAGGGCGTCGACTCCTCCTCCCTTCGCTCCTTCCTCCTCCAGCGCCTGCCCGAGTACATGGTGCCGGCCGCTCTCGTCTCTCTCCCGTCCTTCCCTCTCTCCGCCAACGGCAAGCTCGACAGGAAGGCCCTCCCCCCTCCCGACTTCGCCTCAGCCTCTGCTTCAGAGGACTTCACTCCTCCCTCCTCTCAGGCCCAAGAGCGTCTCGCTTCCATCTTCTCCGACGTCCTCGGCCTCCCTCGCGTCAGCGTCCACGCGGACTTCTTCGAGCTCGGCGGCCACTCCCTCCTCGCCACTCAAGTCGTCTCCCGCATCCGCTCGGCCTTCAACGTCGAGCTCCCCCTCGGCGAGCTCTTCTCTTCTCCCACCGTTGCTCTTCTCGCCGAGCGCCTCGAGAGCCTCTCCTCTTCTCGTGTCCCTGCTCTCGTTCCCGCCGACAGGACACAGGCGCTCCCGCTCTCCTTCGCTCAGCAGCGCCTCTGGTTCCTCGACCAGCTCCAGCCCGGCAACTCCACCTACAACATCCCCTGGGTCCTCAAGCTCTCCGGCTCTCTCAACCCAGACGCTCTCCTTCAGTCCCTCCGCGCCCTGATTCAGCGCCACGAAGTCCTCCGCACTCACTTCGCCCTCGTTGACGACCAACCCGTCCAGCTCATCCAGGACCGCTTCCTCCTGGACATGCCGCTCGTCGACCTCTCCTCTCTCTCCGAGAAGGACCGCGACGCCGAGGCGCTCCGCCTCGCTTCCGTCGAGGCTCTGCGTCCGTTCGACCTCGCGCGCGGCCCTGTCGTCCGCGCCACCCTCCTGCGCCTCTCCGAGGCTCAGCACCACCTCCTCGTCACCGTCCACCACATCGCCTCTGACGGCTGGTCCATCTCCGTCATGGCTCGCGAGCTCGCCTCCTTCTACCGTCAGTTCTCCGGTGGCGATTCCGCCCAGATCCCCGCGCTTCCCATCCAGTACGCCGACTTCTCCGTCTGGCAGCGCCAGTGGCTCTCCGGTGACGTCCTCTCTTCTGAGATCGGCTGGTGGCGCCATCAGCTCGCCGGCGCGCCGCCCTCCATCGACCTGCCCACCGACAGGCCTCGCCCCGCGGTCCAGTCCACGCGTGGACAGCTGCTCGCCTTCTCTCTGTCGCCTGAAATCTCCCGTGCCCTGAAGGAGCTCGCCCACGACTCGGGCGCCACTCCCTTCATGTTGCTGCTCGCGTCCTGGCAGCTCCTCCTCTCCCGCTACTCCCGCCAGGACGACATCTCGGTCGGCTCTCCCATCGCCAACCGCAACCGCTCAGAGACCGAAGGCCTCATCGGCTTCTTCGTCAACACCCTCGTATTCCGCTCTCGCCTCCAGGGCATCGGCTCATTCCGTGAGCTGCTCGCACAGGTGCGCCTCAATACGCTCGCCGCCTACGAGCACCAGGACGTCCCCTTCGAGAAGCTTGTCGACGAGCTCCAACCTCAGCGCGACCTGAGCCGCTCTCCTCTCTTCCAAGTCTTCTTCGTCTTCCAGAACAACCCCGAGGGCACGCTCCAGCTCCCGGGCCTCTCCCTCGACGTCCTCGGCTCCGAGCTGCTCTCCGCCAAGTTCGACCTGGCCCTCGGCATGAGCGAGTCCCAGGGGCAGTTCTTCGCCACGCTCGACTTCAACACCGACCTCTTCGACGCCGAGACCATCCAGCGGATGCGCGGGCACCTCTGCACCCTGCTCGCCGCCATCGCCGCGAATCCCGACGCGCGTCTGGACGAGCTGCCCATGCTCGCCCAGGAGGAGAAGCGCCAGCTCCTCTCCGACTTCCAGGGCCGCAACGACTCCTTCCCCCGCGATGTCTGCCTGCACTCCCTCATCGAGGCCCAGGCCCGTCGTACGCCCGACGCGGAAGCGCTTCGTTTCGAAGAGACCTCGCTCACCTACGCGCAGCTCGACGCTCGCTCCAACCAGCTCGCCCGCCATCTGCGCGCTCTCGGCGCTCGCCCGGGCTCTCTCGTCGGCATCTCCCTCGAGCGCTCACTCGACCTCGTCGTCTCACTGCTCGCCGTCCTCAAGTCCGGCGCGGCCTACGTCCCGCTCGACCCCGCGTACCCGCGCGAGCGCCTCGCTGGAATGCTCGAGGACACGCAGGCCCCCGTCCTCCTCACCCACGAGCACCTCCTCACGGCGCTGCCCGCGGCCTCCGCTCACATCGTCTGCCTCGACACGCAGTGGGATGCCGTCGCGGCACACTCCTCCGAAGCCCTCCCGCTTCTCGCCGGCGCTGACGCACCCGCCTACGTCATCTTCACGTCCGGCTCGACGGGTCGTCCCAAGGGCGCCATCAACGGCCACCGAGGCATCGTCAACCGTCTCCTCTGGATGCAGCAGCAGTACGGCCTGTCATCCGAGGACACCGTCCTCCAGAAGACGCCGTTCTCCTTCGACGTCTCCGTCTGGGAGTTCTTCTGGCCGCTCATGACGGGCGCGCGAATCGTCCTCGCGAAGCCCGGTGGGCATCAGGACCCCGCGTACCTCGCCCGCCTCATCTCCGAGGCACGCGTCACCACGCTGCACTTCGTCCCCTCCATGCTCCGCGTGTTCCTCGAGGAGCCGGGCCTGGAGTTCCTCACGTCCATCCGCAGGGTCATCTGCAGTGGCGAGGCGCTCCCCGCGGAGCTCGTTCGCCGCGCGCACTCGCGCCTGCCCGTCTCCGCCGAGGTCCACAACCTCTACGGCCCCACCGAGGCCGCCGTCGACGTCTCCTACTGGCACTGCGCTCGCGGAGACACGCGCCACTTCGTCCCCATCGGCCGCCCCGTCTCCAACACCCAGCTCCACGTCCTCGACGACGCGGGACGCCCGACGCCTGTCGGTGTCCCCGGTGAGCTCTTCATCGGCGGCATCCAGGTGGGCCTCGGCTACCTCAACCGCCCCTCGCTCACCGCCGAGCGCTTCATCCCGGACGCCTTCTCGGCCACGCCGGGCGCGCGCCTCTACCGCACCGGTGACGTCGCGCGCTGGCTGCCCGACGGCTCCATCGAGTACATCGGCCGCGCCGACTTCCAGGTGAAGCTGCGTGGCTTCCGCATCGAGCTCGGTGAAATCGAAGCGGCGCTCCTCGCCTACCCCGGCGTCTCCGACTCCGTCGTCGTCCTGCGCGAGGATGGGTCGTCTCCGCGCCTCGTCGGCTACCTCGTCGCCTCGTCCGACGTCGACACCCAGGCCCTGCGCACGGCGCTCTCGGCGCACCTGCCCGAGTTCATGGTGCCGTCCGCCTTCGTGGTGCTCCCGGCCCTGCCGCTGTCTCCCAACGGCAAGGTCGACAGGAAGGCGCTCCCGGCCCCCGACTTCCGTGCGTCCTCTCGCGAGTTCGCGACGCCCCGCACGCCTTCCGAGACGCTCCTCGTCGCGCTCTTCGCCGACATCCTCGAGGTCGACCGCGTCGGCATCCACGACAGCTTCTTCGAGCTCGGTGGACACTCGCTCCTCGCCACCCAGCTCGTGTCGCGCGTGCGTTCGGCCTTCAGCGTCGAGCTCCCCATCCGCGCCCTCTTCGAGGCCCCGTCCATCGCGCGCCTCGCGGAGCGCATCGACACGGCGCGTCTGACGAAGTCGGGCCTCCAGCTCCCGCCCTTGGCGCGCGTCGCCCGCTCCGAAGAGCTGCCGCTCTCCTTCGCGCAGCAGCGCCTCTGGTTCCTCGACAAGCTCCAGCCCGACAGCCCGTTCTACAACATCCCCTCCGCGCTCATCGTCGAGGGGCCGCTCGACTCCGACGCGCTCTCCCGCGCGCTGCTCGAGCTCGTCCGCCGCCACGAGTCCCTGCGCACGTCGTTCCACTCCCGCGGCGATGGTGCGCCCGTCCAGGTCATCCACGACCAGGTCGACTGGGCGCCCGCGCTCGTCGACCTGACGCACCTCCCGGAGTCCTCACGTGACCCGGAGGCCCTCCGTCTCGCCTCCGCCGAGGCGCAGCGTCCGTTCGACCTGACGCGCGCTCCGCTCTTCCGGGCGACGCTCGTCCGCGTCTCGCCGCGGCGTCACTTCCTCCTCCTCACCCTCCACCACATCGTCTCGGACGCCTGGTCCTCGGGCATCTTCGGGCGTGAGGTCGGCGCCCTCTACGAGGCCTTCTCCCGGGGCCTCCCCTCGCCGCTCGCGGCGCTTCCGTTCCAGTACGCGGACTTCGCCTCGTGGCAGCGCTCGTGGCTCCGCGACGACGTCCTCGCCCAGCAGGTCGACTGGTGGCGCCAGCACCTCGCCGGTGCGCCCCATTCGCTGGACCTGCCCACCGACAGGCCGCGTCCTCCCGTCCAGTCTGCTCACGGCGCGTCGCTCCCCCTCCACCTCGGCGCCCACCTCACCCGAGCCCTTCGCGCGCTCTGCCTCCATGAAGGCGTCACGCCCTTCATGGTGATCCTGTCCTCCTTCAACGTCCTCCTCTCGCGGTACTCCGGTCAGGAGGACATCGTCGTCGGCTCGCCCATCGCCAACCGTCGGCAGGCCGACCTCGAAGGCATCATCGGCTTCTTCGTCAACACGCTCCCGCTGCGCACCCACCTCCCGCCGGAGCTCTCCTTCCGGGAGCTGCTCGCGCAGGTGCGTGGCAGCACGCTCGCCGCCTACGAGCACCAGGACGTCCCGTTCGAGAAGCTCGTCGAGGAGCTCCAGCCGCAGCGGGACCTCAGCCGCTCGCCGCTCTTCCAGGCCCTGCTCGCGTTCCAGTCCGTCGCCCAGAGCACGAGCGCGGCCGCCGACGCGTCGACGGTCCTCCGGCCGCTCGATGTCGACAGCCGCACGGCCAAGTTCGACCTCTCGCTCCTGCTGGCGGATTCAGGCGACGACATCCACGGTCAGCTCGAGTTCAACACCGACCTCTTCGACACGGCCTCCGCGCAGCGGATGGCGGAGCACTTCCAGCTCCTGCTCTCCTCCGCCATCGAGGACCCGAGCCAGTCGCTCTCCCAGCTCCCGCTGCTGAGCGCGAGGGAGCGGCAGGTCCTCCTCGTCGACTGGAACAACACCGCGCGGGAGTCGCATGCGGCGACGCCCATCCATGTGCCCGTGCAGGCGCAGGCGCGGCACACGCCCGATGCCATCGCCGTCACCGATGGCGTGAGCAGCCTCACCTACGCGCAGCTCGACGCGCGTGCGAACCAGCTCGCGAACAGGTTGCGGACGCTCGGCGTCGCGCCTGGCATGTCCGTCGGCATCTGCCTCGACAAGTCGCTCGACATGGCCGTCGCCGTGCTGGCCTCGCTCAAGGCCGGGGCGTCGTACCTCCCGCTCGACCCCCACTACCCCGCCGAGCGCCTCACCTTCATGCTCGAGGACTCCGCCGCGCCGGTCGTCCTCTCCCACACGTCGCTGCGCGCGTCCGTGCCCTCGTCCCAGGCGCGGTGCCTCTTCCTGGATGAGGAAGCGGAGGCCCTCGCGTCCCAGTCCACGCAGGCCCCCACCGTCTCCGTCTCGCCCGAGTCCGCCGCGTACGTCATCTACACGTCCGGCTCGACGGGCAGGCCCAAGGGCGTCGCGCTGCCGCATCGCGCGCTGAGCCACCTGCTCGCGTGGCAGCTCCGCCAGTCGCAGAACGCGAAGGCCACCACGCTCCAGTTCGCGTCGCTGTCCTTCGACGTCTCCTGCCAGGAGCTCTTCTCCACGTGGTGGGCGGGCGGAACCCTCGTCCTCCCCACGGGTGGACTGCGCCAGGACATCCCGGCCCTGCTCGACTTCATGCGGCGCCAGCGGGTCGAGCGTCTCTTCCTGCCCTTCGTCGCGCTCCAGGCCATCTCCGACGCCGCCGCCCATGGCGCGACGCTGCCCACCGCGCTGCGCGAGGTCGTCACCGCGGGTGAGCAGCTCCAAGTCACGCCCGCGCTCGTCGCCTTCTTCGAGAAGCTCCCCGGCTGCGTCCTCGAGAACCAGTACGGTCCCTCCGAGACGCACGTCGTCTCCGCGCTCCGCCTCCAGGGGGCACCCGCCTCCTGGCCCCGGCTGCCGTCCATCGGCGCGCCGCTGCCGCACACCCAGCTCTTCGTCCTCGATGCGCTCGGCCAGCCGACGCCCGTCGGTGTCCCCGGCGAGCTCTTCATCGGCGGCGCGCACCTGGCGCTCGGGTATCCGGGCAGGGCCGAGCTCACGGCGGAGAAGTTCGTCCCGCATCCGTTCAGCACCACCCCCGGCGCGCGCCTCTACCGCACCGGCGACTCCGCGCGCTGGAAGGCCGATGGCACCGTGGAGTTCCTCGGCCGTCTCGATGGCCAGGTGAAGCTGCGCGGCTTCCGCGTCGAGCTCGGTGAAGTCGAGGCCGCGCTGCGCTCCATCCCCGGCATCCGCGACGCCGCGGCCGACGTCCGAGAGGATGTCCCCGGCCTCAAGCGCCTCGTCGGCTACTTCATCCCCGCGTCCGCGGCCGAGGCGCCCTCCCTCGCCGACGTCCGGGCCCACCTCCTCCAGCGGCTGCCCGAGTACATGGTGCCGTCCGCCTTCGTCTCCCTGGAGGCCCTGCCGCTGACGCCCAGCGGAAAGCTCGCGCGTCGGCTCCTCCCGCGGCCCGCGACGCAGGAGGTCTCGGAGTTCGTCGCGCCTCGCAGCGCCACGGAGGAGACGCTCGCGGCCCTCTTCCGCGACGTCCTGCATCTCGACACGCTCTCCGTCTCGGACAGCTTCTTCGAGCTCGGCGGCCACTCCCTCCTCGCTACGCAGCTCGTCTCCCGCATCCGCGCGGCCCTCGACCTCGAGCTCCCGCTCCGCGTCCTCTTCGAGGCGCCGTCCGTCGCCCGCCTCGCCGAGCGCATCGCCCAGCTCGACACGTCGCTCGCCTTGGGGCCGCCGCCGTTCGTCCGGGCCGACAGGACGAAGCCGCTGCCGCTCTCCTTCGCGCAGCAGCGCCTCTGGTTCCTCGACAAGCTCCAGCCGGGCAGCGCCACCTTCAACATGCCGCTGGCAATCCAGCTCGAGGGCACGCTGAAGGAAGCGGCGCTTCAGCAGGCCTTCACGGAGCTGGTGCGGCGCCATGAGGTGCTGCGCACGAGCTTCCACGAGGGCCCGGTCCAGCACATCCATCCCGCGGCGCCCGTGCCGATGCCGGTGGAGGACCTGACCGGCCTCTCGGGAGCGGTGCTCGACGCGGAGCTGCAGCGCCGCATCCGGGACGAAGCCCAGCGTCCGTTCGACTTCGTCCACGGGCCGATGCTGCGCACCGTCCTGCTGCGCGTCACGCCCACGCATCACGTGCTGCTGCTGACGATGCACCACATCGTGACGGACGGCTGGTCCATGGCGCTGCTCGTGCGCGAGTCGACGGCGCTCTACGAGTCGTTCGCCGCGGGGCTGCCCTCGTCGCTGCCCGAGCTGCCCCTCCAGTACGCGGACTACGCCGCATGGCAGCGCGGGTGGCTCCAGGGAGAGGTCCTCGAGGGCCAGCTCGCCTGGTGGCGTGAGTACCTGTCCGGAGCGGCGCCGCAGTTGGACGTGCCCACGGACTTCCCGCGCCCGTCGGCGCAGGGCTTCCAGGGCGCGCGCGCCGGCCGCATGCTGCCGCGAGCGCTCGTCGATTCACTCCACGCGCTGTGCCGCCAGGAGGAGGTCACCCTCTTCATGGCGTTGCTCGCGGGCTTCCAGGTCGTCCTCTCCCGGTACTCGGGTCAGGAGGACTTCGTCCTGGGAACGGACATCGCCAACCGCAACCGCGCGGAGACGGAGGGCCTCATCGGCTTCTTCATCAACCAGCTCGCGCTGCGGGCGCGGTTGGGAGGCAACCCGTCCTTCCGCGAGCTGCTCACGCGCGTGAAGCACGACACGCTGGGTGCCTATGCGCACCAGGACCTGCCGTTCGAGGAGCTGGTCAAGGACATCAACCCGGGCCGAGGACTCGGCTTCGCGCCGCTGTTCCAGCTCAAGCTGGTCCTCCAGAACCAGCCGGACAACGAGCTGAAGGTCCCGGGCCTCACGTTCCGTCTGCTGGAAGCCGCCACGGGCACGGCGCGGCTCGACCTCACGCTCTCCGTCACGGAGACGGCCGAGGGGTTGAGCTGCTCGGCCGAGTACCGCACCGACCTCTTCTCGGCGGCGACCATCGAGCAGCTCATCGGGCACCTGGGCAGCGTGCTCGAGGCCGCGGCCGTACGTCCCGAGGCCCCCGTCTCCACGCTGCCGCTGATGCAGCGCGATGAGCAGCACCGGTTGCTCGTCGAGTGGAACCAGAGTGAGCGCGACTTCCCGCGCGAGGCCACGGTCCACGCCCTCTTCGAGGCCCAGGCCGCGCGCACGCCGAACGCCACGGCCCTGCGCTTCGAGGGCCAGTCGCTCTCCTTCGCGCAGCTCGACGCACGCGCCAACCGCCTCGCGCACCACTTGCGTTCGCTCGGCGTCAGGCCCGAGGTCCCCGTCGCGCTCTCGCTGGAGCGCTCGCTGGACCTCGTCGTCTCCATCCTCGGCATCCTCAAGGCGGGCGGCGCCTGGGTCCCGCTCGATCCTTCGTACCCGGCCGAGCGGCTCTCCTTCATGCTCCGCGACTGCGCGGCGCCCGTCCTCGTCACCACGGAGGCCATCGCCGACGAGCTCCCCGCGGGGGCCATGCAGCTCGTGCTGCTGGATGTCGACGCGAGCATCATCGCCGCCCAACCGGAGACCGCGCCGGAGTCCGGCGCCTGCGCCGACAACCTCGCCTACGTCATCTACACGTCCGGCTCCACGGGGACGCCCAAGGGCACGCTCCTCCAGCACCGAGGCTTCGCCAACACCGCGCTCACCGCCGGGCGCGCCCACGGCTTCACGCCCACCTCGCGCGTCCTCCAGTACGCGTCCTTCGCCTTCGACGCCTCGGTCGCTGAGATCTTCGGCGCGCTCCTCGCGGGCTCCACCCTGGTCCTCGCGCCCCGCGACCGTCTCCTCCCGGGCGCGCCGCTGCGCGACCTCCTCCGCGACGAGTCCATCTCCGCCGTCACCCTCACGCCCTCGGTCATCGCGCAGCTCGACCCCGAGGACTTCCCCTCGCTCACCACGCTCATCTCCGCGGGCGAGGCCTGCTCGCCCGAGCTCATCCAGCGCTGGGGTGCGCGCCTGCACTTCCTCAACGCGTACGGCCCCACCGAGGCCACCGTCTGCGCGTCCATCTCCGAGCCGCTGCTCCCGGGGCAGTCCCCGTCCATCGGCAAGCCCTGGGACAACGTCCAGGTCTACGTCCTCGACGAGGCGCTCCGTCCCGTCCCGGTCGGTGTCCCCGGTCAGCTCTGCATCGCCTCCGTCGGCCTCGCGCGGGGATACCTGCATCGCGCGGACCTCTCCGCGGAGCGCTTCGTCCCGCACCCGTTCGCCACGACGCCGGGCTCGCGCCTCTATCTCTCCGGAGACAAGGCCCGCTGGCTCCACGACGGGACGCTCGAGTTCCTGGGCCGCATCGACTCGCAGGTGAAGCTGCGCGGCTTCCGCATCGAGCTCGGCGAAGTCGAGACGGCGCTCCTCGCCTTCCCCTCCGTGCAGGAGGCCGCCGCCAATGTCCGCGTCGAGTCGTCCGGCGACAAGCGCCTGGTCGCCTACGTCGTCTCGGACGAGACGGACTTCGACCCCACGCCGCTGCGTGAGTTCCTCAAGCGCCGTCTCCCCGAGCACATGGTGCCGTCCGCCATCGCCCGCCTGGACGCGCTGCCGCTCACGCCCAACGGCAAGCTCGACCGCAACGCGCTCCCGTCGCCGGATGCCTCGCTCTCCACGAGCGCACGCGAGTACATCGCGCCTCGCACCGAGACCGAGCTCCAGCTCGCCACCCTCTGGGCCGAGCTCCTCCACGTCGACCGCGTCGGCGTCACCGATGACTTCTTCGAGCTCGGCGGCCACTCGCTCCTCGCCACGCAGTCCACGTCCCGCCTCCAGGCCACGTTCGGCGTGGACGTGCCGCTGCGCGAGCTGTTCGAGGCGCCCAACGTGGAGAAGCTCGCCGCGCGCATCGACGCGCTCAGGCGGGCAGGCCCTCCGAAGGCGAAGGCGCCGGAGCTGGTGCCGGTGTCCCGGTCGGGAGAGCTCCCGCTGTCCTTCGCGCAGCGGCGGCTCTGGTTCCTGGATCAGCTGGAGCCGGGAACTCCGCTCTACAACCTCCCCGCGGCCATCCGGTTGGCGGGCACGGTCGACGCGGATGCGCTGGAGCACGCCTTCCGTGCCCTGGCCTGGCGGCATGAGTCGCTGCGCACGACCTTCCCCGCCAACGCGGATGGAAGCCCGCGGCAGGCCATCGCGCCGACGCTCGAGCTGAACCTCGTGCGCGTGGACCTCTCCGCGCTGCCGCCCGAGCGTCGCGAGGACGAAGCCCACAGGCGCTCACTCGAGGAGGCCCGGCGTCCGTTCGACCTGGCCCAGGGCCCGCTGCTGCGCGTGACGTTGCTGCGCCTGGATGAGCGGCTGCATGTGCTGCTGCTCACGATGCATCACATCATCTCGGATGGCTGGTCCACGGGCGTGTTGGTGCGCGAGGCCGCGGAGCTGTACGCGGCGGCGAGAGCGGGACGCCCCGCGTCCCTGCCGGAGCTGCGTGTGCAGTACGCCGACCACGCGGCCTGGCAGCGTCAGTGGTTGGAAGCGGGCGAGCTGGAACGACAGCTCACGTACTGGAAGACGCAGCTGGAGGGCGCGAACCACGTGCTGGCGCTGCCCACGGACCGTCCGGTGCCCGCGATGCAGACCCAGGCGGGCTCGAGCCATCCCGTGAAGCTGACGGCGGAGCTCTCCGCCGCGGTGACGGCGCTCGGACAGCGCATGAACGCCACGCCGTTCATGGTGCTCCTCGCCGCGTTCCAGGCCCTCCTGTACCGTTCCACGGGCCAGGATGACCTGCTCGTGGGCACGCCGGTGGCGGGCCGCACCCGCCCGGAGACCGAGGGCCTCATCGGCGTGTTCATCAACACGCTGGTCCTGCGGGGCCGCATGTCCGGGGCGATGACGTTCCGCGCCCTCGTCGAGCAGGCCCGCGAGGCGTCGCTCGGCGCGCTCACGCACCAGGATGTCCCGTTCGAGCACCTGGTGGAGGAGCTCCAGCCCGCGCGCAGCCTGAGCCACTCACCGCTGTTCCAGGTGATGTTCGCGCTGCAGAACACGCCCGTGCCTTCGCTGACGTTGTCGGAGCTCACCTTGGCCCCCGCCGACGTGGACCCGGGCATCGCGAAGTACTCGCTGTCCCTCGTCCTCCAGGAGTCGCCCGAGGGACTGGCGGGCTCGTTCGAATACAACACGGACCTGTTCGACCTGGAGACGATCCAGGCGATGACGGGCCACTTCACGCGCCTGCTCGAGGCGGCGGTGTCCACACCGGACCTCGCGCTCGCCGAGCTGCCGCTGCTCTCGCCCGAGGATCGCCACCGTCTGGTGGTCGAGTGGAACGACACCCGCTCGGCACACTCGCGCGAGACCTCCGTGTTCTCGTGGTTCCAGTCGCGCGCGGCCCTGTCTCCGGACGCCGTGGCGCTGGAATGGACGGACGGACAGCTCACGTATCGGGAGCTGGAGCGCAGGGCCCTCGCCCTGGCGGAGGTGCTGCGTCAGCACGGCGTGGGCCCCGAGGTGCGCGTGGCGCTGCTCGCGCGGCGCTCGCCCGAGCTGGTCGCGGGTGTCCTTGGCATCCTCGCGTCGGGAGGCGTCTGGGTTCCGCTCGATGCATCCTCGCCGTCCGAGCGACTGGCGATGATGTTGGACGACACCTCTCCCGCCGTGGTGCTCGCGCAGCGGGAGCTCCGGGCCTCGCTGCCGGCGGGGACCGCGGGTGTCCTCGCCCTCGAGGATGTGGCGGCCGCGCACCCGGTGGCGAGCAGCCAGTTCCGGGCGCCGACGCTCGCCGCGGAGAACGCGGCCTACGTGCTGTTCACGTCCGGCTCGACGGGCCGGCCCAAGGGAGTCGTGGTGCCGCACCGCGCGCTGTCGCGGCACACGGCCTGGTTCACCACGAGCCTGGAGCTGGGTCCCAAGGACCGCGTGCTCCAGAAGACCGCACCGGGCTTCGACCCCGTGGTGCCGGAGTTCGTCGCCACGTTCGTCAGTGGAGCGACGTTGGTGCTCCCGCCCTCGGCGGCGGACCTGGACATGGAGGCCCTGCACGCGACGGTGGAGCAGCAGCGCGTGACGGTGCTCCAGTTCGTGCCCTCACAGCTCAGCCTCTTCGTGGAGGCCGCGCGGTCCGAGCGGCCCTTGGGCCTGCGCGTGCTGGTCTCCGGTGGTGAGGCCCTCCCGGCGAACCTGGCGCACCGCATCCGAGGCGAGTGGCCGGCCACGCGGCTGGTCAACTGCTACGGCCCGACCGAGACCACCGTCGACGCCACGTCGTGGACGGTGGAGGGCACCATCGAGGGAGCCACCGCGCCCATCGGCCGCCCCATTGGCGACACCCAGGTGTACGTGCTGGATGAGCATGGACATCTGGTGCCCGTGGGAGTGACCGGCGAGCTGTTCATCGGCGGCGAAGGCGTGGCCCGGGGCTACACGGGCCAGCCCGCGATGACGGCCGAGCGCTTCGTGCCGGATGCGTTCTCCTCCGTGCCTGGGGCCCGGCTGTACCGCACGGGGGACCAGGTCCGCTGGCGCCATGACGGCGTGCTGGAGTTCCTGGGCCGCGTGGATGCCCAGGTGAAGGTGCGCGGCTTGCGCATCGAGCTGGCGGAGATCGAGTCCGCCCTGCTCGCGCATCCCGAGGTGCGCGAGGCCGTGGTGCTCGTCCGCGAGGACCGGCCCGGAGACAAGCGGCTGGTGGGTTACGTCGTCGCCCCCGCGACGCTGGAGCTCGCGACGCTGCGAGCCTTCATCGCGAAGCGCCTGCCCGACGCCATGGTCCCCACCGCATGGAAGGTGCTGGAGGCCCTGCCCCTCACGACCAACGGCAAGGTGGACCGCAAGGCCCTGCCGGTGCCCGAGCAGGCCGTGCTCGTCGAGGACGCGTCCTCGTTCGAGGCGCGCACGCCCACCGAGGCGCTGCTCGCGGGCCTCTTCGCGCAGGTGCTGGGCGTGTCGCGAGTCGCGGTCAGCACGAACTTCTTCGAGATGGGGGGCCACTCGCTCCTCGCCACGCAGCTCGTCTCGCGCGTGCGCTCCGCCTTCCAGGTGGAGCTGCCCCTGCGCGAGCTGTTCGAGGCGCCGACGGTCCAGGGCCTCGCCCGACGCATCGACGTCGCGCTGAGCGCCGGCACCGGGCTGAACAGGCCCACGCTCGCGCTCCTGCCCCGCGAGGGCCAGGCGCCGTGGTCCTTCGTCCAGTCCTTCGCGCAGCAGCGCCTGTGGTTCCTGGACCAGTTGGAGCCGGGGAGCCCGTCGTACAACATGCCCATCGCGCTGCGGCTCGAGGGCGAGGTGGACACGAGCGCCCTGGAGCGCGCCTTCACGGAGGTCGTGAGGCGCCATGAGGTGCTCCGCACCACGTTCCGCGCGGGCAACGAGCAGGTCGTCCATGCGCCCGCGCCCGTGACGGTGCCCGTGGTGGACCTGTCCGCGCAGGGCGAGTCCGAGGTCCAGCGCCACGCCGACGAGGAGGCGCGTCGTCCGTTCCACCTCGCGAACGGCCCCCTCCTGCGCGTCACGCTGCTACGGCTGGGTGAGCAGCAGCACGTGTTGCTGCTGACGATGCACCACATCGTCACGGACGGCTGGTCCATGGATGTGCTCGTGCGTGAGACGGCGGCGCTCTATGCCGCGTTCCGCGAGGGACAGCCCTCGCCGCTGCCCGAGCTGCCCATCCAGTACGCCGACTACGCCACCTGGCAGCGCGGCTGGCTCCAGGGCGAGGCGCTCGAGGCACAGGTCTCCTGGTGGAAGGAGCACATCTCCGGTGCGCCGCCGCTCTTGGATCTGCCCACGGACTTCCCGCGCCCCGCGGTGCGAGGAGTCCAGGGTGCCATCGTCTCGCGAGTGCTGCCTCGTGAGCTGGCCGAGTCGCTCCAGGCGCTGTGCCGCAAGGAGGGGACCACGCTCTTCATGGCCCTCATGGCGGGCCTGCAGGCCGTGCTCTCGCGCTACTCGGGTCAGGAGGACTTCGTCGTCGGCACCGGTATCGCCAACCGGCATCACGCGGAGACGGAGGGCCTCATCGGCTTCTTCGTCAACCAGCTCGCCCTGCGCGCGAGGCTGGGGGGGATGCCGTCCTTCCGCGAGCTGCTCTCGCGTGTGAGGAAGGACACGCTGGGCGCCTACGCGCACCAGGACCTGCCGTTCGAGGAGCTGGTCAAGGCGCTCAACCCCGAGCGCAGCCTCGCGCACGCGCCGCTCTTCCAGGTGGCGCTGGTGCTCCAGAACCAGCCCGAGTCCGAGCTGAAGCTGCCGGGCCTCACGTTCCGCGCGCAGCCCTCCAACACGGGCGCCGCGCGCCTGGACCTGACCTTCTCCGTCCTCGAGTCGGAGCAAGGCCTGGCCTGCAGCGTCGAGTACCGCACCGACCTCTTCTCCGCGGAGAGCGCGGACCGGATGTTGGTCCACCTCGGAGCCCTGCTCGCGCAAGCGGCGGCGCGCCCCGAGGTGCCGGTCTCCACCCTGTCGCTGATGTCCGACGGGGAGCAGCGTCAGGTCCTCGTGGACTGGAACCAGAGCGAGCGCGACTTCCCGCGCGACGCCACCGCGCACGCCCTCTTCGAGGCCCAGGCCGCGCGCACGCCGCACGCCACGGCCCTGCGCTTCGAAGGCCAGGCCCTCTCCTTCGCGCAGCTCGACGCGCGCGCCAACCGCCTCGCGCACCACCTGCGCTCGCGGGGTGTCCGGCCCGAGGTCCCTGTCGCGCTCTGCGTCGAGCGCTCGCTCGAGCTCGTCGTCTCCATCCTCGCCGTCCTCAAGGCGGGCGGAGCGTGGGTCCCGCTCGATCCTTCGTACCCCGCCGAGCGGATCGCCTTCATGCTCCGCGACTGCGCGGCGCCGCTCGTCGTCACGACGGCGGCACTCGCGGAGGGCTTGGGCTTCAAGACTCCGCACGTGGTGCGACTGGACTCCGACGCGAGCCTCATCGCCGCCCAGCCGGAGACCGCGCTGGACTCCGGCGCCCGCGCCGACAACCTCGCCTACGTCATCTACACGTCCGGCTCCACGGGGACGCCCAAGGGCACGCTCCTCCAGCACCGCGGCCTCGCCAACACCGCGCTCGCGGCGGGACGCGCTCACGGCTTCACGCCCACCTCGCGCGTCCTCCAGTACGCGTCCTTCGCCTTCGATGCGTCCGTCGCCGAGATCTTCGGCGCGCTCCTCGCGGGCTCCACCCTGGTCCTCGCGCCCCGCGACCGCCTCCTCCCGGGCGCGCCGCTGCGCGACCTGCTCCGCGACGAGTCCATCTCCGCCGTCACCCTCACGCCCTCGGTGCTCGCCCAGATGCGGCCCGAGGACCTGCCGTCGCTCACCACGCTCATCTCCGCGGGTGAGGCCTGCTCGCCCGAGCTCATCCAGCGCTGGGGCTCACGGCTGCGCCTCCTCAACGCCTACGGCCCCACCGAGGTCACCGTCTGCGCGTCCATCTCCGAGCCGCTGCTCCCGGGCCAGCCGCCCTCCATCGGCAAGCCGTGGGACAACACGCGCCTCTACGTCCTCGACGAGGCGCTCCGTCCGCTCCCCGTGGGAGTGCCGGGCCAGCTCTGCGTCGAGAGCGTCGGCCTCGCGCGGGGATACCTGCACCGCGCGGACCTCTCCGCGGAGCGCTTCGTCCCGAACCCCTTCGCCACGACGCCCGGCTCACGCCTCTACCTCACGGGCGACAAGGTCCGCTGGCTCGCCAACGGAACGCTCGAGTACGTCGGCCGCATCGACTCGCAGGTGAAGCTGCGTGGCTTCCGCATCGAGCTCGGTGAAGTCGAGACCGCGCTCCTCGCGGCGCCCTCCGTCCGCGAGGCCGTCGCCGCCCTCCGCTCCGAGACCTCCGGGAACCAGCGACTGGTCGCATACGTCGTCGGAGACAGGGTCGACGTCTCCTCGCTGCGCGAGTCCCTCAAGCAGCGGCTGCCCGAGCACATGGTGCCTTCCGCCATCACCGTGCTCCCCGCGCTCCCCCTCACGCCCAACGGCAAGGTCGACCGCGCCGCGCTGCCGTCGCCCGATATCGCCTCCAGCCGCGAGTACGTCGTGCCCCGCACCGAGACCGAGCTCCAGCTCGCGTCGCTCTGGGCGGAGCTCCTCCACGTCGAGCGCGTCGGCCTCCACGACGACTTCTTCGAGCTGGGGGGGCACTCGCTGCTCGCCACGCAGCTCACGTCCCGGATTCGCGTGGCCTTCTCGGTGGATTTGCCGGTGCGCGAGCTGTTCGAGGCGCCCACCGTCGAGAAGCTCTCCGCGCGGATTGACGCCCTCCTGCGCGCGGGGGCGACGGTGTCCTCGTCCGCCATCGAGCGCACGTCTCGCGACGGCAAGCTGCCGCTCTCGTTCTCGCAGGAGCGCGTGTGGTTCCTGGACCAGCTCGAGCCCGGAAGCCCCGCGTTCAACATCCCCACGGCGCTGGTGCTCTCGGGTGAGCTGGACGTGGAGCTGCTGCGCCGGACGCTCGAGGTCATCGTCCATCGCCACGAGGCCCTGCGCACCACGTTCCGCGCGGAGGCCCAGGGTCCGGAGCAGATCATCCACGCGCCGTCCGCGTTCGTGTTGCCAGTCACCGACCTGCGTCAGCTCCCGTCCGAGCAGCGTGAGGCCGAGGCACGCCGCCGTGCGAGTGAGCACGCGCTGCGGCCGTTCGACCTGAGCACGGGCCCGCTGCTGCGCGCGGAGATCCTCTCGCTGGAAGACCGGGAGCACCTGCTCCTCATCAACGTCCACCACATCGTCGCCGACGGCTGGTCCCTCAGCGTCGTGGTCCGCGAGATGTCGGTCGTGTACAGCGAGCTCCGCGCGGGCAAGGTGCCGAGTCTCCCCGAGATGTCGCTCCAGTACGCGGACTTCGCCGCGTGGCAGCGCCGCTGGCTGGAAGGCGCGGAGCTGGACCGGCAGTTGGCCTGGTGGCAGCGGCAGCTCGACGGTGCCTCGCAGGACCTGGAGCTGCCCACCGACCGACCCAGGACGAACCACACCGGACACCGAGGCGATGTGGTGTCCATGGTGGTGCCGCCCGAGCAGGCCGAGGCCATCGAGGCGTTCTGCCAGCGTGAAGGCATCACGCCCTTCATGTTCTTCCTCGCGGCGTTCCAGCTCCTGCTCGCGCGCTACGCCGGCCAGGACGACATCTCCGTGGGTTCGCCCGTCGCCGGTCGCAACCGCGCGGAGCTGGAAGGGCTGGTGGGCTTCTTCCTCAACACGCTGGTCCTCCGCACCCGACTGGATGGGGACCCGACGGTGCGCGAGCTGCTCGGCCGCGTGCGCGAGACGGCGCTCGGTGCCTATGCGCATCAGCACCTGCCCTTCGAGCAGCTCCAGCCGCTGCGCGACCTCCAGCAGTCACCGCTGTTCCGGGTGATGTTCATCCTCCAGAACACGCCGGACGCGGCGATTTCGCTGCCGGGCCTGACGATGCGCCCGGGACCGAACGAGGGACACGCCGCCAAGTTCGACATGACGCTCTCGCTGAGCCGAGGCAGCACGGGCTTCACGGGCGGGTTCGAGTACCAGACCGACCTCTACGACGCGTCCACCCTCACGCGGATGGCGGAGCACTTCCTCACGCTCGTGAGCGCGTTCGTCCGCGAGCCGGAGCGGCACCTCTCGTCCCTGGCGCTGCTCTCCACCGACGAGCGGCAGCGGCTCCTGACGACGTGGAACGACACGCGCGCGGACTTCCCCGAGGCGTGTGTCCATTCGCTCTTCGAGGCCCAGGTGCGCCGCGCTCCGGATGCGCTGGCGGCCACCTTCGAGGGCACCGAGCTGACCTACGCGCAGCTCGACCAGAAGGCCAATCAGCTCGCCCACGCGCTGCGGCGCCGAGGCGTGCGTCCCGAGGTGCGCGTCGCGCTCAGCATGGAGCGCTCGCTGGACGTCGTGGTGGGCCTGCTCGGCATCCTCAAGGCGGGCGGAGCGTGGGTCCCCGTGGATCCGCTCCTGCCGCGTGAGCGACTGGCCTTCCTCCTGGAGGACAGCGGCGCCGCGATGCTGCTGACGCAGTCGCCCCTGGTCGACCGGTTCCCGGAGGCGCACCGCGCACGCGCCCTGTGCATCAACGTCGAGCACGAGGCCCTGGCGAAGGAGCGCACCGAGCCGCCCGTCACGGGAGTCCTCCCGCGCAACCTGGCCTACGTGCTCTACACCTCTGGAAGCACGGGACAGCCCAAGGGCACGGCGGTGGAGCACGTGAGCGTGGCCAACCTCGTCACGCATGAAGCGCCCGCCTACGGCATCGGCCCCGGCGAGCGTGTGCTCCAGTTCGCGAACCTGTCGTTCGACCTGTCGGTGGAGGAGATCTTCACCACGCTGACGTCGGGTGCCTCACTGGTGCTCGCGCCCCTGGAGAAGGTGATGCCAGGAGCGCCGCTGCACACGCTGCTGCGCGACCAGGCCCTCACGGTCATCAGCCTCACCCCCGCCGCGCTGGCGGCGACGCCCTCCGAGGGACTGCCCGCGCTCCGCACGGTCATCTCCGGTGGCGAGGCCCTGCCCGCGGAGGTCGTCGCGCGGTGGGCGCCGGGCCGCAGGTTCGTCAACTCCTACGGCCCGACGGAGGCCACCGTCGTCGCCACGCTCACGCACGTCGCGGAGGCAGACGCGCGCACACCGTCCATCGGCCGGCCCCTGGCCAACGTGCGCGTCTACGTGCTGGATGCCCATGGCGCGCCCGTGCCGGTGGGCGTCAAGGGCGAGCTGTACCTGGGCGGCGTGGGTGTGGCGCGAGGCTACGCCGGCCGGCCCGCGCTCACCGCGGAGCGCTTCCTCCCGGATGCATTCTCGGGGGTCCCGGGCGCTCGGCTGTACCGCACGGGCGACGTGGTGCGCTGGCGCGAGGACGGCGGCTTGGAGTTCGTCGGCCGCGTGGACGCGCAGGTGAAGGTGCGTGGCTTCCGCATCGAGCTGGGCGAGGTCGAGGCCGCGCTGGCTCGACACCCGGCGGTGCGCGAGGCCGTCGTCATCGCTCGCGAGGAGGGCCCCGGAGGCAAGCGGCTCATCGGCTACGCCGTGGCGCGTGAAGGGTTCACCACCGACGGCGGGACGCTGCGCGCGGCGCTGAAGGAGGTCCTGCCCGAGTACATGGTGCCCACCGCGGTGCTGGTGCTGGAGGCCCTGCCCCTCACGTCGAACGGCAAGGTGAACCGCAAGGCCCTGCCCGCTCCGGACATGAGCACGGCCAGCGGACGGCCCGACTTCGTGGGGCCTCGCACGCCCACGGAAGCGCGGCTGGGCGCCATCTGGTGCGCGGTGCTCGAGGTCGAGCGCGTGGGCATCCACGACAACTTCTTCGAGCTGGGTGGCCACTCGCTGATGGCGACGCAGGCCATCAGCCGGATGCGCGCGGTGTTCGGCGTGGAGTTGCCGCTGCGCGACCTGTTCGACGCTCCGACGCTGGAAGCGCTCGCGCAGCGCGTGGACCAGGCGGTGCGGCAGGGACAGGGCCTGGACATCCCGCCGCTCGTGCCCGTGCCGCGCACCGGTGAGCAGCCGGTGTCGTTCGCGCAGCAGCGCCTCTGGTTCCTCGACCAGCTGTCGCCCGACAGCGCGTTCTACAACATCCCCGCGACCGTCCGACTGGAGGGCTCGCTCGACGTCGCCGCCATGGAGCGGGCCATCAACGAGCTGCTGCGTCGGCACGAGTCGCTGCGCACCTCCGTCCTGAGCCACCAGGGTCAGCCCGTCCAGGTCATCCACGCACACGAGCCGAGGCGCCTGGAGGTGCTGGACCTGAGCGCGCTCGAGCCCGAGGCGCGCGAGACGGAGACCCGGCGCATCACCACCGAGGAGATGCAGCGTCCGTTCAACCTGGCGGACCGCTCGCTGCTGCGCGTGCGCCTGCTGAAGCTCGGCGCGCAGGAGCACATCCTGCTCATGTCCGTGCACCACATCGTCGCGGACGGCTGGTCGCTGGGCCTGCTCGTCCACGAGGTGGCGTCCGCGTACTCGTCCTTCATCCGAGGCGCCCCGCTCACCCTGTCGGAGCTGCCGCTCCAGTACGCGGACTACTCCGCGTGGCAGCGCGGCTGGCTCAAAGACCAGGTGCTGGAGAAGGAGGTCGCCTGGTGGCGCAAGCAGCTGGAGGGGGCACCGCCCACCCTGGAGCTGCCCACGGACTTCTCCCGGCCGCCCGTCAGCACGTTCCGGGGCGGCATGGTGGACGTCACGATGCCCCGCGCGCTGCAGGACGCGGTGCAGGCCCTGGCCCGTCGCGAAGGCGCCACGCCCTTCATGGTGCTGCTGGCCGCGTTCCAGACGGTGCTCGCACGCTACTCCGGTCAGGACGACATCAGCGTCGGCTCCCCCATCGCGGGCCGCCGACACTCGGACCTGGAGAAGCTCATCGGCTTCTTCGCCAACACGCTCGTGCTGCGCAGCCAGGTCCCCGAGCACCTGACGTTCCGCGAGCTGCTCGGCCGCGTGCGGGAGTCGACGCTGGACGCCTACGCGCACCAGGACGTGCCCTTCGAGAAGCTGGTGGAGGAGCTCCAACCCGAGCGCAGCCTGAATCGCACGCCGCTGTTCCAGGTGCTCTTCGTCCTCCAGAACACCTACCGGGAGACGTACGACACGGGCGACCTGCGCATCATCCCGCTGGAGCCGAACAGCGGCACGGCAAAGTTCGACCTGACGCTCTCCCTCGTCGAGTCGTCGCAGGGCACGGTCGGCTTCCTCGAGTACAGCTCCGACATCTTCACGCGTCAGACGGCGGAGCGACTGGTGGGCGCGCTGCACCAGGTGCTCGAGGGCGCGGTGGCGCAACCCGACCAGACGCTGGGCCGACTGCCCTTGCTGTCCGACGGGGACCGCCGCCAGGTGGTGGAGTCCTTCAACGCGGCGGTGGACCCGACGTACGTCCCGGGGCTCATGCACCGCTGGGTGGAGGCGCAGGCCGCTCGTACGCCGGACCACGTGGCGGTGACGGATGGGCAGCAGTCGCTCACCTACGCGCAGCTCGATGCACGCGCCAACCAGCTCGCGCACCACCTCATCTCGCTCGGCGTGCCCGTCAACGGCACGGTGGGCCTGTGCCTGGAGCGCGCGAGCCTGGACATGCCCGTCGCGGTGCTGGCGACGATGAAGGCGGGCGCGGCCTTCCTCCCGCTGGACCCCAGCTACCCCGCGGACCGTCTGGCGATGATGCTGGATGACACCCGCGCGCCCGTCGTCCTCGCGCACTCCGCCCTGGTCTCCACGCTGCCCCCGGGCATCACCGCGCGGGTCATCCCGCTGGAGCAGGAAGCGGCCATCGGGTCGCGTCCGACGCACTCGCCCGACGTGGACATGTCGCCGGAGACGAACTGCTACTTCGTCTACACCTCCGGCAGCACGGGCCGTCCGAAGGGCATCGTCATGTCCCACCGCGCGGTGGGCAACATGATCTGGTGGTTGATGAAGCGCGCGGTGAAGCCGGACGCCACCACGCTCCAGTTCGCCTCGCTCAACTTCGACGTCTCGTTCCAGGAGCTCTTCGGGACGTGGTGCCTGGGCGGCAAGGTGTTGCTCATCAACGGCACGCTGCGCCAGGACCCGCCCGCGATGCTGCGCTACATGCGCGAGCACCGCGTGGAGCGGCTGTTCCTGCCCTTCGTCGCGCTCCAGGCCATGTGCGACGCGGCCCTCACGCAGCAGGAGTTGCCGCCGCTGGGCGAAATCATCACGGCGGGTGAGCAGCTCCAGGTCACCCCGGCGCTGATCGCGTTCTTCAACCGCCTGCCCGACTGCACGCTGGAGAACCAGTACGGCCCGTCGGAAGCCCACGTCGTGACGGCGTGGCGCGCGCCGGCGGACCGGAAGACGTGGCCCGCGCTGCCGCCGGTGGGTGCACCGCTCACCAACGTGGAGATCTACGTGCTGGACCCGCACGGCGCGCCGTGCCCCGTGGGCGTCGCGGGCGAGGTCTACGTGGGCGGCGTCAACGTGGCCCACGGCTACCACGGCCGTCCGGACCTCACGGCGGACAAGTTCGTGCCGCACCTGCTCGGCCGCGCGCCCGGTGCGCGGCTCTACCGCACGGGTGACAAGGCGCGGTGGCTGGCGGATGGCAACCTCGAGTTCCTCGGCCGCCTGGACAGCCAGGTGAAGCTGCGAGGCTTCCGCATCGAACTGGGTGAAGTGGAAGTGGCCCTGCGCGCCCTGCCTCACGTGCGAGACGCGGTGGCCATCGTCCGCGAGGACGTCGCCGGAGACCGCAGGCTCGTGGGCTACGTGGTCCTCCCGCCCGACGCGCCCTGGGACACGGAAGAGGCGCGCCAGGTCCTGCGCGAGCGGGTGCCCGAGTACATGGTGCCCTCCATCTTCATGCGGCTGGAGTCGCTGCCGCTGATGCCCACCGGCAAGGTGGCGCGCGGAGCCCTGCCTCCTCCGGACGAGGAGAGCCTGCGCGGCACCACGCCGTTCGCCGAGCCCCGCACGCCGTTGGAGGAGCTGCTCGCCCAGGCCTTCGCGGAGGTGCTGCGCACGCCTCGCGTGAGCATCACCGACAACTTCTTCTCCCTGGGCGGACACTCCCTGCTCGCCACGCAGGTCGTCTCCCGCGTGCGCGCCGCGGTCGGCGTGGAGCTGCCGCTGCGTGCCCTCTTCGAGGCCCCCACCGTGGAGTCGCTCGCGGCCCTGCTCATGAGGGCCCAGGCCGCGGCGAAGGCGCAGGAGGCTCGCGCCAGGCAGACGTCCCGTCCCGCCGCGCCCACCTGGTCTCCGCTCGTGACGCTGCGCGAGGGGAACGACCCGGGCCGCGTGCTGCACGTCATCCACGGGATGGATGGACGCGTGGCGCCGTACGCACCGCTGGCGGACCACGCCCCCGAGGGATGGACCGTCATCGGCATCCAGGCCCGTGGCTTCGAGGAAGGCCGTGCGCCGCTGGAGTCGGTGGAGGCCATGGCCACGCTCTACGTCGAGGCCCTGCGCGCCGCGACGCCGCAAGGCCCCTATCGACTGGTGGGCCCGGGAATGGGTGCGCTGGTGGCGTGGGAGATGGCGCAGCAGCTCCAGCGAGAGGGCCACGCGGTGGAGCTGCTCCTCGTCGAGCCGCCTCCCGCGGAGCCCGAGGCCCCCCCCGCGGCCACCGCGGGTGCGCAGGGCGCGCTCTACGCCCAGGAGCTCGCTGCCCAGGCGGGCGTCCCTCCGTTGGAGCTGCCGTCCTCCCTCACCTCGGGCAAGGACGTGGAGCCCCTGCTCTCGCACCTGCACACCGAAGGGGCTCGCGCGGGGCTGTTCCCCGAGGACGTCTCGCTGGCGGAGCTGCGCACGCGGTTCAAGGTCTTCGCCAGCCACCTGCGCGCGGCGCGGCGCTACCTCCCCGAGCCGTACGAAGGGGCGGTGCACTTGCTGCTCGCGGCCGATGCGCCCGAGCGCGACGAGGATGCGCAGGATGGAGGCTGGGAGGAGCTGGCCGAAGGCGGCCTCCAGCGGTGGGAGGCCTCCGGAGCACCGGGCTCCGTGCTACGCCCACCCTCCGTGACGGATTGGTTGAGCCGGTGGCTCACACCGGAGGACCGTTGAAATGCTTGAGGTCCCTTCACTGCCCGTCGTGTGGCGAAGGGCCTCACGGAGCAGTTCGTTCAGTGGTGCTCCGCCTACTTTTTACGGCGTTGACCACTTTTCCCGAGAAGTAAATAAGATGCAGTCACCTTCAGGAGTCACCCACATGGCGGACGAGCGAGAGGACACGACGATCTACAAGGTCGTCGTCAACCACGAGGAGCAGTACTCCATCTGGCCGGCGGACCGCGAGAACGCGCTCGGCTGGAAGGATGCGGGCAAGCAGGGACTCAAGGCCGAGTGCCTCGAGTACATCAAGCAGGTCTGGACGGACATGCGCCCGCTGAGCCTGCGCAAGAAGATGGAAGAAGCGGCGCTGAAGAACTGACGCCCTTCGACGCGCGACGGACCCCGGCGAGACCGCTGGGGTCCGTGGCGTGTGTGAGAGTGGCTTCAGAGGTCTGGTGGCGGACGGACCCCGAGATGACAGGCGCGCAGCGCGAGCTGGGTGCGATTCTCCGCTCCGAGCTTCCGGTAGAGCTGCGTGACGTGGGACTTCACCGTGCGCTCGGCGATTTGCAGGTGCGCGGCGATCTTCAGGTTGTCCGCGCCGCCCGCGACATACGCCAGCACCTCCCGCTCCCGTTGCGTGAGCGCCAACAGCACGCTCGCGGTGGGTGACGTCACGGGTGGATGCTCGAAGTCATTGCGCAGCAGCTGCACCGGGAAGAGCCGCTCACCTCGCACCAGCGAGTTGATGGCGGACGACACCGCGGACGTGCCCAATCCCTTTCGGAACAGGTATCCCGAGGCGCCTTCGTCGAAGCACTGGGAGATGACCTCCGGAGCGCTCACCGCCGATAGCAACAGCATGCGGACCTCCAGCCGCCGCTTGCGTGCCTCCCGGAGAAGGTTGATGCCTTCCGTCACCGAGCAGCCCACGGCCGCCTCGCTATCTCCCTCCACATCCATCACCGCCACCTGCGGCGGATCGGTTCCCAGCCCATCGAGGAAGAGGCGCACGTCCCTCGTCACCGAGGTCACCGCCACTCCCTCACCACGAAGGCCATCGGCGAGGTTCTCCCACGCCGCCCACGGTCCCTCGAGAATGGATACACGAATCGCAGCTTGATTGTTTGCCATGCGAAGGCCCCCCAGCCGCCATGGCGAATCACTTTTGACTTCTATGTTGACTGCTCCCGGCCTCCGGAAGACTCAGGTCAGCGGGAAGACGCTTCATGGTCGTGCATTCACGTCCGCTGAACCACTCCGGGGTCGGCCCATCGATGTAAGACCTGACTCCCTGATTCCTTTCAACTACTCACGACTCTCGACGTCCTTCCGGGCTCCACCTCCGCTGGAGCCCCACTCCTGGTTCCACGTCGCCAATACCCTAACACCGGGAAAGCGCGGTGGCGAAGGCACCCGGGACGCGAGTGTCAAGTGTGCGCGAATCGGATTGGATTCAGCCACCGCGTCCGTTGGTTCGTCATCGCTGTCTCGACCGCGACAGCGTTTTTGCGTCCAACAGTCAATATCCGGCGTCCCCCTGCGGGGACGCGACTGTCCGCCGCGCAACAGGCATTAAATTCGAGAACAACGTGATTATCTCGGCCGAAGGCGTTCCGGGGCGTGGCGGCGCCGGCGTGTATGCTGGGCACTGGACATGAGCACCGCCTCGACACCTCATCTCGCCGTGGCCACACCGGAGCGCGTGGCGCTGTCCCTGCCCGTTGCGGGCATCGGATACCGCTGCCTCGCGTGGTTGGTGGACGCCACCTTGCTGTTCTTCTTCTGGGTGGTGGCCTACTTCGTCTTCACGCTGCTGGTGTCCGACGTGCTGGGCGTGTTCCAGGGGTTGTCGGGCCTGGGCCAGACACTGCTGGTGGTGGGTGTCTTCGCGACGCAGTGGCTGTACTGGACGGTGGGAGAGGTCTTCTTCCATGGACAGACGCCGGGCAAGAAGGCCCTGCGCATCCGGGTGGTGCGCCTGGACGGCGCTCCGGTGGGCCTCTACGAAAGCGCGGTGCGCAACCTGTGCCGCGCGGTGGACTTCCTTCCCGGCCTCTACGCCGCCGGCTGCATCAGCATGCTGCTGACCCCACAGCACCGCCGGCTCGGGGACCTGCTGGCCGGGACGGTGCTCGTGCGCGATGAGCGCATCGACCTGGACAAGTACACCGCGGCGGCCCCGGGTGAGGCGGTGGCGGTGGCGGGACGGACGCTGGCACCGGATGAGGTGGAGCTGGTGCTAGCCTTCCTGACGCGCGCACCCGGCCTGCAGCCCGACGCACGCAGCAGGATGGGCGCGAAGCTGGTGGAGAAGCTGGGCGGACTCGCGGACGAGGAGAAGGCCGCGGTGCTCGCCTCCCCGGAAGCCACCGAGTCCTACCTGCGGGCTCGCGTGCGGGCGGAGCGCTGAGATGGCCGCCCCGCTGCCCACCTTCGTCGCCCAGCATCGGGCGGACTGGGATGCCTTGGAGGCGCTGCTCGCGCGTCAGCGAGACGGCTCGCTGACGCTTCCGGAGCTGCGCAAGCTGGACTCGCTGTACCGCCGCGCCGCGTCCGACCTGGCGCATGCGCAGACGTTCTACCCGGGCACCGACGCACACCGCTTCCTCAACCAGCTCTGCGCGCGGGCGTACGGGGCCATCTACCAACCTCCGCGTGAGCGCTGGGCCCAGGTCCGGGCGTTCTTCCGCCGCGACTTCCCCCGGACGCTGCGCCGGGAGCTGCGCTACGTGGGCGCCAGCGGCGCGCTGTTCATCCTGGGCCTGCTCCTGGGCGCGCTGGTGGTGCTGTGGGAGCCTCGCGGCGCGGAGCTGCTGGTGCCTTCCGGGGTTCGCCAGTACGTGGCCCAGGGCCGCATGTGGACGGACGACATCCTCTCCGTGGCCCCGCCCGACACGGTGTCCTCCGGCATCGCCACCAACAACCTCACCGTCACCATCCTGACCTTCGCCCTGGGCCTCTTCTACGGCCTGGGGACCATGTTCGTGCTGGTGAACAACGGCGTGCAGATTGGCGCCATCACCGCGCTGTGCGCGCGCGAGGGCATGGCGGGGCGGCTGCTGGACTTCATCGCCGCGCATGGGCCGGTGGAGCTGTCCATCATCGTCATCGCGGGGGGCGCGGGGTTGATGGTGGGCCAGGCCCTGGTCGACCCGGGAGAGCTCCCCCGGGGACAGGCGCTGGCCCTGCGAGGGCGCGAAGCGGTGAAGCTGGTGCTGGGCTGCGCGCCCTTCCTCGCCTGCATCGGCGTGGTGGAGGGCTACGTGTCTCCCGGCGACTTGTTCCCCACCTGGGCGAAGACGGCCCTGGGGCTCGGCCTGGGAGGCCTGTTCTGGGCCTACCTGCTGCGCGCGGGCAGGGCCGACGCGGAGGCCACGGAAGCCCCCGCGGTCAACGCCTCCTGACGCTTGCGCTGCTGGTGCCGGAGAATGCGCTCGTAGGCCACGTTCAGCTCGCGCATCTTCTCCACGGAGCCGCCCCGGTCCGGGTGCCGCTCCAGCGCCAGCGCGTGGTAGCGCGCGCGCACCTTCTCCGGGGAGTCCAGCGGCGACACGCCCAGCAGGTGGTACGGGTCCTGGTCCTCGATGGCGGACAGCCAGCGCTCCAGCCGGTCCTTCACCTCGATGAACCGCTCATCCTGCGCCCCGGAGTCCTTCACCGGGTGGGTGCGCACCTTCGCGTCCGCGCGGAGCACGTCGGTGTAGGTGCTGGAGACCCAGCGGTGACACCCCGAGCACCGGTAGTAGCGAACCCGGTTCCCCATCTGAAGGGTCATCCGGATGCCGCAGTGGGTGCACTCCACTTCGACGTTCTCCAGTGTCCGCCAGCTCGAACCCGCCGCGTTCATCAGCCCTTGCTCCCGTCAGCAACACGCCTGTAGCACGGGCAAGGTCCCACGTTGGGAGATCGCGTCAAGAAAATCTCCGCGCGACGCGCCGGAACGCGCTCCCCTCCCGGCTTTCGCGGTAGAACGGTGGCATGAGCCCCCTGCTCGTCGCCGGAATGCTGCTCGTCACCGCCGCCCCGGCCCGGACACCCGCCCCGGCCCGTCCCGCCGCCGAGTCGCCCCGCCCCGCGCCAGAGCCCCCCGCGGCTGCTCGGGTGGCCACCCCGGACGACACCGCCCTGCTGCGCGCCCTGCTCTGGGCCGCGCGCCCCGCCCCGGAGGAGATTCGCGCCATCGCCGTGGAGGACCTGGGACTGCTGGGAGACCCGCGCGCCCTGGACTCGCTCGCCACGTATCTCTGGGACCCCAATCCCCGCACCCAGCAGGCCGTGCTGCGCGCGGTGGCCCTCTTCCAGCACCCTCGCGCGGAGGAGTTGCTGGGCAACGTCGTGCGCCACCCCCGCATGCCGGACGCCTTGAAGATCCAGGCCCTCAACGGACTTGTCTTCCAGCGGACAGTCTCCGCGCGCCGCACCGTCCAGGACGCGGCCACCGACTCACGCCTCTCCTCCGCCGTGCAGAACGCCGCCCGCGCCGTCACCGCGCAGTGGGACGCGCCGCCCAGCACGCGCTGAGACACCCCACCCACCAGGCAGGCAGGCTGCGACTCGACAGGTGGCGCAAGCGCCCACCTCCCTGGGTCTTGGGCCGTTTCCTGGAGAAGTCGCCCCCCTGCGCTAGACTCGTGGGCATGAAGATCACCCCGCTCGACATCCGGCAGAAGCGGTTCGACACGGCGCTGCGAGGCTTCTCCCGCCGCGAAGTCGAGGCCTACCTCGAGTTGATCGCCGGCGAATTCGAGGAAGTGGTGAAGGAGAACATCGCGCTCAAGGAGGAGCTGAAGCGCACGCAGCTCAAGCTCGAGCAGCACCAGGAGCGCGAGCGCACCCTCCAGGAGACGATGGTCACCGCCCAGCGCATCAGCGAGGACCTCCAGTCCGCCGCGAAGAAGGAAGCGGAGATCATCATCGCGGACGCCGAGCACCAGGCGGAGAAGATCGTCCACGGCGCGCACCAGCGGCTGGTGCAGGTCGTCGAGGACATCAACGAGCTCAAGCGCCAGCGCACGCAGTTCGAGTCGCAGGTGCGCTCGGTGCTGGACGCGCACCAGAAGCTGCTGGAGACCTTCAAGAGCCCCACCTTCGCGGACCGCGACTACGCGCGCGTCGAGGACAACGTCGCGTACCTGTCCCAGAAGAAGGCCAACGTCAGCGAGTAGCCCATGGCGGTCCCCTGGCTGAAGGCCCTGCCGGAGGGGGTGGAGCTGGCCCTGCTCATCCAACCCCGGGCCTCTCGCACCCGTGTTGTCGGCGAGCATGACGGTCTGTTGAAAATCCAGCTCGCGGCTCCGCCCGTGGATGGAGAGGCCAACGCCGCGCTCCTGGAGTTCCTCGCCAAGAAGCTGGGGGTGCCCCGGCGCCAGGTCACCCTGCTGGCGGGTGACACATCGCGCAGAAAACGAGTCCAGGTCGCGGGGGTTGATGCGGCGCGGGCCGAGGCTGTTATGTCTGGGGCCTAGCGAGGCCCCCGCATGCGCCACTTGCTCGTCCTGCTTCTGTTGCTGCTGGCCATGCCAAGGGCGTGGGCCCAGCAGCTCGGTGAAGGCTCCGGCCCCCATCCGCATGGGCACGAAGCCCTGATGGCCAACGTGGTGCTCGTCCCGACCACCCGTCCCCCTGAAGTCGTGGGCGAGGTGACGACGCGGCGCTTCCGCATCCTCCACACGGAGAAGGCCACGGGCGCGGCGAAGGAGCTGGCCACCCAGATTGAGTCCGTGCGCGACAGCTTCGGGCAGATCCTCGGCCGGGACTGGCCTGGAATGACGGAGGTGCGGATAGGCGTCGGGCGCAAGGAGTTCGACGCCCTGGCGCTCCCGGGAGGCCGGCCCCCAGGCTGGGCCGTGGCGCTGGCCTACCCCGCCCATCAAATCATCCTGCTGGATGCCCTCAGCCTCAACGCGCCCGATGGACAGCAGACGCTGAGACATGAGCTGGCGCACGTGGCGCTGGGACAGCTCGCCCGAGGCTGGCCGCGCTGGTTCCAGGAGGGCGTCGCGCAGAATGTCACGGGTGAGCGCTTCTCGCTCACCCACTACTCCGCCCTCTTCCGCGCCGTCACCCAGGAGCGCGTCTTCCGCTTCACGGGGCTGTCCAGCTCGTGGCCGGACCGTCCCGCGGACGTGGAGATTGCCTACGCCCAGAGCGCCGCCTTCGTCGCGCACCTCACCGCCCGGTACGGCCCCCAGGCCATGCGCGAGCTGGTGGACGGGGTCAGCCGCGGCGAACATTTCGAAACCTCGTTCGCCAAGGCGTTCCGCACCTCGCTGGATGTGGAGGAGGATGGCTGGCGCGAGGGGCTCGCGGCCCGCTACGGCTGGCTGCCGCTCACCACCAGCTCCGCGCTGCTGTGGCTGACAGCCTCCGTGCTGTGTGTGGCCGCCTATGTCCGGCGCCACCGGCAGAAGGCCATCCGGCTGGCGGAGATGGCGGCCCAGGAAGCCGCGGACGAGGCCGCGCTGCGACTGATGCTCGTGGCGCAGCAGCAAGCCGCCGAGTCGGCCACACCCAACGCGCCGCTCCCCACGCAAGAGGTGTACTGGCAAAGCGCCCCCGCCGAGCCCGAGCAACCCGAGGCGGCCCCCCACGCGGAGTCCGCTTCCGGCGAGTTCACCGTGGCGCCGGAGCACGACAGTGAGCCGGTGGACAGGGAAGGCGACGGGGCCAAGGGCCGAGTGCCCAAGCCCACCCTCCACTGAGCTGTCGGGCCCCTGACGCAAACAGGCCCTCCGGGCACCTCTACAAGACAGACCCCGAAGAATTTACCTGCCCTCCTCCGTGAAGGTGTCGGCCGCCTCGCTAATCGCCTGATTTTCCTGAGTCTGCCCGACCCCAGTCGCTGGCAACCGCCTTGCTATGGCTCAGGGAGCGATGGCGAAGGCACCGGACATGACGGAGCGAGGACGTAGGGCAGCGGGGCTGGCGCGATTCTTCCGCCAGCAGCCGGACCGAATCGCGGCGCTGTGGCGCCGGATGCGGCTCACGGGGCACGAGACGGAAACGTTGCAGGCGCCCATGAGTCAGCTCGATGGGCTGGTGGAGCCCTTCATCCGCGAGCTGGGCCTGTCGCTGGAGGGGGATGAGACGAGCCCCTGGAGCCGCACGAGGGCCGTGCTCCGCCTGTCGCCCGAGCGGGGCGCGCGTGCGCTGCACGAGGAGTTCTCCGCGCTGAGGCGCTGTCTGGTGGACGCCGCGGAGGTGCTGGGCGGTGGGGATTGGGAGAAGGAGCGCATCAACCGCGCCGTGGATGAAGCGGTGGACTCGGCGGTGGCGCTGCTTCAGCGACTGAGGGATTCGCGCCTGGAGGGGCCTCGGGTGCCCTTCGGCGGGTTGGTGGTGGAGTACTTCGAGAGGCCGTCGAGCGTGAGGCACGTGCCGCCGGGCACGAGGGACGGACGTACCGCGATGCATTGAGGGGTGAGGTCGGGTTTGCCGACCCGTCCGGCTTGACGCTCCACACTGGGAGGGTCCGAGGCCGGCGGGAGGGAGCGCGCCAGGGGTGGGGACCTCATGGTGCGCCTTGTGGGGACGCGTGCTCCCACTGGGGAGTGGTGAGCGCGCATCGCGAGCCGCTGGCAAGACGCGTGGATGGGGGTCCGCGCGACTCGCCGGTCGGACGGGTCGGCTTTGTTTGTGAGTGTGGTGGGGACAGCACGTGGGGACGCGGGAGGGGACCTACGGGGGTGGGTGCTCCTCCCGCGTGTTCTCGTCCTCAGTGCGCGTCCGCCCAGCTCCGCCCCGAGCCCACATCCACCTTGAGCGGCACCTTGAGCGTGGCCACGTTCGCCATGCCCGCCGCCACCAGCCCCTTCACCTGCTCCACTTCCGCGTCGGGCGCCTCGAGCAGCAATTCGTCATGCACCTGCAGCAGCATCACGGTGCGCAGCCCCTTCGCGCGCAGGTCCGCCTCCACCACCAGCATGGCCTTCTTGATGAGGTCCGCGGCCGTGCCCTGAATCGGCATGTTGATGGCGGCGCGCTCGGCGGCCTGGGCCACGGCGCGGTTCTTCGACATCAGGTCCGCCATGTAGCGGCGGCGGCCGTAGAGCGTCTCCACGTAGCCCGTCTTCCGGGCGTTGTTGACGGTGTCCTCCAGGTAGCGGCGGATGCCCGCGTAGCGCGTGAAGTAGCGCTCGATGATGTCGCGCGCCGTCTCCTGGGGGATGCCCAGCCGCGTCGACAGGCCGTGCGGGGACAGGCCGTAGGCGATGCCGAAGTTCACCATCTTCGCCACGCGGCGCTGCTCGCGGTCCACCTGGTCCGGAGCGACGCCGAACACCTCCGCGGCGGTGCGGCTGTGCACGTCCTCGTCCTGCCGGAAGGCCTCGATGAGGACGGGGTCATCCGCGATGTGCGCCAGCAGCCGCAGCTCCACCTGGCTGTAGTCGGCGCTGACCAGCTGGTGGCCCTCGGCGGCGACGAAGGCGCGGCGAATCTCGCGGCCCAGCTCCGTGCGCACGGGGATGTTCTGGAGGTTGGGGTCCGTGGACGACAGGCGCCCCGTGGCGGTGGCCGCCTGGTGGTACGTCGTGTGGATGCGCTTGTCGGCCGCCACCAGCGTGGGCAGCGTGTCCAGGTAGGTGCTCTTGAGCTTGGACAGGCTCCGGTACTCGATGATGGCGTTGGGCAGCGGGTGCTCCTCGGCCAGCTTCTCCAGCACCTCCTGGTCCGCGGACGGGCCCGTCTTGCCGCGCTTGATGATGGGCAGGTTCAGGTCGGTGAAGAGCACCTGCACCAGCTGCGGGTTGGAGCCGATGTTGAACTCGCGGCCCGCGTGTTTGTAGACCTCCTTCACCTGCGACTCGACGGCCGCGTCCACCTTCACCGAGATGCGCGCGAGTTCCTGCGTGTCCAGGCTCACACCCCGCCGCTCCATGCGCGCGAGGATGGGCAGCAGCGGGAGCTCCAGCTCCCGAGCGAGCTGCGCCAGCTTCGCCTCCTCGAGCTCCTTCCACAGCTCCGGCGCCAGCCGGCGCGCCGCCTCCGCGCGCACCGCGAAGCCCGAGGCCAGCTCCTCCGGCGAGTGGTCCGCCAGCGGCCGGTCCTTCTTCCCGCGCTTGCCCTCCGCCGCCGGGGGCAGGCCGGGCAGCTCCGAGGCCAGCCGCTCACGCGCCAGGTCCACGAGCGCGTGCTCACGGCGCGACGGGTTGAGCAGGTAGCTCAAGAGCTCCACGTCGTCGTGGGCCCCGCCCAGGTCGATTCCCTCGTTGGCCAGCACCAGGGTGAGGGCCTTGAGGTCATGCCCGCCCTTCTTCACCGCCGGGTCCTCCAGCACGCCCTTCATCGCGGCGGTGAAGGCATCGGGCCGGACCTGCGTCGCCCCGAGCACCGCGTGGCGCAGCGGCACGTAGTGGAGCGTCGCATCCGGAAGCGCCAGGCCCACGCCCACCAGCTTCGCGGCGAAGGGCATCCCCTCGTAGGCGGGAATCACGCTGACGGAGCCCGCGGCGCGCACGGCCTCCGCCAGCGCCACGAGCTCCGCGTCGGTGGTAACCAGCGCGGTGGCGGTGGCCAGCGGCGCGGGCTTCTCCTTCGCGGGCTCGGCGGACGCGGACTCGGACGCGCCCTGCGCGGGGAGCTCCTTGAGCAGCGCGTAGAACTCCAGCTCCGTGAAGAGCTCCCGGGCCTTCGCGGCATCCGGCGCCTTGCGCGTCAGCTCCGACACGCGAACATCCAGCGGCAGGTCCATCTTGAAGGACACCAGCTGCCGGGCGAGCAGGAGGCTCTCGCGGTGCGAGGCGATGGCGTCGCGAATCTTGGGCTTCTTCACCTCTTCGAGCCGTGACAACAGTGTGTCCACGTCGCCAAACTGTTGGATGAGCTCGGTGGCTGTCTTGGGGCCGATGCCCGGCACCTTGGCCACGTTGTCCACCGCGTCGCCGATGAGCGCCAGGTAGTCGCGCATCTGCCGGGGCTCGATTCCCAGCCGCTCCTTCACCTCCGCGGGCCCGGTGTGGACCTCCTTCATCGGGTCGAACAGGCGCACGTCCTCATCCACGATCTGGATGAAGTCCTTGTCCCCGGTGACGACCTGGACCTGGAAGCCCTCCGCCCGGGCCTTCTGGGAGAGCGTGCCGATGACGTCGTCGGCCTCCCAGCCCGGCATCTCCAGCACCGGCAGGTTGAGCGCCTCCGTCACGCGGCGGATGAGCCCGAACTGGGGCACCAGGTCCTCGGGAGGGCCTTCGCGGTGCGCCTTGTAGTTGGGGTCGAGTTTCTGACGCTCCGCGCGGCTCTCCTTGTCGAAGGCGAGCGCCACGTGGGTGGGCTTCAAGTCCCGCAGCGCCTTGAGCACCATGCGCGTGAAGCCGAGCACGGCGTTGGTGGGCACGCCCTTGCTCGTCGTGAGTGGCGGAATGGCGTGGTAGGCGCGGAAGATGAAGCCGGACGCGTCGATGAGGACCAGGGTGGGCGCGGAGCGCGGAGGGCTGGTGTCGGCCATGCCCCCGTGCCTAGCGCGCCCGCCCGGCCCTGTCCATGTCGCGCGCTAGGGGCAGCCCAGCTCCTTCTTCTTCGCGATGACCATGTCCTCCACGCCGTCCCCCTTGACGGCCAGGTCCAGCACGATGGCCAGGTCGCCGCAGCTGCTCGCGCCTCGGAAGGTGTTGAGCGCCAGGGTGGAGCAGAATCCCGCGGCCTTGTTGAGGTCGGAGTTGCCCGCGTAGAAGCTGAAGCCCAGCTTCCACAGCTTGCAGCCTCGGCGCTTGTCCTCGCGGTCCGCCCAGTGCCTGCCGCGCTGGTACGCCTTGTCCGCCATGTCCTGGAGGATGCTGCGCCGGTAGAACGACGGCTTGGACTCCGCCAGCTCCAGCATCAGCGACTTGTCCACCTCCAGCGCCTCACGCAGCGGCTCCGCGGCCTTCTCCGGGTCGTCCGCGGCCAGGTAGCTCTGCCCGCTCTTGAAGAGCTGATCCACCGTGGACATCGTCTTCATCATCTCGTCCGCCGCGGCGTGGAACTGCGCGGACTCGTAGTTGGAGCGCAGCTTCTGCAGGGTGGCCAGCGCCTCGCTGCCGCGGCCGAACCAGTAGTCCATCATCGCCGCCTGCATCAGCTTGTTGGTGTAGCGCTTGTTCACCGTCTCCTGCACCACCACCTTCGGGTCCGTGGGCAGGTTGTCGCGGTTGAGCACCTCCGCCACCGGGCACGTCCACGGAATCGAGTTGGGGTCCAGCTTCAGGCGCGAGATGAGGAACTTCACGAAGAGCGGGTCCTTCGGACGCCACTCGTTCTTGCGCAGCCGGCCCTCCAACCGCAGCGTGAAGCCCAGGGGCGGCTGCAGGTCGTCGCGCGGCTGGTTCTGGCACCACACCGCCATGTACGTCTGGCAGCGAGGCACCGCCGCGCTCCACTGTGAATCGCGCAGGTAGCGCTTGCAGTCGTCCTCCGCGCGCTTCGTCACCTGCTCCGCCGCCTCGCTCGCCTTCGAGCGGGCGCGACGGAAGTACTCACTCTCCCTGGGAATCTTCCGGAAGGACTCCAGCGCCTCCTCCGGCTTGAGGCGCTGCAGCAGCTTCTCGCCCGTGGAGAAGTGACCGAAGGCGTCTCCCTCCAGCTTGATGCGGCGGATGAGCGTGTTGGCGTCCGTGTTGATGGGGTCGATGTCCAGGACCTGCGAACAGGTCTGCTCGGCCTTGGCCCAGTTGGGCGCGCCCAGCTCGCTGGAGGCGTAGGAGCGGCACTCGCTGAGCAGGTCCTGCACCTGCTGCGCGGGGTCCGCCCCGCCCGCCTGGCCCACGGGCATCGCGCCCTCGGCCGGAGTGCCCGGCAGCATCGCCTTGACGATGCCCAACAGGAGCAGCACACCAATGACCCCGCCGCCCACCATGAGCAGCTTCTTGCGCCGGTCCGCCTCTCCCCCGCCCTGCGCCGCGTCGCGCCGACGGCTGGGAGGCTGGGCCCCCGCGCCTCTTCGAGAGGGCGCGGCCGAGTCCGCCGCTTGAGGCGCCTCGAACGACAGCTCCACCACGCCGAACTGGAGCTGATCTCCGGCCTGGAGCTCCACGGGCTCCGGGCCCAACGGGTCGCCGTTGAGCAACGTGCCGTTGGCGCTGCCCAGGTCCCGCACGAGGACGCCGGCGCTGGTCGCCTCCAGCTCCGCGTGCTTGCGGCTGACCGAGTCATCCTCCAGCACGATGCCCGCCGGAGGCAGCCGTCCCACGAGCACCTTGCCCTTGAGCGGATACGTCTTGCCCGCCCACGGCCCCACCATGCCGCGCAGCATGGGGCCGCTGCTGGCGCCTGGAGGCGTCCCCACGGGCTTCGCGGGCCGCTTGGCCAGCGCCGCACCCGCCGGAGCACCGCCGCCCGGTCCCTTCGCCGTCTTGATGCTGGGAAGGGCCCGCGTGGAGCGAGCCCCCGCCCCTTCCGCGCCCACCGGCATGCCCTCCGCCGGCGCGGACTTGGCGGAGCGACGCGAGCCCGAGCCCCGCGCGGGCGCCGCCTTGAGCAGGAGCGTGTAGTCCCCGAGCACCACCTCGGACTGGGGCGTGAGCGCGGTGGGCTCGCCGATGCGCTCACCGTCCACGAACGTGCCGTTGGCGCTGCCCAGGTCCTCGATGAAGACCGTCCCCGCCTCGGAGAAGACGCGCGCGTGAGTGCGCGACACGCCTCCCTCCGTGAGCAGGATGTCACAGCCCGGCTGGCGGCCCAGCTTCAGCTCGCCAGCGACTTCGTACTCGTTCTCCGTGCCATCAGGCAGACGGACGACCAGGGTGGACATGGCGCGTCAGTCCTCGCGGAAGATGCTCATGTTGACGGGGATGCCTTTGCGCTGAAGCTCGTCGTAGAACTTCGGCACGAAGCCGGACGCCACGAAGCGGCCACGCACCTTGTGGTCCTCCGTGAAGCCGTCCTGCTTGTAATAGAAGATGTCCTGGAGCGTGACGATGTCCACCTCCATGCCGGACACCTCCGTGACGAAGCAGATCTTCCGGGTGCCGTCGGAGAAGCGCGTCTGCTGCACGATCATGTGCACCGCGCTGGCGATCTGCTCCCGGATGGCCTTCACCGGCAGCTCCATGCCGGACATGAGCACCATCGTCTCCAGCCGCGCGATGGCGTCACGCGGCGTGTTCGCGTGCAGCGTGGTGAGCGAGCCGTCGTGGCCCGTGTTCATGGCCTGGAGCATGTCCAGCGTCTCACCGGAGCGGCACTCGCCCACGACGATGCGGTCGGGCCGCATGCGCAGGCAGTTCTTCACCAGGTCGCGGATGGTGATGGCGCCCTTGCCTTCCAGGTTGGGCGGACGGCTCTCCAGCTGAACCCAGTGGTCCTGGGGAAGCTGCAGCTCCGCGGCGTCCTCCACCGTGACGATGCGCTCACTGTCCGGGATGAAGGCGCTGATGATGTTCAGCGTCGTCGTCTTGCCGGAGCCCGTGCCACCGGAGATGACGATGTTTCGCCGGGCCTTGACGCACATCTCCAGGAACTCGGCCATCTGCGCCGTCAGCGTCTTGTACTTGATGAGGTCCTGGATCTTCAGCGAGTCCTTCTTGAACTTGCGGATGGTGATGCAGGGCCCCTTCAACGCCAGCGGAGGGATGATGGCGTTGACGCGGCTGCCGTCCTTGAGGCGCGCGTCCACCAGCGGGCTGGACTCGTCGATGCGTCGGCCGATGGGCGCCACGATTCGCTCGATGACGCCGAGCACCGCCTGGTTCGACGAGAACGTCTTCTCCGACAGCGTCAGCTTGCCCTTGCGCTCGATGTAGATCTGGTTGGCGTGGTTCACCATGATCTCGCTGATTTCATCCGACGCGAGGAACGCCTCGAGGGGCCCCAGGCCCAGCGCCTCGTTGATGACGTCGGTGAGCAGCTCCTCCCGGTCCACGTCCTCCGGGAGCTCTCCATCCGCCTCCATCTGGTCGATGATGTCGCGGATGGCCTTCTCGGTCCGCCGCCACAGCTCGTCGTCGCCCAGGCGGTCCATGTCCATGCGGCGCAAATCGAGGTACTCGATGAGCCGGTCATGGATCTCCTTCTGGAGCCGCGTGTAGCGCTCCTGACGGGGGTCCACCTTCTTCTTGTTCTTGGCCAGCGCGGAGGCCATGGACGCGGGCATGCGGCCCGCCGCGGGAGCCGGTGCGGGCGCGGGAGGAGGCTCCTCCTCTTCGTACGGAGGCTCGTCCTCGTACGGCTCCTCCTCCGGGTAGCCCTCCTCACCCTGCTCGTCGTAGGCCTCTTCCTCCTGGCCCGCGCGAGTCATCGCGGGCCCCGCGTCCTCCAGGGGCTCCACGTTGATGATGTAGTCGCCGATGTAGATTTCATCGGTCGGCTTGAGCACCTGCGGAGCGGCGATCTTCTTGCCGTTCACGAAGGTGCCGTTCGTGGACTTCATATCCACGATGATGCACTTGCCATCCTTGGCGACGATGCGGGAGTGGTACTTCGAGACATTGCCCTTCGCGAGCATGATGTCATTGCCGGGCAGCCGACCGATGGTGATTTCCGGCTTGTGGTACTCGCGCTGCTCGGTCCCGCCGCCCTTTTCCGCGAGGGTGATCAAAAACATGGGACGGATGGTAGCAAGCACACCTTCCACCTCAAAGCGTCAGCAGACGTGGAAAGTCCGCCCGCAAAGCCGACGGGCCGGCACCCGCCTCACGAGGAGGAGAGTCCGGCCCGTCCAGGGGCCCCCGGCAAGGGGCCCAGCGACCAGGTGCCGCGAGCGGCGCCTCAGTCGAAGATGTTGAAGTTCACCTCGGAGCGCGCCTGCTTGTAGCGGCTCTTCACGTCCTCGATGATGGTCCGGACCTTGTCGGAATCCGGGTTCACGATGCGCGGCGTGACGAAGATGACCAGCTCGCGCTTGGTGGAGTCGAAGCCGCGGCTCTTGAAGAGCTCGCCCACGATGGGGATGTGACCCAGGCCCGGAATCTTCGACACGGCCTTCTGCTCGTCGTGGCTGAACACACCGGACAGGACGATGGTCTCACCGTGGCGCACGGTGACGTTCGTCTTCACCTTGCGGGTCCGGAAGCCCGGCACCGTGGACGAACCACCGATGGACACCGCGACGGAGGTGTCGATTTCAGAGGCCTCCGCCTCGATCTCCGTCTGGATGTTGCCGTTGCGGTCCGCCGTGGGGCGCAGGTTCAGGATGACGCCGTACTTCTTGTACTCGATGGAGAACTGGTTGTTGGTGATGAGGGGAATCGGGACCTCGCCACCGGCCAGGAACTCCGCCTTCTCACCGCTGGCGCACACCAGCTTGGGCTGGGCGAGCAGGCGGCCGTAGCCGTCGTTTCCCTGGAAGCCGATGGAGAAGTCCGCGCCCGCCGTCAGGCCGATGTTGGAGCCGCCCTGACCGAAGGTGCCCGGGAAGAGTTCCTGGGTGATGGACGCCGCGGCCGTCGCCGAGCCGGCGATGTCCAACGGGTAGCGGATGCCGTAGCGGTCGCGGCTGTTGCGGCGGATTTCGACGAACTGGACCTCGGAGAGAATCATCCGCTTGATGCCGACGACGAGCAGGTTCTCCACCTTCTCGCCAATGGCCTTGGTGATGAGCTCCGCCTTCTGCAGGTCCTGCTGGCTCTCCACGGAGCCCTCCAGGAAGATGGTGGCACCCACCACGTTCGCCTGGACGTTCTTCAGGCCGCCCTTCTGGAAGGCCGCGTTGAGGTTCTGCGCCACCAGCTTCTTGGCGTTGGGGGCAATCTTCACGAACGACTTCACGTTCGGATACAGGCCCACCACCTGCTCGATGCGGTCCGCGTCCTGCGTGGTGTAGGCCTGACCGTCCAGGTAGATGCGGTCGCCCACCATGCGGACGGAGACACCCTCGATTTCACCGAGGAGGCGCTTGATTTCGGCGATGACGTCGTTGGGGTCCTGCTTGCGGACGTTGATGAGATAGCTGGCGCGCTGACCCGTGGTCTTCCAGATGAGCAGCGTCGTCTTGCCTTCGGCCTGACCGGTGACGAGCAGCTGTCCAGAGCCGAGCGTCTTCACCTCGGCGATGGACGGGTCGCCAAGGGCCACCTTGCTGAGGCCCGGAATGGTGAGCACCTTTTGGGCACCCACTCCCAGGCTGACGGAAGTGCCGTCCTGGGCCAGGGCAGAGCCGCTGGCCACCAGGGCAACAAGCGCGCCAAGCGCGGCGGCATGCGTGAAGCGTGTGAACATCGTGAGTGTCCCCTCTCCCTAGTCTCGAGCTAACCCAAGCTTTGTTGCTGCCACCACAACGCCCAGAAAGTTCCAAGCGCGATGGCTACCCCGTAGGGAATGTGACGCTGCTCGGTGGGCCGCGCGTCCGAGCGCGCCAGGTGCAGTCGCACCGCCCAGCGCCGCAGCGCCGCCGCCACCGTGTCCCAGACCGCCCCTTGCCACAGGAGCGAGACGACCGCCTGGGCAGCGCCCACCAGGGAGATGAACGCCGCGGCCGCCATGGACGCCGGAAAACCCAGCACGGCGCCCACCCCTCCCATCAACTTCACATCACCCCACCCCATCCGCCCCCGAAGAGCCCCTGGCACCAGCAGCAGCGCCAGGCCCACGCCCGACACCAGCCCGCTGATGAGCCCCTCATCCAGCCCTCCCACCCCTTCGGTGGCCAGACGCACGCCCAGCCCCACCGCCATCAGCGGGTAGGTGACCACGTCGAGGATCTCCCGGCGCAACACATCCGTTACCACCGAGATCACCAGGGCCACTCCAAGGACCGTCCACAGCGCGATGTGTCCAGGCGTCATCCGTCGCCTGTCCCAATCGCGTCCAGGCGTTCGGTATCAAACCAGGGACGCCTGGAGGCCGTCAATTGGCGAACAGCGGGAGGCCCCCGAAGAATGGGGCCCCTCACCGGACCATGAGGCGAATCTTCTCGCTGCAGATGAAATACTCGTCCCCGTCTTCAATCTTGCGGCGCTTGATGCGCTGCTTGTTGAACCAGGTGCCGTTGGACGAGCCCAGGTCCTCGATGATCCAGTCCGGGCCGTCCTGCGCGATGACCGCGTGCTCGCGGGAGACCTTGCCCGAGTTGATGACGAAGTCGCAGTGCTTGCCCCGGCCGATGACGAAGCGCTCCTTGACGATGCGCTCCTGCTCGCCCGACTCGGTGACCAGGTAGAGCGCAGACCCCTCCTCCTCGGCGAGCTCGTCGGCAGGCTCCTCCTCGGGCTCGGCGGGTTCGTCCTCCATCCCCGGCTCATCGTCCTGCTCGGGCAGCGGCTCCTCGTCCTCCACCATCTCGTCGCTGGGAGGAGGCGGCTCGTTCTTGCCCTTGATGAGGCGCTCGAGCTCCGCGGCCGTCTCCAGGACGCGCTCGGCCACCTCGCGGCGCACCGGGTCGTTGTCCAGGCCGTTGGCGGAAGCGCGCTCGTCCGCGGCGGACGGACGGCTGCTGGGACGCAGCTGGGGAGGCGGGTCCGCCTTGGGGGGCGGAGGCGCGGGTGACAGCACGGGCGGCGGGGCGGCCCTGGAGGGCCCCGCGGGCACGGCGGCCGGACGCGGCGCCGCGGACATGGCGGGCGCCATGTGCGCATCGTCGCGAGAGCGCGCTTCGATGAAGCCATTGAGACGCGCGAACATGAAGAGCGCCTGATTGATCAGCGCATCGCGGTCCGAGCCCATCTGCTGGGCCATGTCTTCGTACGTCTCCCACAGGTGGTCGGCGATGCCGACCTTGCGGGCGGGGCGGGAGTTCTGATCGATCATCGGTCCTGGCTCGAACGGTACTGGATGACCCGGACTCTAACAGACACCCCAGGCCACGCCCAATTACTCGAATGCCCTCAGTGACCTGGCGTTGTTCGCGTTGGCATCCACGAGCGGCAAGGCCACCTGTAGAATTCCGTCCGCGGAGGGATACGCGATGTAAGCCAGCTCGGCCCCGCCCGCCAGGGAGGACGTCACGGGCCCCGGGAGCGTGTAGAACAGCAGGCCCGTCTGGGCCGTGGAGCTCACGCCGAGGGTGAAGTTGATCACCCCCGTGCCCACGGTCACCACCAGGCGCTGGCCTCGCGTCAGCCCACCCCGGCCCTCGACGCGCAGGACCAGGGGCGGCGGCGTCGCCGGATAGAGCGGCACCGACACATCACGCGCCGTCCGGCACAAGGCCGCGGAACCGGTGACAGTCACCGACCCCTGGAAGTCGAGCGGGTGGAACGTGTACTTCGCGGGAATCTCGTAGCCGCCCTGGACCGTCTCCACGTCACGCGAGAGCAGGGCACCCGCCTCGTCGATCAGCAGGAAGGGCTGGCTGCCCGCGGCCAGCACCGAGAAGGTCGGAAGCGCCGCGCAGCCCTCGGGAATGGGCGTGGTCGTCTCCAGCACCACCTTCCCCGCCTCCGTCGAGGGCAGGACCGCCGACACCACCAGGTCCGTCGTGCAGACGAGCTCCCGGTTGGCCAGCAGGATGACGTCCCCCACCCTCACCTGCCGATGCGCCTCGGCGGGCTGGGTCACCACGAACGACGACGGGGTCGACATGTCCCGCGGCTGGTCCACCAGCCACGGGAAGCTGCCCTGATAGACGAAGCGGAAGAGGCCACCCGGCACGGACCCTTCGATGAGCCCCGTGCGGGTGATGGTCGTCCCCGTCGGGTTCGCCGGGTCACACGGGAACACCGCTGTCTGCGTCACGCTGACCAGCGACGCGGCGCCCTCCAGGCCCAGGTCGACCGTCTCGGCCGCGTCACGAGCCACGACGCTCACGAAGGGCTTGCGCGTATCCAGGTCGAACTCGCGGCGGTCATTGCCGGAGAAGACGGAGATGGCGCCGTTCGACGAGGGCATCAGGCCCAGCAGCGGCACGGTCCCCGTCGCGGAGTTGACGCCCTCGTCCGAAGCGAACAGGAACCGCAGGGTCGCGGTGGGAATCAGCGCCAGGCCCGTGGGAATGCCCGCCCGAGGACGAATGGGGAGCATGCGCGCGCCACTCAGGTCCGAGGCCGTCTGCCCCGTCGCGGTCACCACCGCGAGCGTGCCCGTGCACTCCTCGGCGCCGCCGCACGAAAGCTCATCCAGGAGGCCATAGACGAGCTGGCCGGCGAGCAGCTCCTCGAACTCGTTCACGTTCGGGGTGGTGGTGTCGTCCTCGCGCACGACCACGCGAGGATGGGACACGACCAGGCGCACCGGCGTGTTGTTGAAGCCCGCGGACAGGTCCCTCGTCGCGGTGGAGGGCGTCAGGCAGTCGACATTCGCCGCCGGCTCGGTATCCGTCAGCAGCAGCGTGCGACCCGACAGCCCGTTCGACTTGCGCGTGGCGACGACGAGCTGGTTGGCGGGCATCACCGCCATGGACTGCACCGACTCACCCGCTTGCAGGCAGAACAGCGTCACGGGCGCGGGAACAGCCGCTCCCGAATCCAGCGCCTCGGGCCCCGGGATGGGCAGACGCACGACGCGCGCGCCGCCCGTGTCCGGCGTGAAGGGCGCGTCCGGGTCCTGGATGGCGTAGTAGAGCACGCTGGGCCCGGGGGGGACGCCCTCCGGCACCTCCGCGGGCGAGCGGGCCGCGAAGGCCGTCACCAGGCTGGGCGCGGTCAGCCGGTACATCTGCACCAGCCGCGAGGGGTCCGCCGCCACCACGGAGATCTCCGCGGCGCCCGCGCTGCGCGCGTAGACATAGGGGCCGGCGAGCGCCGAGCCGTCCGCCTTGTAGCCCGTGTCCCGGGCCAGCGAGTCCGGCCGGTCCAACACGGGGATGGCCAGCGACTGGAGCGGGTTGGGGGCGCGGATGAACTGCCGGTTGTCCGGGTCCCGCGCATCCAGCACCTGGAGCTCGTCCCGGTCCGACGACGTGACGAAGACCAGCCCGCCCACATAGCTCACGTCATACGCGCCAGACAGGCCGGCGACACCCGTGGTCGGGTCGGTGTCCGAGCACCCCGCCGCCAGCCCAGCACACGCGATGAACACAGGAAGGATGCCGCGCTTCACGGTGAAGACTCCTGACACACGCTGGTTCCCTGGCGGCTGTCACGCAGTTGCTGCTCGCCGAGCAGGGCGACACGCCGCGCATCCTGCGGCTGGTCGAGGTTGGGAATGTCGATGACGGCGACGCGGCCGTCGCCAAAGGTGGTCGTGAACAGACGCGCCGAGTTCCCCCGGACGTCCACCGCCAACCCGTAGGGCTGGCTGGGCTGGGCCGGGTCCTGCGCCCCCACCAGCACCTGGGCGACGAGCTGTCCCACTTCCTCGTCGTAGATGGAGACGGCCTCATCGCCGCTGCCCGTCACGGCCACCAGGTTGCCCCGGCCCAGACCGCGCGGGATGATCTTCAGCTCACTGGCGCCCTCGGGCAGCGACAGCGCGGCCACCACGCGCAGCGTCGGGAAATCAGCCCGCGCGTTCTCGATGTCGAGGACCAGCAGCGTGTCCGGTCCACGCGCCAGCAGGTAGACGCGCTCCCGGTTGGGGTCCACCTGCGTGGGGTTGTCGCGCAGCATCAGCGGCTCCACGGCGACACCGCGCGCCTCGCGGATGGCGTAGAGGTCGCGAAGGCTGGTGTCGATGACCCGGCTCGTGTCCGTCCGGTCGACCAGCCGCAACACGAAGCTCGCGGAGACCGTGCCACGGTCATTCGTCGCGCCGTTGCGCCCGGACGCGTACAGGTACCGGCCACCGATGGCCACCGAGTTCGTGGCGCCAGGCGCGAGCCCGTCCACCCCCAGCGGCACGAAGCGGGACGTGGTCAGCTCCTCGCGCGTCGGGGATGCCGCCGGGAGGTTCACCAGGTACGTCTGGAGGTCGCCGAGCGTGTCGCTCCCCTGCGGCCCCACCAGCTCCGTGTGGGTCACCCAGACGAGCGCGTCCGGGTGGGTCCGGTCCACGGTGACGCCCAGCGGCGCGGGCGCTCCGGGCAGCCCGTCCTTGTTCGAGCCAGGAACGTTCACCAGCGACAGCGCATTCACGCGGCAGTCGACGGTGGTGTCGCTCTGCGCGCAGCGCAGCTCCTTGCCGTCCGCCGACACGTCGAGCACCTGGAGGATGCTGTCCTCCGCGCGCGTCGCGACGAACAGCCTCGGCGCACGACCGGGCGGGTTCCACAGCGCCATCTCACCCGCGAAGCTGTCGATGAGCGCGTAGGACGCCGCGCCGACGTGCAGGTCCGTGAGCAACGACGGGAAGTTCGCGACCTCGGCCGCGTCGGAGAAGTCCTTGCCGAAGGGCCTCAAGCCCAAGGCATCCAAATCCAGCGCGGACACCGCGCCGGAGGCGTAGCACTTGTCGAAGTTGGCCCCGGCCACGTACAGGAATCCGTTCGTGGACGTGGTGGCCTCGGGGCGCCAGAAGGCGACACCGCTCGGATAGACGAGGCGAGTGGACGGCGGAGGCCGCGGCTCGGTGTCGACTGAACACGACGCGAGCAGCAGCGCGGAGGTGACAAGGTAGGCGCGCATCAGAGGGGGGCGGAGTGTAGGAAGGGGCCTCCCCCTGGGCAACCGGAAAGCTCTCCGGCCATTCCCGGACGCCCTGCACCCGACGAACTGGCTTCCCCGGGGACAAGCCCCATTCCCCGGGGGGCAGGCGACCACGAGGCCGCCGTCAGCCGACCGTTTCGGCCTGAATCTTCGAGAAGTCGGCCACCTGGTTGAACAAGGCGCCAATCTCCACGAGCAGCCGGATGCGGTTTTCCCGGAGGTCCTTGTCCTCCGCCATGACCATCACCTTGTCGAAGAAGGTGTCCACGGCGGGCTTCAACCCCGTGATTTCCTTCAGGGCGCCGGAGAAATCGTCCGACTGGACCAGCCCGGCCACCGAGTTGCGGGCCTGGGTGAAGGCCGTGTGGAGCTGCCGCTCGGCGTCATCCACCAGCTTCTCGGCCCGGGTCTGCCCTCCGGCCACGTCGCGGCCCTGCTTCTCCACGATGTTGACCACGCGCTTGAACGCCGCCGCCAGGGGCTGGAAGTCCGCCCGGCCGACGATGAGGCTCAGGGCCTCCAGGCGCTTGTGCGTGGACACCAGGTCGTCGAAGCCGGCCGCCAGCACCGCCTCCACCACGTCCGTGCGGTGCTGCTCGCCCCACAGCGACTTGAGCCGGCCCCGGAAGAACTCCAGGACCTGCTCGCGCGGCGCGGGCTCGCCCGCCTTGCGCTTCACGTTGGCCAGCTTGGGCGCGAGCAGCCGCAGCGCCTCGTCCACCGCGGCGGACAGGCTCAGGCGGTAGCCCCGGCCCAGCACCAGGCGGATGATGGCGATGCAGGCCCGGCGCAGACCGAACGGGTCCGCCGCGCCGCTGGGCGCCTTGCCGATGGCGAAGATGCCGCACAGCGAGTCCAGCCGGTCCGCGATGCCAATCAGCGCACCCGCGTCCTGCGTGGGCAGCGCGTCCTCGGCGCCGCGAGGCAGGTAGTGCTCGAAGATGGCCAGGGCCACCGCGTCCGTCTCACCACTCGCCCGCGCATACTCGCGGCCCATGGCGCCCTGGAGCTCCGGGAACTCGCCCACCATGCCGGTGACCAGGTCCGCCTTGGCCAGGGTCGACGCGCGCTCGATGGTCGCGCTCTCCCCTGCCCGCTTCGACTGCCCCGCGAGCCACACGGCCAGCGACCGGAAGCGCTCCACCTTCTCCAGATAGGTGCCCAGCTGCCCCTGCCACACCACGCGGCCCAGCTTCTCCACGCGGTCGATGAGCGGCGTCTTGCGGTCCTCGTCGAAGAAGAAGCGGCCGTCCGCCAGGCGCGCGCGCAGCACACGCTGGTAGCCGCGCAGGCTGAGCTGCTCGTCGCGCACGGGCGTGTTGGACACGGCGATGAACTTGGGCAGGAGCTTCCCCGCCCCGTCCACCAGCGAGAAGTAGCGCTGGTGGCTCTTCATCTCCTGCACCAGCACCTCCGCGGGCAGGTCCAGGTGGCGCTCCTCGAACGTGCCCACCACGGGGCTGGGCAGCTCCACCAGGTTCGTCACCTGGTCGACCAGCCCCTCGTCCTCCAGCACCTTGCCACCCGCGGCCTGCGCCGCCGCCGTCACCTTCCGCACCAGCTGGGCGCGGCGCTTGGCGATATCCGCCACGACGTGCGCCTTCTCCAGCACCGCCTCGTAGTCGGCCGGAGCCTCGAGCTCGATGGCGGCCGGCGAGAGGAAGCGGTGGCCGTAGGTGACGCGGCCGCTCTTCACGTCGCCGAACACCACGGGCACCAGGTCGCCGCCCAGCAGCGCCAACAGCCACTGCACCGGGCGCGCGAAGGACGCCTCCACATCACCCCAGCGCATGGACTTGCGGAAGTTGATGGAGTGCACCGCCACGTGCAGCGCATCCTGGAGGATGTCCGCCGCCGGACGCCCCTTCTCCTCCACGCGCGCGGACACGTACTCGCCCTTCGCCGTCTGCGAGCGGCCGAGCTGCTCCACCGTCAGCTTCAGGCCCTCGGCGAACTTCTCCGCCGCCTTGGTGGGCTTGCCCTGCGCGTCGAACGCCGCCTTGGCGCTGGGCCCCAGCACCTCCTTCACGACGTCCTCGCCCGCGTCCGCCACGCCCAGCACCAGCACCGCCAGGCGCCGGGGCGTGCCGTAGAGCTTCACCTCGCCGTGCTTGAGCCGCGCGTCCGCCATGCGCTCCGTCACCACGCGACGGAGGTCCTCCAGCGCGGGGCCGATGAACGAGGCCGGAATCTCCTCCGCTCCGACTTCCAGCAGCAGGTCACGCGCCACGAGCCACCTCCGCCTTCTCCTTCTTCTCCACCGGCTTGTTGAGCTGCACCGTCTTCCAGTAGTCGCTGGCGGGCTTGCCCTCGAGCACCGGCGGCTGCTCGCCCACCGTCCACGGCGTCTTCAGCAGCGGGTAGCCCAGCCGCTCACGCATCTGGAGGTAGCCCTCCGCGCACAGCCGCGCGTTGTCGCGCACGCGCTTGATGAACGCCGCGCGCTCCGTGACGGAGATGGCGCCGCGCGCGTCCAGCAGGTTGAACGTGTGCGAGCACTTCAGCGCGAAGTCATACGCCGGCAGCGGCAGCTGGCGCTCGATGAGGCGCTTGCACTCCTTCTCGTACGCATCGAAGAGCGCGAAGAGCATGGACGCGTCCGACTCCTGGAGCGCGTACTTGCTCATCTCCACCTCGTTCGGGTGGAACACCTCGCGGTACTTCACGCCCTTGACCCACTCGATGTCGAAGACGTTCTCCACGTTCTGCAGGTACATGCAGATGCGCTCCAACCCGTAGGTGAGCTCCGCGGCGACCGGCTTGCAGTCGAACCCTCCGCACTGCTGGAAGTAGGTGAACTGCGTCACCTCCATTCCGTCACACCACACCTCCCAGCCCAACCCCCACGCGCCCAGCGTCGGCGACTCCCAGTCGTCCTCGACGAAGCGGATGTCGTGCTCGAGCGGGTCGATGCGAATCTTCCGCAGCGACTCCAGATACAGCTCCTGCACGTTCTTGGGTGCGGGCTTGAGGACGACCTGGAACTGGTGGTGCTGGAACAGGCGGTTCGGATTCTCTCCGAAGCGACCGTCCGCGGGACGACGCGAGGGCTGCACGTAGGCCACGTTCCAGGGCTCCGGACCGAGCGCGCGAAGGAACGTGTAGGGGGCCATGGTGCCGGCGCCAACCTCGGTGTCGTACGGCTGCGTGTTGATGCAGCCCTGGTCGGCCCAATGCTTCTGGAGCGTGAAGATCAGATCCTGGAAATACATAGGCTTTCGGTGTCCTTCTCGCAGTGCGTCGAAGGAGAAGCCCGCGGACCCTAGTGAGGGGGGTCCGTGGGCGTCAAGGACGGCGCTCACTCCTTGTACAGAGGGAGGTCCGCCAGTCGGATGGTGATCGGCGTCGTCTTGCCCGGGTTGATGGGCACGGACAGGAGCCGGCTCACCGCCTCCGCGTTCGTGGGGTCCACCAGGCGCAAGCTGTACGTCCCCACCGGGAGGGGGAACTTGTTCAGCGGCGTGGTCCCCAACTGGGTGGAGCCATCGAACACGGCCGCCTGAGGCACGGTCTTCAGGGTGATCCACCCCATCCCCGCCTTCGCGGCCCCCTGCGCGGAGCTGGTGTCCACCACCTCCGCCAGCGCGTTCGGGTCCTGCGTCACGGTGGTGACAGGCTCCTTGTCCGACTTGGGCTTGGTCTCCTTGGCCCGCCCACCCCGAGGGCTTCCCGTCCCCGAGTCGGTGGTCCCCTTCACGCCCGCGACATCCCTGTCCTTGCCCCGCGTGCCCTTCGCGGGCTTCGCCACGGGGGCCTCGGGCGGAGGCGTGCGGACCTCGGGGGTCGGCTCGACAGGCGCGGCCACGGCGGCCGGACGCGGGTCTGGTGCTGGCGTGGTGCCAGGGAATCCGGGCGGAGGACCGGGCTTCTGCTGCGGTGGCCACGCCGCGTCCTGCGCGGGGTCCTTCGCGGGCTGCGGGTCCAGCTCCGCCTTCACCCAGGCCTTCACCGACTCGAAAGCCGGGACGAACTGCGCGCGGATCAACGGCTGGGTCGACGCCCAGCCCACGCCCGCCAGCAGCAGGAGCAGGAACAACCGCCCCAGCCACTTCGACCCCGACCTGGCCGCCGGGGTCTGCACCGGCGTGTCGGAGCGCTGCAGGCCTCGCGCGGCCCGCGCGTTCCCACGAGCACCGGCCGCGGCGCCCGGACGAGGAGGCCGGGTCCGGAACTGCTGGGTCGACAGGTCACTGGGCTCGTCGAGCGAGTCGAGCTCCTCGGCCGCCTCCTCGACCACCTGGGGTCGAGGCCGAGGCGTCCGGGAGACGCCCGCCTCCAGCGCGGGCACGGGCCGAGGGGTGCGCTGCGGGGTCGACGCGGGCAGCTCCCCCTGAAGCTTGCGAGGCTGCTGCTTGGGCCCGCTTCCAGCGCGGGTCGGAATCTCCGGGTCCGTCGCCGTGGCGGGGCGCCGCTGCGGCATCGGCTTGGGTCCGCTGCCCGTCCCCGCCCGGGTGACGAGCTCCGGCTCCGTCGCCGTGGAGGGACGCCGCTGCGGCACCGGCTTGGGCGCGCTGCTGCCGTCCGTCCGAGGCGTGTGCTGAGGCGCCTTGGGCACCTGCAGTTGGGCGGTGGGGACATGCTCCCCCACCTCGTCCTGCTGGAGCGCACCGGCGGCCTCGCTCACCTGCGCGTCCTCGGCGCGGCTGGCCAGCTCCAGGAGCGTGCGCGTCTTCTGGCGCTTCTCCTCGAACAGCTCGCCCATCACCGCCGTGACGCCGTCCTCGTCGAACAGCTCCGAGCCCAGCGCCGCCTCGATGGCGCGAGCCATCTCGCGGCAGGTCGCGAAGCGCTGTCCCGCGTCTCGCGCGAGCGCCCGCATCACCACCGCGTCCAGCGCCTCCGGGATGATGGAGTTGCCCGCGCGAGGCGACACCACGTCCGCCTCGACGATCTGCAACATCACCGCGGCTTCGTGCGGTCCGTTGAAGAGCCGCTGGCCGGTGAGCAGCTCGTGCATCATCACGCCCACCGAGAACAGGTCGCTGCGCCCATCCATCGCGTGGCCGCGCACCTGCTCCGGGGACATGTAGCCACTGGTCCCCTTCACCGTGCCCACCTGCGTACGTCCCAGCCGACCGCGCGCCTTGGCGATGCCGAAGTCGATCACCTTGACGACGCCGTCGTAGGTGAGCATCACGTTCTTCGGCGAGACGTCGCGGTGCACCACCGCCACCGGACGACCCGAGGGGTCCGTGAAGTGGTGGGCGTAGTGCAGCCCCAGGCACGTGTCGCGGATCACCCGGCCGATGAAGCCCAGCGGCAAGCCGTACTGCTTGCGCGCGGCGGCCTTGATGACCTGCTCCAGGTTCTGCCCCGGCAGGAACTCCATCGCCAGGTACAGCTCCCCGTCCTCCTCGCCCAGGTCGAACACCTGTCCGATGTTCGCGTGCGAGAACGCGGCGGTGATGCGCGCCTCGTCCAGGAACATCTCGACGAACTGCTCGTCTTTCTTGATGTCCGGGAGGATCTGCTTGACGGCGACGAACTTGCGAAATCCGCCCGGTCCCGAGGTGAAGGCGAGGAACAGCTCCGCCATTCCTCCCAACGAGAGGCGAGTGAGGATCTCGTACTTTCCGATGCGCCGCCCCCGGTCGGGATCTTCGCTGGCGCCAACCTGCCTGGCCATGAACCTAGGCATGTTACCCGGCTGCTCCCACGCCGTCGATGCATGTCGTGCGAAAAGGACCCACCCCCATGGGTGACCCGGGCCAGCGGGTTCGACTCCACCCCATGTCCCAGGCGACTCCTCTACACTGCCGGGCTCCAACTCCGGCGGCGCCCTCGGGCTCCGCGCCGAAAGGACGCCACATGCTTCGCCCCGCTCAGCGGCTGAGCCTCATCTTGGGAATCGCCACCGCGGCGTTGATCGCCTGTACCCCCGCGAACGCGGAAGGCCCGGCAACCCCCGCCCCGTCCCAGAACCCCCAGGGCGGCAAGGCCAAGAAGCCCTCGGCCCCCCCACCCGCGGCCCCCAGCGACGACGCGACGAAGCCGGCCACCCCGGAGGCCGCCGCGCCCAGCGAGACGGGCGGCAAGTGCACCGGAAAGGCGACCTTCTGCGCGGTGTACTCGAGCATCTTCTGCAGCAGCCAGCCCGGGTGCTCCTACTCGTACGCGTCCCGGATGTGCATGGGCCTCGCCGTGGAGTGCGACAAGGCGACGAACGCGACCTTCTGCGGGAAGATCAAGGGCTGCACCTGGAAGTGACGCGGGCTGTCACGCACTCAAGGCACGCACCCGCTCCGCGAGGTTCTGGGTGAAGAGCCGGTAGATGCGCAGCGCCGCCGCCTCATGGGTGTCCAGGTAGTGCTCGAAGGCGGTACGGCTGATGCGCAGCGCGCGCACGGCCGTCCGTGCTCGCACGTGGGCGGACACGGGGGCGTCCTGCACCAGGGAGATCTCCCCGAGATAGGCGCCGGGCCCCAGTGAGTTGAGGCGACGGGCATCCGGCTCCGGTCCACTGAAGACATCCACCGTCCCCTCCATGAGCACCAGCAGGCCCACGGCCGGCTCGCCCTTGCCCAGCACCACCGAGCCCTGCGCGAGCACGACCTGCCGCGCCTGACGGTAGAGGTCCTTCATGTCCTCCAGCGACAGCTCGCTGAAGATGGGGATGGCCTTGAGGAACCGATATCCGTTGGCCACGGGCTTCGCGCTGGGCACGTTGCGGCGGCCCAGCACCGCCTCCGCCTCCGCGTTCATCCCCATGCGGCGCAGCAGCCGGGCGCGCTCCGTGACCATCGCCGGCTCGGCGCGCGCCGCATCGGAGCTGGTCAACGAGTCCACCAGCACCGCGAGCGCCCGGTGCGTGAAGCCCTCGACGTCCAGCAGGCGGCACATGCGCAGCACCGCTTCGATGTAGCGCGGGTCCTCGGACGTCACGCTGCCCAGCACCTCCACTTCGGCGTGCGGCTGGCCCAGCTCCCGGTAGAGGTCGGCCGCGTCGAAGGGACGCTTGAGCCGGACCAGGCACTGCGCCATCGACTCGCGCGCGCCCAGGCCGCGGTACACCTCCAGCGCGCGCTCCAAGGCCCCGCCCCGCTCGAAGAACGCCGCCGCGCGCACGGAGTCACCCGCGCGCAGCCACGCCTCCGCGGCCTCCAGGTACTGGCCACTCTGGGCATACAGGTCCGCGGCCGCGGCATCATCACCGCTTCCATCCATCAGCCGCGCGGCGCCCAGGAAGTCGCGCGCTCGGCGCAGCACCTCCACCAGCCCACGCCGCTCCTTCGGCGGACGCTGCGCCGCCTGCTTTCTCAGCCGCTCGCGCTGAGAGTCCCCCAATTCTTCGTAGAGCTGAGCCGCTTCTTCCGTCTCGTCCAGCTCCACCAGCGACCGCACCGCCCGCAATGCGCCGTCGGTATCCGTCCCCATGCGCGCGCCCCCCACGCTCTGACCGCCTGTGGCTCCTGGCATGTCTCGTCCTCCGCCCGGTTCGGCGCTTCTATCGCGCCTGCCCCAACTGACTCGACGTCTCTGTCTCCATGAATCACCCTAAACGTGAGATAGAAAGCATCCAGTTGATTCGCCGCCCCGGCAATACACGCCACGATTCAACGTCAATAACGCGGGTGCCATCGGTTCCTCGCACCGCGTCCCCAATCGTCACCCTCACCGAGTTGGACGCACACGACGCCGGGGCCGGTTCCTTGGCCCCCCCCGTCGCGCCTGCCCCCGAGAGGAAGAAGCCCGGCGCGGGGGGCTCTTCGCCCCCCCGGGCCCGTCCATGCTCTTCAACACCATCTGCTTCAACAGTGCATACACAGGTGTCGCATCGAACGCGGGGTCCAGCAACGACTGAAGCGCGAGCCCGTCGAAACAGGCCTTGATGATGGAGGCATAGTGTTGGTCGATGGGCTCCGGCGCCACGTCCTCGCCGCCCCGGTAGCGCGCCACCACGCGGGCCACCTCCGAGTCCCCCTGCGCCTGGAGCTCCCCGACCGCGGCCGTGAGCTCCGCGTTGCGAAGTCCCAACGCGAACAGTTCGTAGCGCAGCCGGAACTGCTCCGGAGCGGAGCGCAGGTGGCGCTCTCCCCAGGCGAAGCTCGCGTCCGCCAGCTGCTCCAAGGGCGTCTCCTCCCGCAGCCGCCGCAGCTCCGCCACGTACTGCTGGCTGTGCTCGCGTGTCACCGCCAACAGCAGCGCGTCCTTGCTGCCGAAGTAGTAGTGGACCAACCCCTGGTTCACCCCAGCGACCCGCGCGACCTCCTTCACCGTCGTCGCGTCGTAGCCCCGCTCGGCCAGCACGCGGTAGCTCGCCGCGATGAGCCGCGCTCGGGCATCCGACTCCCCCGCCACCTCCGGCGCTGGGTTGGATGAGGTCTTGCCACTGCGTGGTCGAGCCATCTGTCTCCCTTAGGACGCACAACTCCCACCTGCAAGGGTGCCACAGCCGGCTGCCCGGTCGCCTTGACATCACCCGAGCCCCGCCTTAGTTAGTCGTGTAACTAAATTAGTCGACCGACTAAACCGGAGGACACAATGAAGACGCGGACGAAGGGCATGCTGAAGGGAGTCCTGGTGGCGGGCGTGTTGGCGGGGGTGCCCGCGCTGGCGGATGACGCCGCGGGGGAGCGGATTCCGCCGCAGGAGCGCGAGCGGCGAGGCGCGGTGCTGTTGGAGATCTCCCCGCCCGCGCTGGACGCGTCCATGTACGGCGTCCGCCTGGACATCTCCCCCACGTTCGACGGCCCGTTCTCGTTCGGGTTGATGGCGCGCGCGGGACAGTGGGGCAACTCGGTGGGCGTGCGGACGCGCTTCGAGGGCGCGGACCTGGGTGAGGCCAAGCTCAACTACGCGGTGGGCGCGGACGCGCGGTACACGGTGGCCACGCTGTTCCAGGGCACGCTGCGGCCCTTCGTGGGGCTGACGGCGGGCTTCGAGGAGTTCGTCGCCCGCTCCGACAAGGGCCCCTACCAGGGCGCGAGCACGGCGGCGTTCCTGGAGCCAGCCGTGGGGGTGATGTTCCGGCCTGGCGCCGGGCGTGTCGGCCTCACGGCGCGCGGCGGACCGGGCTTCACGTTCACGGATGTCCGCCACCTGAAAGTGACGGGCGGAGAGATGACGCTGCGGCAGGTCTATCCGACGGCGTCGCTGGCCCTGCTCGTCGTCCTTTGAGCATCCGGCTGTCGTTCCCTGTCGAGCGCGTGACAGGTCTCGCTCACCACGCTGTCCCCACCCCCGAGACCTCCTTCCACCGTGGTGAGCTTTCTGCCGCGACGGCGGTCTTCTTCCACACGCCGTCCTTCATGCAGCGCGATGTCTGGGAGCGGGAGCCAGTGTCATGCGGATGCCGTTGAAGGCCCTCACCTTGTCGGCGTGGGCCCTGGTCGGGCTCGCGTGTGGACGCAGTGCTCCTCCTCCCGAGCAGGCCACCGCGGTGCGCATCGCCACGGTGGGCCGCGCCGGTGCTCCGACGGATGCCCGCTTCTCCGCCGAAATCCAGCCCGCCACGCGCGTGGACGTGGCCTTCAAGGTCGGCGGCTATGTGGAGTCCATCGCCAAGGTGCGTGACGTCGACGGTCGCCCTCGCCTCCTCCAAGAAGGAGACGCCGTCCGCGAGGGCGCGGAGCTCGCGGCGCTGCGCACCACCGACTACTCCCAGAAGCTCACCGAGGCCCGCGCCGCGCTCGCCCAGGCCCGCGCGGCCGAGGAGCAGGCGAGGATCAACTTCGAGCGCACGACGAAGCTCGTCGCCGCGGAGGTCTCCACGCCCGCGCAGCTCGACGCGGCCCGCACGCAACGCGACAGCGCCGCCGCGGCCGCCGCGGTGGCTCGGGCCCGCGTGGAGGAAGCCCGCACCGCGCTCGACGACACCCAGCTTCGCTCCCCCCTGACGGGCGTGGTGCTCAAGCGCACCATCGAGGTCGGTGTCCTCGCCGCGCCCGGCACGGTCGCCTTCTCCGTCGCGGAGACGCAGAGCGTCCGGGTGGTGTTCGGCGTGCCGGACACCCTCCTCCCCAATGTCCGATTGGGAGCACCTCAGGCCGTCATCACCCAAGCGTTTCCCGGTCAGCAGTTCCAGGGGCGCATCTCCCGCATCGCCCCTTCGGCCGACCCGAAGAGCCGGGTCTTCGCGGTGGAGGTCTCCATCCCCAACACCGACCAACGGCTCAAGCCCGGCATGGTGGCCGCGCTGTCGCTGCGCGGCGGTGGAGGCGCGGAGCTCCCGCCGGAGCTGCTCGTGCCGCTGTCCTCCATCATCCGCGCACCGGGCAAGCCCGAGTCCTTCGCCGTCTTCGTCCTCGAGGACCAGGAGGGCAAGGCCGTTGCGCGGGCCCGCGAGGTGGAGCTGGGCGAGTACCTGGGCAACGTCATCCCGGTGAAGAAGGGACTGAAGGCCGGTGAGCGCATCATCGTCACGGGCGCCAGCCTCCTCTCGGATGGCGAGGCGGTGGAGGTGATTCCTTGAGCGAGCCCACCGGAGAGTCGGGCTCGCCACGCGCGGACCCGCGGCAAGCGGAGCGCGCTCGGGACGAGGTGCTGGTCCGCACCAAGCACAACACCGCGCGCTACTTCACGGAGAAGCGGCAGGTCGCCTGGGTGTTCCTCTTCTTCACCCTGGCGTGGGGCATCTACGGCTACCTCAAGATGCCCAAGGCGAAGGACCCGGTCATCGCCGTGCGGGTCGCGGTGGCCACCTGCCTCTGGCCCGGCGCGGAGGCGGAGAAGATCGAACAGCTCGTCACCCGCCGCATCGAGCAGAAGATCTCCGAGAACGCGAGCGTCGAGAAGATCGAATCCATCAGCCGCACCAGCCTGTCCGTCGTCTACGTCACGCTGAAGGAGGACGTGGCGGACCGGGCCAAGGAGTTCGACGACATCCAGGGGCGGCTCGACACGATTCGAGACCTTCCCAGCGGCGCGGGCCCGGTGAACTTCCTCAAGGACTTCGGCGACACCGCCACGCTGATGCTCACGGTGGCGAGCCCCCAGGCCAACGGCGTCGAGCTGGAGCTGCGCTCGCGCGCCATCGCCCGCGCCATCCAGGACGTGCGCGCCGCCGCCAGGACACCCGGCCCGCGCGCCACCGTCGTCGTGAGCTTCCCGCCCTCCATCAACGCGACGTCCATGCAGCGGCTGGGAGACCAGGCCCGCCAGTTCTTCGACACGCTCCCGGACACGAGCGACGCACGCTTCATCCAGAGCCCCGGCTTCATCGGCGTGGACATGGAGACGAAGCTCCAGGACGAGGCCCTGCTGGAGCACCTGCGCATCTTCGCCCAGGACCACCTGAGCATCTCCGAGCTCCACCCAGACGTCTGGCGCCCCATCGTCGTCCGAGCCCCCCAGGAGACCCTCGCGCGCCTGACGCTGCACGCGGGAGACCGCTACACCCACCGGCAGCTCGACGACTTCACCGACACGATTCAGCGCCACCTCCAGCGCCTCCCCGTCGTCTCCAAGGTCACCCGCGCCGGTGTCCTCCCGGAGAAGATCTTCCTCGAGTACTCGCAGGAGCGCCTCGCCTCCTATGGCATCCAGGCGTCGGGGCTCGCCAACGTCATCTCCGCGCGCAACATCACCGCGCCGGGCGGCATCCTCGAAATCGGCGGGAAGAGCATCACCATCGACCCGTCGGGGGAGCTGTCGAGCGAGACGCAACTGAATGACATCATCGCCATCCGGAGCAGCGCGGGCACCCCCGTCTACCTGCGAGACCTGGTGGACATCCGGCGCGACTATCAGAGCCCGCCCCGCTTCCTGAACTACCTGGACGCGAGGGACGCGCAAGGGAACTTCGTCCGCAGCCGCGCCATCACCCTGGCCATCAACATGCGGCCCGGGGAGCAGATCGACCACTTCGGAGAGGTGGTGAGCGCGGAGCTCGCCCACGTCGAGCGGCTCCTCCCCGAGGACCTCGTCATCCGCCGCACGTCGGACCAGCCGCTCCAGGTGAAGGAGAACGTCGCGCTGTTCATGTCGTCGCTGTACGAGGCCATCATCCTGGTGGTCCTCGTGGCGCTCATCGGCTTCTGGGAGTGGCGCACCGCGCTGCTGCTGGCCCTGTCCATCCCCATCACCCTGGCGATGACCTTCGGGCTGATGCACGTGTTCGGCGTGGACATCCAGCAGATCTCCATCGCCTCGCTCATCATCGCGCTGGGCCTGTTGGTGGATGACCCGGTGGTCGCCAGCGACGCCATCAAGCACTCGCTGTCCATGGGATGGAAGCCGCGCATCGCCGCGTGGCTCGGCCCGACGAAGCTGGCCACCGCCATCCTCTTCGCCACCCTCACCAACATCGCGGCCTACCTGCCCTTCCTCTCGCTCCCCGGCGACACCGGCCGCTTCATCCGCACGCTGCCCATCGTCCTCACCTTGTCGCTGGTCGCCTCGCGCATCGTGTCGATGACGTTCATCCCCTTGCTGGGCTCCACCCTCCTGCGCGCGCCCACCGAGGAGAAGAGCCCCTCCTCGCGGAGCTTCTCCCGGCACTATCAACAGGTGGTGGGCTGGGCCATCGACCATCGGTTCCTCGTCGTCGGCATCGCCACGGCGCTCCTCGTCCTCGGCGCCTTCGTCGGGACCCGCATCCGCTCCGCCTTCTTCCCCAAGGACCTCTCCTACCTGTCCTATGTGGACGTCTGGCTCCCCGAGGACGCCACGCTCACCGCGACACGGGACACCGCTCGCGAGGCGACTCGCATCCTCCAGGCCGTCTCCGAGAAGTACGGGCAGGAGCACCCCGGCGACGACGACAAGCCTCGGCGCGTGCTCGAGTCGGTGACGGAGTTCATCGGCGGAGGAGGCCCGCGCTTCTGGTTCTCCGTCGCACCCGAGCTCCAGCAGCTCAACTACGCCCAGCTCGTCGTCCAGGTCCGCGACAAGGAGGACACGCGGATGCTCGTGCCGCTGTTCCAGGATGCGCTGTCGCGAGGCATCGCGGGTGCGCGCATCGACGTGCGCGAGCTGGAGACGGGCAAGCCCGTGGGCATCCCCGTGTCCATCCGCGTCTCCGGCGAGGACATCACGCAGCTGCGCGCCATCGCCGAGCGCGCCAAGGCGCTCTTCCGCTCGCTCCCTGGCACGGCTCGCACCCGCGACGACTGGGGCAGCGACACGTTCTCCGTGAAGCTGGAGGTGGACCCGGACCGGGCCAACCTCGCGGGCGTCACCAACCTGGATGTGGCACTCTCGTCCGCCGCGGCGATGAACGGCATGACGGTGGGACAGCTGCGCGAGGGGATTCATCAAATCGACATCGTCGCGAGGCTGCGCGCCGAGGAGCGCGCGCGGCTGGGCGACATCGAGAACCTCTACATCAGCTCGCAGAGCGGTCCGCAGAAGGTCCCCCTGCGCCAGGTCTCCCACGTCACCTATTCACTGCAGACGGAGAAGATCCGCCGCCGAGGCCAATTCCGGACCATCACCGTCGCCACCTTCCCGCAGCACGGCGTGCTCCCCTCGGAAATCCTGAAGGAGGCCCGCCCGGGGCTCGACGCGCTCCAGCGCAGCCTGCCCATCGGCTACACGTTGGAGATTGGCGGCGAGGCCGAGGAGCAGAAGAAGACCTTCGGCAGCATGGTCATCGTGCTGGGCCTGCTCATCGCCGCCATCTACGTGATGCTCACCATCCAGTTCAAGAACGCCATCAAGCCGCTGGTCGTCTTCGCGACGCTGCCCTTCGGCGCCGTGGCGGCGATGGTGTCCCTGGTCATCATGGGCGCGCCGTTCAGCTTCATGGCCTTCCTGGGCATCATCAGCCTGATGGGCGTCATCGTCAGCCACATCATCGTCCTCTTCGACTACATCGAAGAGGCACACGAGCGAGGAGAGTCGCTGCGGGAGTCGCTCATCGACGCGGGCGTGCATCGCCTCCGGCCCGTGCTGGTGACGGTGGCCGCCACGGTGCTGGGACTCATTCCCCTGGCGCTGCACGGCGGGCCCCTGTGGCAGCCCTTGTGCTATGCCCAGATTGGCGGCCTCACCGCGGCCACCGTGCTGACGTTGCTGCTCGTCCCGGTCCTCTACACGCTCTTCGTCAGGGACCTGGGGTGGATTCGCTGGGAGAGCGCGCCCCACCACGCCGACCCGCCGGAGGCCGGTCCCCACTGAACCAGCCAGGGGACTGGACGCTGGAGTGCCCCTGGCCGTCACGAGCGGCCCGCACCAGGTTATCGAGTGGACGATTCCACCATGACGGCCGTGCGACGCAGTGGCTCCTCGCACCCGCTCGACAGGGTGCTCGATTGGCTGGTCCCCGCCGTGAGCCTGCTCGCCATCCTGGTGGCGACCACGACGCTGCTGGGGTGGGCCACGGCGAGTGAGCGCGCCGTCCGCATCGTGAGCATCCCGGGCGCCGGCATGATGATGCCCAACACGGCCCTGGCCCTGCTCTCGATGGCGACGGCGCTCTGGCTGCTGAGCAAGAGGCCCGTGGGCCGCGCCCGCCTGTTGGTGGGCTGGAGTCTGGCCTCGCTCGTCCTGCTCGTCGGCGTGCTCGTGGTCATCGAGTACGTGGGGCGCGTGGACCTGGGCATCGACCTGCTCGTCTTCCGTCGCACCGTGCTGGGAATGTCGCCGACCATCCCGGGACGGCCGTCGCCGATGACGGCGGTGAACCTCTGCTTGATGGGGGCCTCGCTCCTACTGCTCCATGTCAGGACACGGTCGGGGTGGTATCCGGCCCGGCTGCTGGCGTTCACGGTGGCGCTCGTCTCCGCCCAGGCGCTCATCGGGTATGTCTATCTGGAGGAGCTCTCTCACGACCCGCCGCCGGGGCTCGTCGCGTTTGGCCCCTTCACCGCGATGGCGGTCCACACCGCGCTCCTGCTCCTGCTCCTGGCGCTCGGGGTGCTCTCGGTCCATCCGGAGCTCGGGCTGATGGGGGTGCTGCGCAGGAGGGACGCGGGCGGCGTCATGGCGCGCAGGCTCCTTCCGGCGGCCGTCGTCGCGCCGCTGCTCGTGTGGGGGGTGAAGCTCTTCAGCGAGCGGATGGGACTGCGCGGGGCGCCGTTCAGCACGTCCATCTTCGCGCTCATCACCGTGGCCGTGTTCCTGGGCATCCTGGTGCGCAGCGCGAATGCGCTGTCCCGGATGGATTCGCGTCAGCGCCAGGTGGAGCAGTCGCTGCGGGTCTCGGAGGCGCGCTTCTCCGGCATCGTCAACAACGCGGCCGATGCCATCCTCACCATCGACGAAGCGAAACACGTCACGTTGTTCAACGCGGGCGCGGAGCGGATCTTCGGGTACTCGGCGAGCGAGGCGCTGGGGCGGCCTCTGGATGTCTTCATCCAGGAGCCTCGTGTGCTGCTGGAGATGCCGGCGGGGCGCGCGGGGGAGGAGCGGCGCCGGTTGGTGGGGCTGCGCAAGAGTGGGGAGGGCTTCCCGGCGGAGGCGACCGTCGGGGATGTTCGTGTCGATGGGATGCGCTTGCAGGTGGTCATCCTGCGAGACATCAGCGCTCGGGTGCGGGCGGAGGAGGCTCGGAGGAACCGGGAGGAGCTCTTCCGCACGGCGTTCGAGCACACACCCATTGGAAGCAGCCTGGTCGCCCTGGATGGGCACCTGCTCATGGTCAACAGCGCGCTGTGCTCGATGGTGGGGTACTCGCGAGAAGAGCTGCTCGCGAGGACCTTCCAGGACATCACCCACCCCGATGACCTGGAGATGGACATGGGGTTCGTGCGGCGGCTGCTCAACGGGGAGCTGGGGACGTATCAGCTCGAGAAGCGCTATCTGCACAAGCATGGCCACTCGGTCGATGTGCTGTTGACGGCGTCACTCGTCCGCGACTCTCGCGGCAAGCCGCTGCACTTCATCTCGCAGATTCAAGACATCTCGGAGCGCAAGCGATTGGAGTTGGACTTGCACATGCTGTCCGAGGCGGGCCCTCGGCTCGCGAGCTCCCTGGACCCGGCGACGACCTTGTCGACGGTGTCGCGGCTGCTCGTCCCATCGCTCTCCGACTTCTGCATCATCGCGATGCTTGACGAGGCGGGGAAGGCGATGCGGCGGGAGTGCTATGCGTCCACGGCGGAGAAGACGCGGCTGCTGGAGGCGTTGTTCGAGGCGTATCCGCAGGTCCCCTTCCGGCGGGGACACCTGCTCGCGGAGGTGTTCCAGACAGGGCACTCCATCTTGTTGAACGAGGTGCCGCTGAAGTTGCTGGAGTCGTCGGCGGAGGACGCGCGGCATCTGGAGATGATGATGCGGCTTGCGCCCATGTCGATGATTGTCGTTCCGCTGAGCGCGCGAGGGCACACGGTGGGGGTGGTCGCGCTGGGGATGTCGGAGTCCGGGCGGCGTTATGGGGCTCGGGACCTGGCGTTGGTCGAGGAGGTGGCGCGGCGCGCGGCGCTGGCCATCGACAACTCGACGCTGCATTCGCAGTCCGAGCAGGCCACGCACCTGCGGGACGAGGTGCTGCGAATCGTGGCGCACGACCTGAGGTCCCCGCTCAATGTCATCGCGCTGAGCACGGGGACGCTGATGAAGCGCTCACCCGAGGAGCGGGCCTCGGACTCGAGGCCGCTGGTGTCCATCCAGAAGGCGGTGGCTCGGGCGACGGCGCTCATCGAGGACCTGCTGGATGTGGCGCGGATGCAGGGTGGGAAGCTCAAGGTGGAGCGCAGGTCGGAGGCCACGGAGGCGCTGCTCCAGGATGCGTTGGAGCTGCACCGTGCGCTGGCGGAGGCGCGGTCCATTCATCTCCAGTTGGAGGTGGCGCCGGGAGTGCCCGCGGTCTTCGTCGACAAAGACCGGGTGCTGCAGCTCTTCTCGAACCTGATTGGGAACGCGCTCAAGTTCACGCCGATGGGGGGGCTGGTGACGCTGAGCGCGGAGCCTTGGGGGGGAATGGTCCGCTGCTCGGTGCGTGACACGGGCTCGGGGATACCGGCGAAGGACCTGCCCCACCTCTTCGAGCCCTTCTGGCAAGCCGGGAGCCGGAGCAAGGAAGGCGCGGGGCTGGGGCTCACCATCGTCAAGGGAATCACCGATGCCCATGGCGGCCACGTCTGGGTGGAGAGCCGCCCGGGCCTGGGGACAACGTTCTACGTGGCGCTTCCCGTCGCGAAGGAGACGGCAAGCGCCATCGACTGGCATGTGTGAGCGGAGGGTGACACGAGTGCAGGCTCAAGCCCGCTGCTCAGGCAGCGGCACGAGCCACTTCTCTCCGGCGGGTTCCGGTGGGGCAAGCGCCAGCAGGACACCCAGCAGCTTGTCCTGGACCTCGGCAATCGCCGACGCCAGCTTGTCGGGCGCGACATCCGCCACGTCCTCGAACTCACTCGCCAGATGAAGGGCATGCCGGAGCTCTGGATGCGCGTTCATCGAGGCCAGGCGCGACAACAGGGCTGGCCCGAAAAGCTGATGACATGCGTAGGCGGGAGTCACGGCGTTCTGGGTCAGGGCATTGCACATCCCCAGAGCGGCAATGGCCACCAGTCGCTGCGACTCAAAGAGGTCGTCCGCTCGCAACCAGAGGTCCTCTTGCGGTACCCTTCGCGGTGGCGTGGGTTCATTCATGGGTTGCTCCACCCTGATTTGACCTTGAAGTTGAAGACCTTGCCCGATGCACTCTCGAAGTAATGGAGTGACACCTTATCGGGCCCCGCCCAGCCGTCGCGATAGACCTTGGTCCATTCGCCTGGTTCGAGTTCTCGCAGCTTCTCCAGCAGGTCCTTGTTTGCGACCCGATGTCGGGTCGTTCCGTTCTGAAGAGCCTTGAACTCAGGCGGGTAGCCAGGCGCGCTTCGCACCCCGTTATAGACGTTCTTCAGCCCCGGGCCATCTCCCAACGCCGATGTAGCAACGCTCGAGCCCCGCGCTCCATCCCAGGCACTCGCGGCGACAGCCCCCGGCACAAGCCCCACGGTCAGCAGGCCGTTCGACACGGAGATGGAACGGACGCCGCCCGAGAGGGCCGCGGACATCAGGAAACCCGCGTTCGTCTCTGTCGCCAGCGCCGCACGAGCAAACCCTGGGAGCATGGGACCTTTGGAAGCCATGTTCGCGGCGCCACCTCCCAAAGCCATGGTCAGGGCCAGGATGAGGACCCGTGCGCCATTGGCGCCCATCACCTCGCCGAAGCGGTGCCCCGCCTCCTGCAGTTCCTGGAAGGACACCGCCCGTTCCGAGTCCGCGGAGAGACGTCTCCATCCCTCCACGAGGTTCAGGAAGGCATCCACGCCGATGTACGCGATGACGTAGGTCGTCAGGGCAATCGCCACGACCTTGGTCAGAGGCTCCGGCGCGACGACCAAGAACATGTAGGCCGCCATTGCCGAGGAGAGCATCACCTTGAGGGTCAATGGGTTGACGACGTCCCTCACCGCGTCCTGCACGCCAGCCCATACGCCATCCCAAGCAAAGGAGATCGCCATCCTCCGCCGGGCACTCGCGTCCAGGAAACTGAAGCCCTCATCCAGGAGCGCGCGACACACGGCCGGCTCGCCTTGCAGAGAGCACCAGGCGTCATCGTCAGCGCCCTCGAGCCTCGGAGTCGTGCCCCACGACACACGCTGGAATCTGGCGCTCGTCTCGGCAGACGTCCTCACGGAGAGGTGCATCTCCAGGAGGAGCTGAACCAAGACGCGCTCGAACTCCGCGCTGTTCACCTCGATGGGCGTGACCTTCTTGGGAGAGGCATGAACAACAAGCACGCCCTCTCCTGTATCCAGGCGAACCGCTCGGGTCGTCGCGCAGCCCACCCCCAGGAGACTCAGCCACAGGATCGCAACCCGAGTCAGCGTCATCACGTCCTCCGAGCAGCCCCTCCATCGAGGCGCTCGAAGAACGAACTACCAACAGGGTCCGACTGTGTGGGGCTGACGAACGTTGCCCCACATCCCCAGACCTCCCGCCCGGAACCTTCCGCCGTCAGTGCGGCGCGGGCACCGACCAGTGGCCGGGCTCATCTCGCGACCCGGTCTCTCGCGGCTCCGGCCCTCTTCGCACTTCGCCCCCCGCGACGCGCTCCAGCGCGGACTCCGTGAAGACACTCAGCCCCAGCTCCGGCCGGTAGCCATGGACCTCCTTCACGTCGAGCTTCGTCATGAACTCCACGATGCCCGGACTCACCTCCTGCCCCGGCACCAGGATGGGGAACCCCGGCGGATACGGCACCACGAAGCGCGTCGACACCAACGGACGCCCTGACTCCAAGGCCTCGGCCGCTTCCGTCAGGGGCACGAACTCGCAGTTCTCCTCCTGGTACGCCAGGTAGAACGCGCTCCTCAAGTCGCCCTCCCCCACACTCCCAGACGGCTGGAACGCGGGATGGAACCCACTGAAGTCCGGCAGCGGCGGCAGCTCCTCGGTGATCGACCGCACCTTCGCCTCGAACAACTTCCGCTCCACCCCCGTCGCCTGCGCCAACGTCGTCTCCAGGCGCTCCACCTCCTGCCGCAACCCATCCAACAGGAACGACAGCGAGCCCCACGTCACACCAATGGTCGCGTTCAACAACACCGTGTTGATGGACGTGTGATTCACCTGGATGCCCAAGCGCTCCATCAACACCTTGCCTCGGAACTCGAAGCCATTGCGCCCCGTGAGCGCCGTGAAGAGCGTCATCCTCGTGGGGTCCAACACGAACTCGTCCTGACTCCACGCCCGCGTCAGGTCCTCCACCCCCGCGGAACTCGGCCCCACGTAGCGGTTCAACCCCGACTCGCGGAACACCTTCGGCACCATCTGCTCCGCGTCCAACAACCGCAGATACCGATGCAGCATCGGGTCCTCTCGCAGCCGCTCCCGCATCCGCATCGACAGCTGGTAGGCCTCCTTCACCATCGCGAAGCCCTCCAGGTCCATCTGCCGCCGCGCCAGGTCCAACGACGCCACCAGCTGATGGTTCGGTGACGTGGTGATATGCGTGAAGTACGCCTCCGTCAGCGGCGCCACCGCACGCCGCTCGAAGTCCTCATCCCAGACATGCAGCATGGACCCCTGCCGGAACGCGGACAGGGACTTGTGCGTGGACTGCGTCGCATACACCCGCAGCCGCACCTTGTCCGGGTCCACCATCAGCCGGTCCTCCATCGCCCGAGCCCCCACCACCGGGTCCCCGTCCCCCCGCTTCGCGCGCCAGGCCCGGTACTGCTCGCGGTAGGTCCGGCTCCGCAGGCGCCCCGCCAGCCGCTTCGCCGCCGACATCGCCGTGCGCTGCCGCGCCAGCGGCATGAACGTGGCGAACGCGAACCACGCCTCATCCCAGAGGAACGCCAGGTCCGGCTTGATGGCCAGCAACTCCTCCATCACCCGCTCCGGGTGATACACCAGCCCGTCGAAGGTGCAGTTGGTCAACACCACCAGCTTCACCTTGTCCAACCGCCCCGCCGACTTCAGCTCCAGCAGCTTCGCCTTGAGGGTGCTCAGCGCCACGCCGCCATAGATGGCGTACTCCCGCACCGGATACGCGTCCAGATACAGCGGATGCGCGCCCGAGAGCATCAGCCCGTAGTGGTTCGACTTGTGGCAGTTGCGGTCGATGAGCACCACGTCCCCAGGCTGCAACAACGTCTGATGGACAATCTTGTTCGCCGTCGACGTGCCGTTGGTCACGAAGAAGGTGTGTTGCGAGCCGAACGTCCGCGCCGCCATCTCCTGCGCTTCCTTGATGGACCCCGTGGGCTCCAACAACGAGTCCAACCCGCCCGACGTCGACGACGACTCCGCCATGAAGAGGTTGGGCCCGTAGAACTCCCCCATGTCCCTCAACCAGCGTGAGTTGAAGACCGAGTGCCCGCGAGCAATGGGCAGCGCATGGAAGTTGCCGATGGGCCTGGACGCATACTCCTTCAGCGCGTCGAAGAACGGCGTCCGGTACCGGGCTCGCACGCCCGCCACCACGGTGACGTTCAGCTCGAGCGGGGACTCGTAGCGATAGAAGACGCGGTCGAAGAGCCGCTCGGTGTGCATCTCCCGGCCCACCAGCGACTCATCGGTGATGAGATACACGTTGAGCTGTGGACGCAGGCGGCGAATCCACCGGGCCACCACCAGGCTCGCCTCCTCGCCCGCCCGCTCCGCCTCCGCGATGATGGGGTCCAGCACGGCGCGAAGCTGCTTCACCGGCGCCCGCGAGCGCAGCGGCAAGTCCTGGCGGACGACGCAGACCTGGATGTCATTGTTCACCAGCACCGCCACCAGCGCGTCCTCGACGGAGCGGACCTGGAGCATCTCGTGGACGAACTGACGCTCGCCCCGCTGCGCGTCCAGGATGCCTCGGCGCACCCGCGCGAAGTCCGCCGAGGACATGTCGTCCACCACCAGCGTGGTGAAGTAGTGCGGCCCCTCCCGCTCCACCGCCCCCACGCGCGCGGTCTCGCCATCATCCAGCAGCGCCGCGCGGTCTTGATGCAGGCTCAGGAGCGCCACCAGCCGGCGGACCTCCTCGGCCAGCTCCGCGACGTCGTGCCGCCGGGCCATGTCCGCCAGTCGCTGCAGGCGGACCTCTCCCGGGAACACGAAGAGTCGCTCGATGGGATGGACCTCCGCGAAGAGCGACAGCACCTGCTCCACGTGCGCGGGTGAGACCTGTCCCTCCGCCTGACGGGCCTCCAGCCGCGTCATCTCCTCCCTCAGCCGATTCCAGACATCCAGCCGGACCTGCTCGGGGTTGAAGACCGCGGACAACAAGTGGGCTTGGACCCCTGCTTCCAACGAGGTCATCGGCTCCGGCATGGCTGTGTCTGCATCCTTTCGTCGGCGAACACCGGCGAGGCGCCGTGCGTGGCGACGCCGGACAAGGTAGCCGTCGCCTCGCTCCCGCGAAGCCTGGACGCGAGGGAGGGATTGCAACGCCTTGCATGGACGCGTGAGCGCAAGGGCTCCCCCGCTCGCGTGCCTTGCCGTTGCCGCGCGGCGCGCCTGGCCCCACTCCTCAACCACCGAGGCCAGGCACCAAGTGTCCGCTCGCAAGCGCCCGGGTCTCTGGGAGGAGATGACATGACGCTCGCACTTCGCCGTCGCAGAAGCTGGCTGCTCTCCACGTGCCTGCTGGCGCTCGCCGGCCCCGGCCTCGCGCTCGGCGCGGGTCCCCAATCCTCTACACAGCCCGCGCAGGACCCGAGCCCCGCTGCTCGCCCCGCCCCGGGAGACGAGGCGCGGCCCAGCGGCGCTGAGATGCAACAGGCCCTCCAGAAAGCCCACCAGCAATTCAAGGGCACCAAGGACGGCAAGAACGCCGACTACATCCCGTACCTCGCCAAGGTGGACTCCAGCCTGTTCGGCCTCGCCATCGTCACCGTGGATGGAGAGGTCTACACCGTCGGCGACGCGGCCTCGCCCTTCCCCATCGAATCCCTCTCCAAGCCCTTCACGCTCGCGCGCCTGATGGAAGAGGTGGGCGCCAAGAAGGTCGAGGACAAGATTGGCGTGGACGCCACCGGCCAGCCCTTCAACTCCATCATCGCCATCGAGATGAACAAGGACCACCGCGCGGGCAATCCGCTCGTCAACGCGGGCGCCATCACCTCCGTGAGCATGCTTCCGGCCAAGACGCCGGAGGAGCGCTGGAAGAAGGTCAGCGACAACTTCAACGCCTTCGCCGGTGACAACCTCCCGGTGAATCAAGAGGTCTACAAGTCGGAGACGGACACCAACACCCGCAACCAGTCCATCACCGCGCTGCTGGAGTCCTACGACGTGCTGGGCTCGCCCGCGGACCAGGCGCTGGACGTCTACACCCGCCAGTGCTCCGTCAACGTCACGGCCAAGCAGCTCGCCACCATGGGTGCCACGCTGGCCAATGGCGGCATCAACCCCCTCACCGGCAACCGGGTCATCAGCGCGGACACCGCCCGGCGCACGCTGGCGCTGATGGCGACCAATGGTCTGTATGAGAACACCGGCGAGTGGCTCTACCAGGCGGGCGTCCCCGCCAAGAGCGGCGTCGGCGGCGGCATCGTCGCCGTGGTGCCGGGCCGCTACGCCATCGCGGCCTTCTCGCCGCCCCTCGACAAGGCGGGCAACAGCGTGCGTGCGCAGCGCGCCATCGCCCAGGTGGTCAACTCGCTGGGCGACAACCTGTACGCCTCGACGCCCACCCCCGAGAGCCAGCAGGGGGTCGGCGGCGCCGGCAAGCCCGCGAAGAAGCAGAAGGCGGCGCCGCCTCCGACGCCCGCTCCGTGAGCCTCGAGTCCCCGGGTGCGCGCCAGTGAACACGTCACCGTGCTCGAAGTCCCTGGCGCCCCCTCGTCCACGGGAACGAGGCCGCTGTCCAGCCGTGGGCGCGGGAAACCCACGGTCGTCCGCTCGCGGATAGCCTGCGCGACCTGAGAGTGGCGCGCCTTCGTCGCATGCCCAGAGTGCCGCTCGGGCCCGTACGAGTCCTCTCGTGCGGGCCTGAGCTCGTTCAAGGGACAGGGTATGCGCTGGATGCGGGTCGCGGCGATCTTCGCCGCTGTGAGCAGCGGGCTTCTCATGCCGGCCGAGGGCCGCGCGGAGGACGAGGACTCCAAGGACAAGGACAAGGGCGACGACAAGCCCACGCTCGTGGGTGGCTTCGACGAGAAGAACGGGTTCCACGTCCAGTCGGAGGACGGGAACTACCTGCTCGCCATCGGACTCCAGGCTGGCTACAAGCTCGAGCCCGTCTTCCTCGACGGGAAGGCCGAGTCGCGCACCGCCTTCTCGTTCCTGCGTCCCATCCTCCGCGGCAACATCTACCGGCCGTGGATCCGCTTCTGGACCTCGCTGGAGCTGGCGGACCCGCCGCTGTACCTGCTCGACTCGCTGGTGGAGATCCAGCCCATCGACGCGTTCGGCGTGCGCGCGGGCCAGCAGTACACACCGCTCAGCCGCCATGAGTCCTGGGGACCGCAGCAGATCCTCTTCCCCGAGTTCGCCGCCATCGCCAACTACTATTGGACGGGCCGCGACAAGGGCGTGACGCTCTTCGGGACGACGGACCACCTGGAGTACTACGTCGGCATCTACAGCGGCTCACCGCTGCGGACCGTCACCTCCGAGGCCGGCAAGTACCAGCTCAACGCCCGGGCCACCATTTCGCCCATGGGCAAACCCGGCTACGGCGAGCTGCCGTACATCATGTCCGGGGACAAGGAGCCGCCACCGCTCAACGTGTCCTTCACGCTCCAGGGCGCGGGCGGCGAGGTCAACCAGGTGAAGGAGAACTTCAACCCGGAGGCGGGCATCTTCCAGATCCTCCGCGAAGGACGGCGCCGCTTCGCCACCGGGAGCGTGGACCTCTTCGTCCAGGCGCGCAGGTTCAACCTCTTCGGTGAGGCGTACCTCAGCCGCATCGACCCACCGGGCACCGGCGCCAACTACACGAGCTTCGGCGCGTGGCTCCAGGCGGACTACTGCTTCTACAAGAAGGTCCTCGATGCGGGCGTGCGGCTGAGCTACCTCAACCCCAGCACCGACCTGCCGGACGACCTGCTCTACATCGTGGAGGCTCAGCTGGGCTGGTTCGTCAACGCGCCCCACCTCGCCTTCAAGCTGCGCTACCAGCTCGCCCACCAACAGGAGGCCGCCGGCGCGGAGGCCGCGTCCGTCCCCATCGCCACCGAGTCCGGCACCACGCAGCTCATCACGCTGCAGCTCAACCTGGCGTTCTAGCCTCCACGTCTCGCGGGCATCCGAGCGGGCTTCACGTTATCCCTCCGGACCGGAGGCGTCGAAGCCATGCTCCCCATCGACCACGCCCACCTTTCCCGCCTGGACCTCAACCTGCTCGTGGCCTTCGATGCCCTGATGCGCGAGCGCCACGTCACCCGGGCCGCTCGCCGCGTCGGCCTGGGTCAGCCCGCGATGAGCCACCACCTGGCGCGCTTGCGCGAGCTGCTGGGCGACGAGCTCTTCACCCGCGCCCCCGCGGGCATCGTCCCCACGCCTCACGCCCTGACCCTCGCGGAGCCCGTGCGCACGGCGCTCGAGTGCCTCCAAGGCGTGCTCACCCAGCGCCCGTTCGACCCCTCGACGCAGGAGCGGCACTTCCGCGTGAGCCTCTCCGACGGGCTGGAGTCCTCCCTGATGCCGCCCTTCCTCGCGCTCGCCGCGCGCGAAGCCCCGGGCGTCACCTTGTCGCTCTCCCCGCTTCAGGAGGCCATGGGCCCCGCCATGTTGGATGACGGCTCGCTGGACCTCATCGTGGGCCCGCCCCAGGACCAGGGACCGCACCACAAGACGCGGCTGTTCTGCAGCGCGGGATATCTCGTCCTCTTCGACCCGCAGGCCGTCGAGGTGGACACGCCCTTGTCGCTGGAGGACTTCCTCGCCATCCCCCACGTGCGCGTGTCGCGGCGCGCGGATTCGAGCGACGCCGTGGATGATGCGCTGGCGAAGCTCCGACTGCGCCGCCGGGTGGCCGTCCACACCGCCCACTCGCTCAGCGTGCCGCACCTGCTGCTCGGCTCACGGCTTCTCGGGCTGCTCCCGCGTCGCTCGGCGCTGGCCACGGCGAGGGCCTTCGGCTTGAGCCACAGCCCTCCACCGCTCGAGCTGCCGGCGGACTCCATCGCGATGCGCTGGCATGCCTCGCGCGACGCCGACCCGGGCCACCGCTGGTTTCTCGAGGCCATGTTCCGAGCCGCCACACAGAGCGTGGAGCTCGGAGGCTTCACGCGCCTGGCGGCCCGGACCCCGCCCCTCCGCAAGCGCTCCCGTCAGAAGGTCGCGATGGGATTCACCGGGGAGCCCGTCCCGCCCTCCACGGCCAAGGGCGCCACGCTCAAGAGGAAGTCGTAGCGGCCTCGCGCCGCCGAGGCCTTCGCCAGGGCCTCCAAGTCCGCGTTGTCGATGACGTGGACGCCCAGCGAGCTGATGAGCAGCAGGTGGACCGGCATCACATACGCCTCCACGCCCGAGGGCATCACATCCAGCCCCACGTCGGTCGCGACGACAGCCACTCCGCGCGCGGCGAACCACTCCACGCTGGAGGCATGCAGGCCCGGTGAGTGGGCGGAGACATCCCAAGGTCCGACGGCCGCGCGGCGGGCCCATCGCCCCGTGCGCACGATGACCGCGTCCCCGCTCGTCACCTTCACCTTCGTCTTGCGCTCCCAGGCCTCCAGGTCCGAGGCATGGATGGGCGTCCCCGGCTCCAGGTAGGGCAGCCCCTTGAACGCGGCCATGTCGATGAACACCCCGCGCGTCACCAGCCCGTCGCGCATCGCATGGACCGACAGCACCGAGCAGCCCTTCGAGTCCACCTTGCCTTGCGCATGGCCGTTGTACGTCTTGCCTTCATCGAAGACGTGGCAGAGCGCATCCAGGTGCGTGTGAGACCAGCCGTGGTAGCCCAGGTCCAACCGGTCCGCCGCGTAGGTCGAGGTCGGGGCCTCGCCGTGCTCAATCATCTCGTGCACCAGCGGCGACGGCACATCCGGGGCCTTGTGGGTCTCCAGCGTGTGCGCCAGCGAGACGGACACCCCTTCCCGCACGAGCTTCGCGGCCTCCCTGCGCTTGGCGGGGGAGATGAGGTTCGCCGCGCCGAGCTGGTCCTCCGCGCCCCACCGGCCCCAGTTGCGATGCTGCTTCTTCCACGCCTGGATGGACTCGGGGGTCGACAGGCCCGGGGTGCTCGCGGACTTCTCCGGGGGAGCCGCGGCCACGGTGCTGCTCCAGCCCACACTCGCGATGACCAGGGCCTGGATGATGTGCTTGAACATGGTGCTCCTGTTGCTGGGCATCCCCGAGGGTGGGGATGCGGCGCTCCGTTCGTAGCGACCGGGGGCCCACGCGCCCAATCGACCCCGTCGATGACGGTCATCGACGCGCGGACCGGGGCAGGGCTGTAGCCCGCTGCGCCACAATCGCGCCGGGGCTGTAGCGCCCCACGCCACGCTTCCCGCAGCCTGGCCCGCCGCGCTCACGCGTGCGGGAGCACGGGCACACCCGCTGCAAGGTGTCGGGGTCGCCACACGGTCGGGAGCAACCCACCACGACCGTGAGCTCCGTGTCGCGAGGGGGGCGTGGGGGGCGGAGCGGGGGGACGCGGGGCCCGGACGGTCTTCACCGTGCCGGGCTTCCGCGCGGGCGTTTCGAGGACACGCCCATCCCCCGCGGCTGGATGACCGAAAGTCGGCACCGCGCGGTCATGGTATCTTCGCGCTCATGTCTGCATCCGACCGGGCCCGCTCAACCCCTCCCACTCCCGACGCGAAACCCGATTCGCTCTGGAAGCTCGAGGCCCGGGAGCCTGGGGACGAAGCGCTCCACGTGACGTTGCCGTACGAGCAGGGGCGCCGCGTGTACGACGCCTCGACGGTGCGCCGCTTCCGCCTGACGGTGGTGGAGGGCACGCAGTCGGGCAGCACGTGGGAGTCCACGGCGGACACGTGCTCGGTCGGCTCGCACCCGCTCAACGACTTCGCGGTGGATGACCCCACCGTGTCGCGCTTCCACTGCGAGGTCCGCATCGGCCCCCGAGGCCCTCAGGTGCGGGACCTGGACAGCCTCAACGGCGTCATCCTGGATGGCGTGCAGGTGATGGAGGGCGTGCTGCGCAGCGGCTCGCTGCTGCGGCTGGGGCGCGTGGTGCTGCGCTTCGACTTCAGCGCGGAGAACAACCGGCTGCCCGTCTCCGAGAGCACGCGCTTCGGGTCTCTCGTGGGCGCCTCGGTCGCCATGCGCGTGTGCTTCGCGATGATGGAGCGCGCCGCGTCGCGCGACGTCACGGTGCTGCTGGAGGGTGAAACCGGCACCGGGAAGAGCCAGGCCGCGCAGGCCATCCACGATGCGGGGCGGCGCAAGGACGGCCCCTTCCTGGTGGTGGACTGCGGCGCCATCCCCGCGCACCTGCTGGAGAGCGAGCTGTTCGGCCACGAGAAGGGCGCCTTCACCGGCGCCGTCCAGCGGCGCGCGGGCGTCTTCGAGGAGGCCATCGGCGGCACCGTCTTCCTCGACGAGATTGGCGAGCTGCCCGCGGAGCTCCAGCCCAAGCTCCTGCGCGTGCTGGAGAACCGCGAGATTCGCCGCGTCGGCAGCAACACGTACCAGCCCGTGGACGTGCGGCTGATGGCGGCCACGCACCGCGACCTGCGCGCGGAGGTGAACGCGGGACGCTTCCGCTCGGACCTCTTCTTCCGGCTCGCCGTGCTGCGCATCGCCCTGCCCCCGCTGCGTCAGCGGCCGGAGGACCTGCCCCTGCTGGTGGACGGAATCCTCGGCTCGCTCGGCGCGGACCTGGACCGCACGGCGTCCCTGCGCACGCCGGACTTCCTCGCGCGCCTGCGGTACGCGGCCTGGCCCGGCAACGTCCGCGAGCTGCGCAACTACCTGGAGCGCTGCCTCGTCTTCGAGGAGGCCGTGGAGCTCACCGAGGAGGAAGCGCGCTCCGGCAATCCGATGGAGGTCGACCCCAGCCTCCCGTACGCGGACCAGCGCCGCCGCTCGGTGGATGACTTCGAGCGCCGCTACCTGCGCGCCCTCCTGGAGAAGCACCAGGGCAAGGTGGCCCAGGCCGCGGTCACCGCGGGCGTGGACCGGGTCCACCTCTACCGGCTCTTGCGCAGGCACGGCATCAAGCCGTGAGGGTCACCGCCGCCCGGTGATGCGGGACCAGATGGCCCCGCCTCCGGGCAGCGGCGCGGCGAGGAAGCCTGACTCCAGGTCTCGCAGCGCCGACTCGGTGGCGACCAGACCCGCGCCCTGCGCGTCCGCCACCCAGCCCGGCAGGTGCATCAAGCTGCCGCCGCCCGCCCGTCCCTCCGAGGACGAGTGCGTGTCCACGTGGACGGTGATGGCCAGCTCCACGGCCGCATCGGAAGCGCGCGTGCCTTCGAGCAAGTCCAGGGCCGCGGCCAGCACCCGTTGACGCACGGCGCGCTCGGAGACGACGTCGTCGGGAAGGGGAGCCAAGGCCATGAGACAGCCGCTCCCCTCCAATCGCACCTCCAGCCCCGCGTCGCGGACAAGTGCCCCCGTGCGCTCCAGCAGCGAGTCCATGCGCTCCAGCAGGTCCGCATCTGGGGCGCGCGACAGCCGGGCCTCCGCGTAGAGCGCCACGGCATGGCCCACCAGCTCGCGAGGCCGTGCTCCGCCCACCGCGCGGCGCAGGTCCTCCAGGAACGCGGCCACGTCCGGGTAGCGGTCCTCGCGCTTCTTGGCGAGACACCGCAGCACCACGTCATCCAGCGCCGCCGGCACGGGAGCCCGCTCCGCGGGGCGAGGCGGTGGTGCATGCAGATGCTGCTCCTCCACCTCATGGCGCGTCGCGCCCTGGAACGGCGGCTGTCCGGTGACGAGCTGGAACAGGAGCACGCCGAGCGCGTACAGGTCGGTGCGAGCGTCCGGCACCTCGCCGCGAATCTGCTCGGGTGCCATGGACAGCGGCGTGCCCAGGGCCACGCCGGTGTGAGTCAGCGAAGAGGAGCCCGGTGCATCGGGCGTGAGCCCTTTCGCCACGCCGAAGTCGACCAGCTTCACGAGCAGCGTCTCGCCGCTGCCGGACAGCTTCATCACGTTCTGGACCTTGAGGTCGCGATGAACGACGCCCGCGACATGAGCGACCCGCAGCGCGGCGCCCACCTGCTCCAGGACCTCCAAGGCTTCACGTGAGGCCAGCGGACCTCGCGCGGCCAGCTCCGCCGCCAGGTCCCTGCCCTCCAGCCACTCCATCGCGATGAAGGGCCGACCGTCGGGAAGCTCGCCGTAGTCGAGCACCCCGACGATGTGCGGATGAATCAAGCGCTGGAGGGTGGCCGCCTCACGACGGAAGCGGCGCAGCGAGGTGTCGGAACCGGAGGCCACGGACGGCAACACCTTCAGCGCCGCGAGCGAGCCTCCGCTCACCTCCCGAGCCCGGTAGAGCGTGGAGAGCAAGCCTCGGTAGTGGACACGCTCCACCACCCAGCGGCCCACGAGTGCTCCGGGCCGCAGCTCCTCGCCATAGAGCGACTCCACGCCTCCGGGGGTCATGGGTCAGTATTTCCCTCGCACCCTTCGATTGCGCTCGCAGAGCTTGGGCACGTCCGCTCCCTCGACCGCGCCACACGACTCATGGAGGAACGTCGTCACCGGCTCCAGCCACAGGCGGCTCAGGTTGTCCCGGCACCGCTCGTAGTCACCATCCCCCAACACCATCGTCCCATCGTTCACCTCGCACTTGCCCGCTTGCGGGTTCGTGGCCGTCCCCCAGCAGGGGCCGGTGACCGTGGCCGCGCAGTTGGCACCGGAGTCCGGCAACGCGCAGACGCGGTGGGTTGAGTAGGCGGAGCCGCTCACCCAGGACGGGTCGTAGCAGGAGTACATCTTGCGGTAGATGGCGCCCTGGATCTCCACCTGGTCCCCGACGACGACGTACTTGAGCTGATCACCGTAGCGCACCTCTTCCACGGAGACCTCGGTGGCCAGGGCCTTCCGGTCGAAGATGTTGCCGTAGAACGCGCCCTCGCGCATGCCGTAGACCTGCGCCTCCGACAGCGCATACGCCTGGGTCGCCGTCGACGTCGTGGCCACGCTCGCCACGCCGGAGTCGTTGCTGTCCCACGGCGCCGTCATCACGCTGTAGTACCCCTGCATGGGGCACGTGAAGGACATCACCGGGTCCGTCCCGGAGCAGCTCCCATCTCCCTCCCCCAGGAGCGTGTCGGCGCCCGTGTTGCAGCCCACGACACCCGAGCACGCGCGCAGCACCATCCGGCTTCCCGCGCTCGCGCCCAGCGATGCGCCCGGACACGCGACAGCCCCTCCTGCTCCCGCCCAGACCGTCGCGCCGGGCGTACACCGGCCGATGCCATCGGCGGTCCAGCCACAGTTCCGCTGCGCGCCCGACTCGCCCAGCGCGCAGGGCTCGAAGCTGGCCAGCTTCTGCGCCGTGCTCGGCTCGTACTCCGCGGGCCGAGTCACCGGCTCCAGGTAGAAGATGCTCGGGGCGCCCGGGACCTCACCGCGGATGGACAGCTCCACGCGGCGGCCCAGCGCGTTGTTGCGCGCGAGGAGGCACGCGGAGACGCGATTGAGGCACTCCTGCGAAGGCGGCGACGTCAGCCACTTCGTGCACAGGCCCGCCTTGCCGCCCCAGATGCGAGGCCCTCCGGAAGAAGCCGTCGGGTCGAAGTACGCGAGCAGCTGGTTGGGCCCCAGCGCGCAGCTCACCAGGTACTCCATGAACTTCCGCGCGTCCGGGTCATGCAGCTGCCGGTTGAGGTGCGGATGACCGCCGAACGCGGTGCCATCGAAGAGGGAGTCCAGGCTCGACGTCGCCAGCAGCGTCGTCGCCGTGCCATTGGTGCCAATGGCGTTGAGGACGAGCGCATCCGTGGACAGCGAGTTGGCGATGCGAATCCCCGAACGACTCTCCCCGACCTCGGCCTCTGGGGACTGAGTCGACGCGACCTCCCCTCCACATCCCGCCAGGGCCCACAACAGCAACGACACAACCCACGACGGGGGGCGACGGACAGTAACACCCATGGACGCTCCTCCAGTAAATGCACGAAAGTGGGGAAATGCGTCTTCTGGAAGCACGCCTCAGGCCAGCGGCCTCGCGAGCGCAAGGCCATCCCGAGGAACAATCCAGGAGGTCGGCTGCAGTGACCGATCAGGTCACACTCGGTTGTAATTGTAGCGCGGAACGCTACGTGCGTGGAGCGCCGTGCCGCAGCGCGTCCAGCCGAGGCCGCCACAAGGGCGCGGCCGACACGGCGCTCTCAGCCTCGACGAGCCACGCGAGGCCCTCCGCCTGAGCACCGGCCGCGAAGGCGGAGCGAGCCGCTTGCAGGAGCAGCTCCGCCTTCTCATCGGGAGAGGCCAGCTCTCGAGAGTCCTCCTCCAGGGCCCGCCAGGCCTCACCTTCACGCGCTTGGGTTCCGGCCTTGGACTCGCGCACCTGGAGCTCCACCAGGCGCCGCATGACGGCGGTGGGCGGCAGGGAATCGGGAGGACAGTGGGACTCAATCCACCGCAGCTGGCGTGAGGCCTCGTCCATGTCGCCCAAGGCGGCGCCGATGCGTGCGAGCAGGAGCGCGTCCACGGGCACGGGATGTTCGAGGAAGAAGCGCACGCCCAGCTCATGAGCGCGCCGGGCCAGGGGGAGGGCCTCCTCGAGACGCCCTTGCATGTAGAGCACCTCCGCCAGGTTGAAGGTGGACCAGCGCTCCACCTGGGCGTGTCCCAGCTCTCGGCCCAGCGCCATCGCGCGGCGCAGGTCCGCTTCCATGCGCACCACGTCGCCCTGCCCCAGCCACAGCAGCACGCGGTTGATGAGGGCCGCGGCCAGGTGCAGCGCATCCCCCGCGGCCTCGCAGCGGACCAGTGCCTCGTCGAAGCGCGTGGCCGCCTCCTCCGTGCGCTGAAGGAACGTGAGCGCCGAGCCCAGCATCGCCAGTGACACCACGAGCGTCTCGTGCTCCCGCGCGCGCTCCGCGCCTTCGACGACGGAGTCGAGGACCCGCGCCGCGGCGCCCCACTCGCCCTGGCGCACGTGCAAGCGGCCTCGAGCCAGGGAGCACCGCAGGGACAAGCGAGGGTCGTCGAGCTGTTCGATTCGCTCCAGCGCCTCGCGTGCACAAGCCGTGGAGCCGACCGTGTCCTCCATCCAGTCGCGCGCGGTGGCCTCTTCCAGCAACAGGTCGACGATCAACGACTTGTCACCCCGGCTCTCGGCGAGAGCACGCGCGGAGGCCAGGTCACCGAGTCCCTCTTCGAACCGCTGGAGGCGATGGCGCACCCTGCCCCGCCCCGCCAACGCGAGCGAGCGCCGCTCCAGGTCCTCTTCCGCGAGCAGCGCGAGCGCGCGCGTATAGTGCTGCTCCGCTTCCACGGACAAGTGAGCGCGGCGAGACTCCTCGGCCAGGGTGAGGAAGGCATTGGCGGCCTCCTCATGGGCACCGCAGGCCGCGGCATGGTGCGCGCGACGTCGACGCTCTCCGGGCGCATCTCCGGGAGTGGCCATCCGCGCGGCGGCATGCAGGGCTCGGCGGGCGGCGGGAGGAAGCAGCGCCTCGAGCGCCTCTCGCAGCAGCGGATGGCGGAACGAGAAGCGGCCCAGGCCCATGGGGCGCAGCAGCCCCGCGCGAGCCAGGCGTTGCAGCCCCGCCCCCGCGTCGAGCGAGGTGACCACTCCCACGAGCTCTTCACGGGGAGACAGGTGACGCAGCGCCGCGTCGACGCGCGAGACGTCCAGCTCCGTGCCCAGCACCGCGCACAAGCGCGCGAGGACCCCGTGAGCCTCGGGCAGTCCCGCGAGCAGACGGGTCGCGAGCCGCTGGAAGAGCGGTGTCACCGACACGTCCAGCAGCGCGTCGGGTGCGATGTACCAGCCCCCACCGGGTGCGGCGCGCAGTGCGCCAGCGGTCCTCAGCGCCACCCCAAGCTCGACCAGGGACAAGGGCACGCCTTGGGCGAGTTGCTCCAGACGCGCGAGCACGGGCTCGGGGATGTGCTCCGCGGGACGCAGCAGGTGCAGGAGCACCGTGCGGCTCGCCTCGGGAGACAGCGGCGGAAGGACATGCCGGGACGGATGCGCGCTGCGCTCCCCCAGATGAGGCCGAAGTCCCAGCAACGCGGGCCGAGCCACCACGCAGACCCACAACGGAGACGACGCCCCCGCGAGCGTGGCCACCTCCAGCGCGTCGAGGCTCGTCGGGTCGGCAAGGTGCGCGTCATCCAGCAACAAGACCCGAGGCGTCTCACGCGCCCGGATTCGCAGGGCCTCCGCGAGCCAGCGGGCCGCGGCATGTCGCGCGTCCGCGAGAGGCACGGAGCGAGTGCGCGGTATCTCGGGAAGTGGTGATGCCCCTTCCGCGATGGAGGCCCGCAGCGCCTCCAGCAAGGCCTCGGGAGCCCCCACGTCTGGAGCCGCCGCACGCAGACGGAAGACCTGCGCGCGCCCCGTCGCTTCCAGCCGCGTGGCCAGTGCTTCGAGGACCCGAGACTTCCCCAGCCCCACATCGCCCGTGAGGACAGCGAACCCGGACACACCCTGCGCGAGACAGCGCGTGGCATCGTGCTCCAGCTGGTCCAGCAAGGCCTCGCGCCCCATGAGCGGAGGAGGCTCCGACACGGAGCTGGAGGCACCACTGTCGAGCAGTCGCAGGCGTCCGGAAGAAGCGGAGGACTCGACGGACGTGTTCGCATCGTGCGCCACGGCCTCGGTGTCGCTGGGGCTCAGTCTCGCGGCGGCGTCGTCGGTGACGCGCGTCTCACCTGGAACCCACTCGGTGGGCCACCAGTCCGACGACGCATCCAGGGCCGCCCCCGCCAGGCGCAGCGTGGACGTCCCCGCATGGACATGCAGCTCCGCGAGGTGGAGCACCGCCGCGCCCGCACCGTTGTCGACCAGCCTGCGGGCGGTGAGCGCGGCGGCGCGCACGTTCGCCTCGGCGGTGAGCGACTCGGCGAACGCGATGACATAGCCGCCCGGCTTCACGCGCGCGAGGATGCCTCCGCGTGGCTCGATGGCGGCCAGCACCGCGTCCACCGTCAGCGGTGCATTCAGCCCGAGCAGCGCCACCTGTCGTGGCCCCGAGCCCATCGAAGGCGGAAGCGATGCGGAGTGCTCACCCTGCGGGACGACACCGGTCGGCGTCGCACCGAGACAGGCCGCATCGAACGCGACGAGCACGTCGGCCGCGTGGGCATAGCGCTCCTGAGGCGACTTCGCGAGGCAGGTCCTCAGGACCTCATCCAGCGCGGGAGGAACCTCCGCGCGCTCGGAGACACGCGGCGGTCTCAGGCTGACGTGCGCGTGGCGGATCTGCTCCGAACTACCGACGAACGGCGGCGCGCCCGTGAGCAGTTCGAAGAGCAGGACACCCAGCGAGTAGATGTCGGCGGACGTGCTCGCGAGGCGCGCGTCGAGACACTGCTCCGGAGACATGTAGAGCGGCGTCCCCAGCCGCTGCCCCGCGGGCGTCATGCCGGGAGGGACGTCGTCCGTCGGCCCATCACCCTCGCCGTCCAGGAATCGCGCGAGCCCCAGGTCGAGGAGGCTGAGCGTGCCGCCCTCGCGCAGGAAGACATTCTCCGGCTTGAGGTCGCGGTGGGCGACTCCCACCGAATGCGTGCGCTCCAGCGCGGAGCACAAGCCTCGGAGCATCTCGCGCACACGCGGCAACGACGCTGCACCCGTCCCCGGCAGCGCGGCCATCCAGGTCGCGAGTGTTTGTCCGTGCAGGTGCTCCATCACCAGGAAGGGCCGGCCTCGAGCGACGCCGTGCTCGAACAACTCCGGCACGGTGGGAGCTCCGACACGGCGCAGCGCGGTGGCCTCGCGGGCGAAGCGCTCGTGGTGCGCATCGCGTCCCAGCTTGAGGGCGACCTCGCGACCATCCGAGTCGCGATACGCGGTGAAGACTTGAGAGAAACCTCCACTGCCCAGGAGCGCGGCGCCGCGCACTCCAGGAACGTCCGCGAGTGGCAGCGCCTCGGGGGAGGCGGAACCAAGTGCTCGCGTCCCGTGGACGGGACAGGCCGCGCCCAGGGGAAGGCGGCGGTGACAGTTCGGACAACGCATCGAGGGACGTGCAGGCTACCAGAGCGCCTGTGACAGCACGATGGCGACGCCCACCAATCCCTCGCCAGCAATGGCGCCCGCCGCGAG